>CAYUCH010000041.1:0-28574 GCA_964443295.1 uncultured Desulfobulbia bacterium | reverse complement strand
GCTCCTGTTTATACTGCGTTATTAAAGGCTTTGTGAGCATATCGGGGATTGCTGCTATTACTGTAGGGTCATAGTGTCTAAATACATTTTAGACCAGCTAAACCGTCAAAATTACAAGATATTGTCTAAATTTATAAACTTTATTTACATTGCCTCCTCATATTCCCCAAAATATTGCCTCTTTTTCTGTCTACCGGGCAGGTTCATTTAGTTAATCCATAATTCTCCAGCAAAGCTTATTAATTTATTTCACTTTTTTAAATGAGCACAAAACAGGAAATGACAGCTCCCAGAGTGGATTTCCACCGATACTCATTCTGTACCAACGTATTAATCCTGATAACATATTGCATGAATTCAATCTTTTGGCATGATATTTGCTCAATTACTTGTCGGATGGGCGAATACATGTCTACTTGCCGGTAATTTGGTAGGCAACAGACCTTTACAAAGGGCAATGAAGGGGCCGCATATGTATAAAAAGCGTATCTGTCAAGTTTATCAGAACCAATCAGGGTTCAGTCTCATTGAGTTAATGCTTGTAGTTGGGATATTTGGCATCCTTGTCGCGATTGGGGCACCAATGGTAATTAATGATCTACCATACTGGCGAATGCGCAGTGCAGCCCGTGATTTAATGGGTGACTTCCAAACGGCAAAACTAGAAGCTGTTAAGCGTGGTGCAAATATTGCAATTACTTTTGCACCAGACGTTCCTCCTCGTAATCCACCCCTCGATTATCTCATGTTTGTTGATGACGGGGCAGGCGTTCCGGCAAACGCAGGGAACCTAACTTTTGAAGGTGATTTTGCCATTGGCGAAATGGTTCTAAAAGAAGGAAGATTTCACCCGGATGTTGTTTTAAACGGCGTTGAATTTCTACAGGATGCACCAGGAGCAGGAGTAGGAGACAATGCAGTTGGCTATAGCTCACGTGGGCTACCTATTGTTGTTGCTGGGGTTCTCAGGTGGGGAAGCGCCTATTTCCAGGCAGCAGATATGTCGCATACTTCTACATTTTATCGAGTAGTGTTTTCACCGGTGGGTGGTGTCAGTGTGGAAAGAAGGTGGAAAGAAGATGGTGCAGGCGGTAATTGGCAATAAAAGCAAAGAGGGGGCAAGGTGATGTTCGCTAAAAAGGCGCTAGGCTTTACCATGGTTGAATTGATGATATCCCTTGTTGTTGGGATGTTTGCTCTGGGAGCCATTTATACAGCTTTTCAAAACCAACAAGATAATTATATATCCCAGGATCAAGTTGCTGAAATGCAACAAAATATCCGTGCAACCATGGACATTATGAGCCGTGAAATCCGCATGGCCGGCTTGGATGAAACCGGACGGGCTGGAAACCAAACACCAACTCCTTCCAGCATTCTGGTGGCTAACGCTGATCAGCTTGTCATCAGCATGGACCTTAACAATAGTGAGTTTGTCGTTGACCCAACCTACCCGGCTACAGACAATGAAGTAATTTCTTTCCGATTTAGCACTGATGTGGCTTCCGGTATCCGTTACGACGCTGACTCCGATGGCATTGCTGATGCCGCTTTTGGTGTAGGCGAATTAGGCCGGAATGTAGGAGGGTCTCTCGATGTAGCAGGGGCATTCCAACAGGGTCTTCCAGATCCAAAAGGAGACCTGCGGGCATATTCTCCCATTGCTCAAAATATTCATGCGATCGGTTTTGCATACGCCTTTGATAATGATGGCGATGGGGCTCTTGACTTTAATGATGTGGATGGTAACGGAATACAAGATCCCGGTGAAGGAATTTTTTGGGCAATCCCAGCTGCTGCGGGATTAAATACGAATTGGTTCAATCTAAACACTAACAACGATACCGCGATAGATTTATGTGATTACAGTGCTGATTGCAGTCCTCCGGCTGCCGGGGTGTTTGGTGTAGGCACAAATGCCACTATTGGCGCAGCTGACACTTTAGTGCAAGTCAATCTCAGAGAAGTTCGGGCCATACGGATCTGGCTTTTAACTCGATCTCCTAACCCGGATCAAAATTATATCGACAATAATACATATGTGGTTGGCAGAAATGTCATTCGTCCCAATGATAATTTCAGAAGGCGATTACTTGAAACAGTTGTGGACTGCAGAAACATGGGGTTAATGCGATGATGAAAATACAGAGAGAAGAAGGGTTTACTTTGTTAGAGGTTTTGATGGCCGTTACGGTTTTTGCCGTTGGCTTTTCAGCCGCCTTGTCCATGCAACTCACTTCCACCAAAACCAATGCCTCATCACGCTTAATCACTGAAGAGACTATTTCCGGTTCAGGCCAGATGGAGCAGCTTATGGGACTGCCCTTTACCCACCAAGATCTGCTTGATCTGGTACTCAAGGCAGATGCAGAGGGATTACCGGAACCAGAAGATGATCCCGAGATAGACATGGGACGCTATAATATAAGCTGGACGGTGCAAGATAGTTTTCCAGCGGCGGGAACCAAGACCGTAAGCATGACAATCACTGGCAATGATCGTGGCCTGAAAAAGACGATCAGGCTCCACAAGATTATTTCCAGTGGGAATTAAGATATTTATAATAAAGACAATCTTTTAAGATTGGAGGTAGAGCGATGCGGAAAATGCTCGGCATATTAGATGGGGAAGGTGGCTTTGTGCTGGTGACCTCGATGTTGATTATGGTGTTGGTTGTGGTGGTGGGGGTTTCCGCCACTAAGACCAGTATTTTGGAAGTACAGGTCTCAAGTATCGATAAATTTCACCAGATGTCCTTTTTCGGCGGGGATTCTGGTGTCTACACGGTACCCAAGATGATCGCTGCATATACGGATAAAAAACAGATTGATCCGGAAGTCAATGTGCCCAGTGAAAACTTCCGTGAGCTGTCCGCCGATCTTGAGGCTGAATTCAAGGGATATACCGACCCCCTTGAACCCAGTGAAGAAGATGATATACCCCACCAAATTGAATTTGATATTGGAGATGTTCCGGAGGGGGGTGCTGGAGCCCCGGATCCTGATTCAAGCTATGCCAGTGTTGGAGTTGATGTTAGTTCGCTTGAATCAGAAGCTTTACCAGGGGGTGGGGTTGAATTCGGCAGTGGTGCCGAAGGTGCAAACCAAGTTGGAGAACAACTGCTTTGGCATGTTAATTCTACTGGCGAAGGACCTCGGAATACTACTGTTAATATTCAAGCTATTTACCGGCGGATACCGGATACCTTTGGAGGACTATAGGCCATGAAAAGAAAGACTTTTCGAATCATTTCAACTCTTTGTTTTTTTACCTTACTTAATGGTGCTCCGGTATCAGCAGCAGAGCCATCGATGGTAAACTATTGTGCTGTGCCGCCCTTTTTAACTTTTACAGCCCAGCCCAATATTCTCATAATGTTGGACAACTCAGGTTCAATGAATTTCAGTGCTTACGGCAGTTGGAATTGCGACGGGTGTTCTTTGACGGACCAACCCTATGTCGGGCCCTTTGTGCCACCTGTGGCAGGCTCTCAGAATGTACGAGTGATAAGCGGCAATGACGATGTCGAGCAACGGGTTGGTGACGGGCATATTTTGCGAAACAGCTCCGACCTCGAATTGACAGAAGATTATGGTTACCATGGAGATAACCAGGTGGTTGGCATACGCTTTCAGGGAGTTCAAGTGCCCAATTGCGTTACCATAACCAACGCCTACATCGAGTTTAATGCTGACGAATCCCATAGCGGCGATACGGACTTGGTCATTCAGGGCCATGCAACCGATAATGCACCAGGCTTTACTACAGCTGCATTTAATGTTTCTAGCCGTCCCACCACTTCTCCCGCAGCTGCGGTGGCCTGGAACAATGTCCCATCATGGAGCACTAATAACGATTACCAAACCCCAAATCTTGCCAACATTGTCCAGGAAATAGTTGACCGGGACGGTTGGCAACCCGGCAACTCCATGGCTTTTATCATCAACGGTACCGGTCGTCGAGTAGCGGAATCATATAATGGCCAGACTTGGGACGCCCCTCTCCTTCACGTTGAGTGGGAGCCCGCTGCTGTTGCCTGTGAAGCTCCACCACCAGTGGTCTATTACGGCTACTTCAATTCAGATTGGTTTTACACTTATAACGATGCTGACGATGTATTTGAGCATGCATACAAAAAACTGGAGTATACCGGGGCTTGTTGGGATGCAGAAACTCCCGCAGGTGTTGCAGCTGGCTGTATTGACAATAACAGAATCGTTAACGAGGAATTATGGGACGGCAACTGGATGAACTGGATAGCCAGCCGCCGCGTAGATATTGCTCGCAAGGTTCTCATGGGAGGCCTTGTTGACCCGTCAACTCCACGGACAGATCCAGGTCCGGGTGAGCAAATTGTTTTGTTTGATGATCACTCTCAAAATACCGGCCGATACTGGTACAGAAGCTATAATAGTATCGGCGGGATAGCGGTTTCTCCCTATCATAACAATGTTACCTATCGGCTGAGATATGGTGACATACGCGTCGAATCCACCGGTGAAACCTTCAGACTCGCCGTTAAGAAAAATGAATTATATGAACCCGATGAGTTCTACAACGGTAACGTGGCTGGAGTCCTCCAAAATGTAGGTGATGTGGCGCGTTGGGGGCTTGAGTTTTTTAACTCTGACGATGGCGGTTATATTGATAAAGTGATCGGCACCGATATCAGCACGTTGGTGGATGCCATTGAGGCCAAAAAGGCCAATACATGGACCCCACTGGCTGAGTCATACTGGGTGGCCATGAATTATTTCATGCAGACTGATGAAGGCATGGGCTTTCCCGGCACTATCCCGCGCAGCACACTTGCAGATGACCCATATCGTAACCCTGCTGAAGACCCTACAGATCCAACAGATGACTTTGTGCCTTGTGCAGATAGCTTTGTCATCCTTTTTACTGATGGAGCATCCACCCAGGACCGTGATGTACCCGCCTTTTACAGAAATTTTGACAATGATACCCATGAGTCGGACCGGACATACGATTCCAACGGCTCGGATTATCTCGATGACCTTGCCTTGTATGCCAGGATAACTGACCTGCGAAGCGCTACAGTGGGCAAGAGTGACATTGAGGACACACAAAATCTCTATCTCTATCCAGTCTATGCCTTTGGCAATGACCCTGTGGCCCAAGCGTTATTAAAAGACGCTGCCATTAATGGCGGATTCAATGATAAGCCAAACCAAGTAACTGACCTCTATGATGGCCTGCCCAATAGTGAAGCAGTAGAGATGGCTATCACTGATGCAAATTACAGGGAATGGGATGCCGACATGGATGGCGACCCTGACACCTATTTTGAAGCCCAGGACGGAGCCGTCCTGGAAGAAGAGCTTATTGCAGCTTTTGAAGATATCCTCAACAGAGCCTCGTCCGGTACTTCCGTTTCTGTTCTGGCTACTTCATCGGAAGGTGAAGGCACCGTAGTGCAGGCCTATTTTAACCCACTCATGACAGGAAAAGATCTTGTACCCGAAGAAGACACAGCTGAAACTGCTACCTGGGTTGGCTTTCTCCACTCCCTGTTCGTGGACCAACAAGGTAATCTCAGAGAGGACAGTGACACAGACCACAAGCTGGACATTACAAAGGATAAGGTTATTAAATTTGAGGTCACTGATGATGGGAAGACTTTTGTAGAGCGTTACAACGTAACTGAAGTTAAACCCTATCCTGATTTTGAAATTGACTCTCCAGAAGCTACAAATCTAAAAATGGCTCAGATTAACCCAATCTGGGAGGCAGGTAAAGTTTTGATCAACACTGATCCGGACAGCCGGACAATATATACTACCTTAGATGGTAATAATTTTGCAGATTTCAATCTTGCCAACGGCGACCAGGTCACACCCTTTCTTGGTGTGAAAGATGATGCAACCTGGGACTATCTGGGTGGAATCCAATGGGAGCGTGGTGAAAACCTCATCCAATATGTACGGGGTAATGACTCTGGATTCTTAGGCACAACCAGATTGCGGAACCGAACTATTGCAGAGAAAGTTCTGCGATTGGGCGATATCATCAACTCTACCCCGGTTACCGTAGCTGATCCACCTGACCGATACAATTTAATCTATAAAGATGAATCCTATGAGGATTTTGCCGAAAAATACTCTTTTTACAAAGGTACCGATGACAATATCTACTATGGAAGGGAGACCGTCATTTATGTGGGCTCCAATGATGGTATGCTGCATGCATTCACCTCTTGGCTCTACGACCCCCTGGAACTCGAATTTATAAAGCCCGGCCAGGGCGGGGATGTGCGAGTTGGAGCCACTGCAGCTCCTGAAGATGAGGAGATCGGCACTGAGCTCTGGAGTTTTATTCCTCAATCAATACTCCCCCATTTGAAATGGCAACCGGATCCTGATTATTGCCATGTGTATACCGTTGATGCCAAGCCTAAAGTTGCTGATGCCAGGATATTTACCCCTTCCGCCAAACATCCTAATGGCTGGGGAACCGTACTCATCAGTGGTATGAGCTTTGGTGGTAAAAAAATTGAAGTGACCGACGACTTCGGCGCTGGCAATGTAACGACAACATTTACCTCCAGCTATTTTGCCATTGACATTACTGATCCCCGCGACCCAGAGCTTTTATGGGAACGAAGCTTTGACAACATGGGCCTTTCCACCTTTTTCCCGGCTATCGCCAAAGTAGGCCAGCTTGAATTTGATCACGATTCCCAAGCTCTTACCACCGAGGAAGATGTTTGGTACGTGGTCTTAGGATCAGGTCCAAGTGCCGAAAGTGGTACTTTTGACGGTTTCGACGGTGTGAGCAGCGACAAAGGCTATGTTTATATAGTTAACCTTGAGACTGGCGAGCCTGTTAAAAGTGGTGGCAATGACTGGCTGTTTGAAACAGACGATGACAATTCTTATCTAACGGCAGCAGCAAGCTTTGATAAAAATTTGAACTATAATGTCGATGCGATTTACTTGAGTGAAGCCCATCAAGTAGACGATGACAACCGGCTGGGAGCCATGTATAAAATTTCCATCCCTTGGTTATGTGAAAGTGGAAAAACCTGTGAGAAATATGGGCAACTTAAGGACTCCGAGGGAGCTATCATAGGAAAATACATTGTCGATCCAAATGATTCCGGCGACCCATGGACCATGACAAAATTGTTTGATTCGCCACGTCCAGTCACCGCAGCCCCATCCTTGAGTATTGATTTTTATGATGCAGTTTGGGTGTATTTCGGCACAGGACGGTTTTATAACGAGGACGATAAATCAACCATAGATACCGAGTACCTCTTTGGTATCAAGGATCCCTTTTTCAATGAAGAACATAGTTCTGACGGGAGTTTCGGGGATAATTATTATGGCAATTATACCGATAGCCTAGCCCTGGACATGACGGTGGGAAGCATGATCATGAATGCCGGTGAACTTGTTGTTGCTGAGCCGGGTCTGGTTTATACCACCGGTGGCCTGCCCTGGGGTAATTTTGATGCCCTCAGGCGCGAACAACGTTTAAGCTATAATGGTTGGTACCGTGAATTGCCCGATGAGCGGGAGCGTTCATTGACCAAACCCGTCATTTTTGGCGGCCTTGCATTGTATAGTACCTATGTACCAAGTCTTGATATCTGTGACTTTGGCGGCCACAGCTACCTCTATGCTCTTTATTTTGAGACCGGAACAGCAAACACAGAGGCCGTTTTTATAGATGGCACCGAGACTGATACCCTGGGTGGTGGACCAAAAGAGCGGGTTCTGGAACGAACTGATCTTGGTTTGGGCCTGGCCTCCAGTCCTGCTATTCATGCCGCAAAAGAAGAAGATAATAAGGCAAGTGCCAAGACCCAGCTCAGTACTGGTCAGATCATGGAAGTTCTTATTGATCCTGCTTTAAAAGTTCGTAGTGGTCTGCGAACTTGGGAAGATATGACAATTAAAGAAGAATAGGGGGAAGAACTACTAGCAAAACAGGCTAACTGCTTGCGTTTTATTAGTGAATCGATTTTCAGGAGAGAAGAGCGATGAAAAATATGAGGATGTACCACGCCAGAGTACTTTTGTTGTTGATGCTGGTTTTTCTATGCCCCGCTATTGCCCTAGCGGCATCTGATGGACTCACTGATTTTACAAGTGTGAAGGCCGTTATTAATACAAAGGAAAAGGTAAATTTCGAGGTGCTGGTTGCGGATGACGGTTCCAGTGAGAGGATCAGTATCAAAACGAACAAGGGTGTGTTTGTTATCCTAGATCCTCCCCAAAATGCTGAGGAAGGAACGGAAACAACCCTAATCAGTGACCGAAAAGGCAAGAAGATTTCCATAGATAAGCTTGCGGTGCCATGTGAGGTTCGTATTAGATATCGACCGAACCAGGCAGGTGACCCCGTTGCGAGCCAAATTACAGTATTGAAGGCTTTAGCGGGAGCTTCCAAAGCCTGGCCTGCTCCGGTATCCAAATAGAAGCAAGGTCAAACTCCAACCGACCACGGTTGTTGTAGTAATAGAAGAGAAAAGGCGCGGTCCTGGCACCGCGCCTTTTCATTTTTAAATGCATCAAACGGTTATACTGCCCGCCTTCTTTTGTGATATCTAGCTTCTAACTTGAGCGAACGCACACTCCTCAACCTCCCCCCTATCCATTTAACTCCGACTGTGCTTTAAAAATTCTCCATTTTGCAGTTGACAAAACATTATTCATATGTTTTTCCTGACTATCAATTGACCCTCAAGGTCCCCAGAGAGGCCCTAAAAATTATAGAGAAGAATCTAGTTTGTCGAGCATCAGGTCATGAAAAACACCAAAAGACACACCATAAAAGAGTTGGGCCTTCAACCTGCAAACGGTTTCAGTTTACACGAATTGCTTACAGTAATGAGTATCTTTGCCATTCTGACTGCCATAGCAATCCCAAATATCATCCAGGCCCTGCCGAATTATCGATTGAAATCTGCTGCTCGCTCTGCAGTAGCTGATTTTACACGTGCAAAACAGGAGGCCGTCAAGCGAAACAAAAACATGGCCGTGGTGTTTCTTCAGCCATTCAGCACGAGCTCTTTTGACTATCTCATTTTTGAGGATAGTGATGCAGACCTTGAATTTGACCCTGGAGAACTCCTCTTTCGCAAAGTTTTCTTCCAGAACTATGGCAAAGTGCAAATGGATATAGCAAGAAACACCTTTGCCAGAAATGATGATAACCTGAAGAGCTTTGCCTTTAATCCACGCGCCCTTCCCATTAGTAACAGTGGTGGCATGGGAATGGGGAGTTTTGTTTTGGAAAATTCTAATGGCCTACAGGCCAGGGTAATTATGAGCGGCATGGGAAGATTGAGAATTGAAATGGGACATAAAAATACTGATTGAAGAGTTTAAAAATGAAAAGCGAGGAAGGTTTCACACTGGCGGAACTTATGGTGACGGTTGGTGTTTCAGGAATTGCACTGGCAGCATTCTGGTCGACATTTCAAGTTCACCATAAAAGTTTTATGCGTCAGGAAGAAACAGTAACAATGCAGCAGACTGTCAGACAGGCATTGGGCATGATTGCCAGGGATACTCGATTAGGGGGATATGACTGGACCGGAAATGCAGATTCTAACTCGTCTTTTTTTATATTAAGGCCTGGAGAGAGTGACGGTTATGCTGTACCTGGTTCCCCATCACGAATCCAGGTGGCCATGGATTTGAATAGTGATGGTGACATAATTGACGACCAAGATCCTGACAACATAAAATTTGATGCAAACGAAGTAGTCTCCTATGGTTTTTCTAAAAAGAATGACAGAAATGGAGATGGAATAGCAAATAAAGGCGCTGCGAGACTGGGACGCAACACCAATAATGGGAGCGGCTTCCAGCCAATGGCAGAGAATATTCAGGCCATTGGTTTTGCTTATGCTTTTGACTCCGATGATGATGGGAGCTTGGACTTTATAGATAAAAACAATAATGGTGTACAGGAGAGTGGAGAAGCACAAATCTGGGCAGTTGACAGCGATGGCGACGGGGTTTGGGAAAACCTGGACGTGAATGGCGACGGATCTATAGACAGAGATGACCTACCGGGTAGCATGCTGCCCGAACCAGGTAAAAGTGCAGCCATAGAAGGTGATAGTGGAGATGATATCCCGGTGAATCCGGAGCACATTCGTGCTGTCTGTGTTTGGTTATTAGTGCGAGCTGAACTACCGGATAAAGGATTTCGTAATAATGAAACATATGTGGTGGGGCGCCAGGTGATTCAGGCCAATGACGGTTTTCGTCGTAGACTGCTTTCCACAACTATTCACTGTAGGAACATGGGCTTGGAATGAATAAAAACGGTTTTAGCCTGGTAGAGGTTCTCATGGCCATGGTGTTGTTTACAACCGGTGGTTTGAGTGCTGTAAACATGATCAACTCTGCATATGCTCACCTGGGTGTAGCACGTACTTATACCGAGATGAGCTCCATAGGGACAGGTTACATGGAACAATTCATGGCTGTCCCATTTGAACAGTTGAAAGACAGAGATGGTGATGGTGCAACCGGCCTCGAAGATGTTGGCGAGGATGCAGATGGCTTTGAAAGAAAGGAAAGGTACGAAGTGAGTTGGAATATCGCCCACAACACGCCCATACAAAAAGCCACGACTATCTGTGTGATAATTGAACCCGCCCAACCCTCGAATAATGGCATGAATAGAACTGTGAACCTTGTCAGTTTACGAACATCACCGTGACTCCACACATTAGGATGCTAGCAATGACAATCAAACTGTCAATCCCTCTGGATCAAAAGGGCTTTGTCCTGATTGTATCTCTGATGCTCATGGTTTTACTTGGTGTGCTTGGCATGGTTTGCCAACATGCAGGGACCATGGAGCTACGCATCACTGCCAATGAAAAATTCTACACAATGGCATTTTTTGAGGCTGATGGAAGCAGTGACTTGGCAGTCAGTCTTCTTGAAAAAAACCTGACCTGTGGCAATGGCTTCTCAGGTGCAGATGAATACGACGGAGCACCAATAGAAAAAGACCAAGATGCGAAAATTCTCAATGAGTGGATGCTGACTCGAAATTTCTGGCTCAACGAACGTGCTGAACAGGTCTTCATGCCGCTCACAGAGGATGAAGTGAGTGCCCTTTTGAGAGAACCTGCTGAACAGGAAATTCCTGATCTTATTATTCCAGGCCTGTTGCCCGGCCAGGCTGGTGGACCCCGAACCCTAATAACCATAGCTGGTGATACACGACTATCCCCTGGAAGTGCTATGCAAATGGCCAGTGGCTATGAAGGCGTTGGCAGGAGCGCTGCCAACCGGGGAACACTCATCATGTTTGACATTACCGCCCGACATATTGGCCTAGGAGCAGGCGAGGCAACAATTCATCAACAATGGCGCCATGTTATAGGCACAGAAGAAAAATGCGAAGAATAGAGAGTAATGAATTCAAATAATTAACTGTGTGAGACCTCCCAAAAAATGAAAAAATACCTGGTACAGATCAAGTCGTTGCTAATTATTTTGCTTCTACCTTTATTCCTCCCCTGTGTGACAAAAGGTACAAACCTGCACAACCAAGCACCACCTCCCTTCAGTGACTCGCAAGCAGGAGAAGCATTTTCTCTCACCGACCCCGTTACTTTAGGCGGAGGACTCTGCCAGACAGTTTTTTGGCCTTCGAATTATTTGGATGCGGATGATGCCCAACTCTCGTGGCTTGGAGAAGTGTTTGGTCTACTTCAAGACAAAACAGGTACAACTTATGAGGATAGCAATCGCAACCGAACACTTGATGCCCTGCAGGACAAGCCTATACGCATATTTAAAAATAATGGAGAACTTGCTGGGTGCTATGGAGATATCGATGCCAGTGGATCATGCAATGGAACAGTGAAACCATTTGAGCAAATTGACTTCCTCTGGTCGGCTTCTTCTCGACTGAACAACATCCCCTTAACTGAAATTATATCTAATCGCTCCGACATCAATAGCCCAGGCGATACAAGGTATATCTCTGCTTCATCCAGGAGAAATATTTTCACCTGGAATGACCTGGATAATGATGGAATTGTTGACCAACAGTCAGAAGTCCTGCCTTTTGAGGCCGGGTGGGGCGGCCACGCAACAGATACCAAAGTTGGCGATACAAACCGTGGTTCCAGAAACCCGAATATTTCTGAAGATTTCGGCATGGCAACCCAAAATGCTATGGATAGATTAATACATTGGATTCGAGGTATGGATCAAGAGGGTTTTCGGAGCCGTACTTTTTCTGGTGATGACGGCCCACATATTACTTGGCGTTTGGGAGATAACATCAATTCAACACCTGTGCTGGTTGGAAAGCCAGCGGAAAACTACCATCTTTTATACAAAGATGAATCTTACGCCTCCTTTGTTGCCCATTATCGAAACCGTCGTCAGGTAGCTTATTTCGGTGCCAATGACGGGATGTTACACGCAATTAACGCCGGATTTTACACAGAGTCTTCACATAAATTTTGTCTCACAGAAAATTGCCAAAGTGAAGCTTCCGCACCCCCTTTGGGAACAGAACTCTGGGCCTACATCCCCTATAATCTCGCACCTCACATACAATGCCTGGCCGCTCCGAATTATGAGCATGAATTTTTTGTAGACCTGAAACCCAAGGCATTTGATGTGCGCATTTTTGATGAAGACCAGGACCATCCGGCAGGATGGGGAACAATTCTTGTATGCGGTATGGGGTTTGGAGGGCACCCAGTTTCTGCTGAAAGTGTAGACTTGGCTGCAAATGGGATTGCTGATGCTCCCAATGATCACCGAGTTTTCAGCTCCTCATATTTCATTTTTGACATCACCAATCCGGAAAAACCGCCTCTGCTATTAGGAGAGATGACCCATTTGGACAACATTACAGTTGATGCGCGGGAAGCAGCTCAGGTTGGGTACACAATAGGCTCTCCTGCAATTGTGCCTGTTGTTTCTGATGCGGCCACTAATGACAGTGATTGGTATCTTGTATTTGGCAATGGCCCCGACGATCAAACTGGCACCAATACACAAAAACCGACCTTATTTATCATGCCACTGGATTGGTTAGCCGGAATTGGTGGTTTCGATCGGGAGCTTCGCTTCCCCTTGTATAATCTGACAGAGCCCAATACCTCTCTGCCATGTGATGATGGAGCAGCATATACACTACCTACAAGCAACCACGGCTATATAGGTGACCCTGCGACTGTCGATTTTGAGCTACTGCCAAATTATAAGGCCAATGTCGTTTACTTTGGTTCCACAGAGCATCATGCCTTTGATCCCGACCATCCCTCTAGCACACCAGGCAATCTGGCCGGCAAGATGTACCGGCTCATAATTGGTGATCAAAACCACTCAGGTGGCCAAGTAAGTCAAGCACCAACTACTCCTGACAACTGGTATATCAATGTATTGCTTGATACCCAGCAACCAATCAGCCAACCTGTCACCGTGGGTTGGGATAAAGAAAACTATTGGGTATTTTTCGGTACCGGCCAACGTGCTCGCCCAGATTGCCAAGAAAGCTTTTCAGGGCGCCATTCTTTCTATGGCCTAAAAGAGCCAATGGAAAGAAATTTCCTAACGATTGATTCTGAATATGGCGAATTATCCTATTGTGCGAAATATTTTACCTGGGCAAATATTGATAAAGATGCATTTTCTCCAAATGCCGGACCAGGCCGGGCAGGTCTGTTGAATGTCACCCCCATCACCATCTCCTGGAACAGTATATTGCTGTCATCTACCGTGAATAATTCCGGTCTTGCCGATGGTAATTACCAAAATCTCATTGATACCATTTCCGGAGTCAAAAGAGGTTGCAACATCACATCACACGGCCTTGATGGATGGTATAGGGATTTCATAGGGAAATACGAACATCCTATTGGCCCAGCCAACCTTCTTGGTGGCCTTTTAACCTTTACGACTTTCACGCCCCATAGGGATTGTTTCACAAATGGAGAGAGCACCTTCTATGCATTATATTATCAAACCGGCGTCGCCTGGAAAAAGCCGACTTTTCAATATACTGATACTGAAGAAACAATAATATTGGAGGAGAAAATGAGCCTGGGAGACGGGGCAGCCTCAGCGCCAAAAATACAGGTTGAAAACAGGAATCAAAGAAGGAGAAGCACCAGGAGAAATGAAAAAAAAGCTGGAGATAAAATAATCATACAAAAATCTACAGGAGAAATTTTCAAAAAGAATCTGGTGGATTTTCCAATTAATAACTACACCACCGGCCGGCAGAGCTGGTATGAGGGAATTCCCAAAACACCGGCAGATTAATCAAAACCCTTGACCCCTTGAACCCTTGAACCCTTGAACCCTTGAACTCTAATATACCCTTTCTGTTGCAATGGATGCCGGGAGCCGGTATGGTTTTCATATTGTCTTTTCGTGCCGTTTGAACCCTTGTTACATTTTAACTGGCTTTACTCCTTCTAACGAAAGATACAAGACCTATGTCATATTTCACCGATGAAACCCGTCTTTTAAGCCTGCTCCAGAACAAGCAACATATCACTGAAAAACAACGCAAAATGGTGGAGAGCCGTAAGGCCAATGTCCGTCAGCAACTCATGCGGAAGCGGCAAAAACAAGCCCGCGGCAGAAAGCAGGCCCCTGGAGATACTATTGATCTGGTGGACATTCTGGTTTCTCAAGGATTGGAAGATCAAGAAGGCCAGCCCTTGACAGAAGAAATCATTATGCGGGAGGTGGCCGACGCACTTGGCATGCCTTTCAAAAAACTGGACCCCCTGGAACTTGACCTGGAACTCGTCACCAAGACCATTCCCCGCTCTTTTGCTGTCAACCACCTTTTGTTGCCCTTTGCCGTCAAAAACGGTGTCCTCGAAGTTGCCATGTATGATCCTGACAATCGGCCAGTGCTGGAGGAAATTGAACGGGTAAACCAGACCCAGGTCAGACCATACCTGGCAACCAAGAGTGATATACGAAAAATGCTGGCTGAATTTTTCGGTTTCCAAAGCTCTATTACTGCGGCTGAAACCAAATTAGGAGGGCCAGGAGTTGATTTGGGGAACCTTGAGCAATATGTCCGGATTGCCTCCAGTTCCGAAATCTCTTCATCTGACCAGCATATCACCTCAGCTGTTGATCATCTTTTCAGTTATGCCTTTGACCAACGGGCCAGCGATATTCATATTGAACCCAAAAAAACAACCAGCCTGGTTCGACTCCGAATAGATGGTGTTCTGCATACCATTTATAAACTCCCCAAGGCCGTTCATGCCGCCATTGTCTCCCGGATCAAAACCCTTTCCCGGCTTGATATTGCAGAAAAAAGACGGCCCCAGGATGGCCGAATCAGGGTAGACAGGGATGGTAAGCAGGCGGAAATACGCGTCTCCACAATACCTGTGGCCTTTGGCGAAAAATCAGTCATGCGAATCCTGGATCCGGACATTCTTTTTCAGAACATGGAAGGCCTTGGTTTTTCCGAGCGGGACCTTGGGGTATATAATTCTTTTCTTGCCCAGCCCCATGGCATTGTTCTGGTAACCGGCCCAACTGGAAGTGGTAAGTCCACTACTCTGTATTCCACCCTAAAACACTTGGCAACGCCGGATATAAACCTGGTCACTGTTGAAGATCCTGTTGAGATGGTCCATGAAGAGTTCAACCAAATCGCTGTGCAACCACAGGTTGATGTTACATTTTCGTCCATCTTACGCAATATCCTCCGGCAAGATCCCGACGTCATCATGATTGGTGAGATCCGTGACCTGGACACAGCCAATAACGCCATGCAGGCAGCATTGACCGGCCATCTGGTATTCTCTACTTTGCATACCAACGATGCCGTTTCCTGTATCACGCGATTGGTGGATTTGGGTGTTCAGCCTTTTCTTGTGGGCTCTACCCTGCTTGGCGCTATGGCCCAACGTTTGGTGCGGAGCATCTGCCCCCATTGTCCACGGGATGTGGAGGCCGACGTACCTCTTTTACGGGGCTATGGATTCCCGGTGGAAGAATGGGAGCAGTTGACATTGAAAGAAGGAACTGGCTGTCGTCATTGCCGTGGCACAGGATACTTGGGACGTAGCGGCATATTCGAAATTTTTGCCATGTCCGAAACCATAATGCAATTAACCACCGCCCTTAAGCCTGAAGCGGAAATTAGAGCCACCGCTTTAAAAGAAGGCATGTCGACTCTTAAACAAGATGCCTGGAAAAAAGTATTAAGCGGGCTAACCACCTATCAGGAAGCAATTCGTGTGGGCGGTGCCGATTAATTTACCTGCGGCAATTAAGTTAAGAGTGTAAAATGTAGAGTTAAAAATGAAATGCATTTGATTATCCTTTCATTCTGCACTTTTCACTTTGCATTTTGCATTTCCTGTTTTGTCCTTTCTACACATTTCTATTTTGTGTATAATGCCGCCCCTTATTAGGTAATGTAGAGTTAAGAGTGTAAAGTGTAGAGTGTACGGCAGGTTATTGTGAGTTATCCGTTCATTTTGCATTTTGCATTTTGCATTTTGCATTTTTCACTTCCGGCTTTGCCGGACGGGGAGTTGGCAGTGTCCGGCAAAGTAGTCTGCACAAATAAAAAAGCATACCACAATTATCATATCGACGAGGTCATTGAAGCCGGCATGGTACTGCTGGGGCCCGAGATGAAATCATTGCGGGCTGGCCGGGCAAATCTCAAGGACGGTTATGCCAATATTAAGGATGGCGAGGTTTTCCTTTATAATGTGCATATCTCACCCTATAAGTTTGCCACCCATTTCATCCCGGACGCCTTGCGAGTCCGCAAACTTCTGCTGCACAAGAAGGAAATTAAAAGACTCATCGGCAAAGTAAGGGTAAAAGGGTTTGTTTTAGTACCGCTGAAGATTTATCTTAATAGTAGAGGAAAGGCAAAGATTGCCATCGGTCTGGGCCGTGGTAAGAAGCTTTATGATAAACGTGCCGACCTCAAGAAGAAAGAATCAGACCGCGATATTGAGCGGGAAATCAAGAAATACAAAGTATAAGGGGGCGAAACGGGTTCGACGGGGATATAGAAGTTCAAGTTGCATGCCGAGGTCTTTCTGCTCGTAAAACAGGGAGAACGTAAATATAGTCGCAGACGACTATGCATATGCTGTAGCAGCATAAATAAGCTACCGTCCATCCGGCCATTCCTGCTAGGCCGGGTCTGGGCGTCGACTCAGCGGGATAGTTTCCGGGCCGTGCCTGTTGGCTCAGAGGCGAAATTTAAGCGGGCTAGCGCTGAAAGCACCTTGTTCTGAAGGGACTTTCGGGGCGAAACCTAAAATCAGAACTAAGCATGTAGATATTTGAAGGGAAGTATTTTCGGACGCGGGTTCGACTCCCGCCGCCTCCACCATTTGACAAGACAAAACCCGCGTCTCTGGCTTACGAGCCTGGGGATGCGGGTTTTTCTTTTTCCCCATGTGGCATGGGTCTTGGCGGGGTTTTACATCTTTTCAAGATCGTTCTCTGTCGGGAAATTCCTCTAAAACTCGCCCTTCTTTTTCTCTGTTTCTCCGCTTATTCTCTATATCTTCTGGACGCGTCCAGAACTCGTCCAGTTTGGAAAATCCTATATTTTCAACATGTTACGACCATTGCCTGAAATGGCGGTTGGAAAATGTGATACTATGCTCACCTTCAAGCAAATTGATTTCTAACTTGTTCGTCCAGATGGAAAAGGAAATAGAATAAAAATCTATTCCACACCAGGTAAATAGTTGTTTTTAAAGCAAAAGCGATGCTCGTTAAGTTGGCGATTAGCCAGCATTATTTTTGTGTAGAAAATTGGCTACTAAAATTGCGGTTGCTCTAAAGTCTATTTTATAGCAAACGGCAATTAGTCGAAAGTGGGCATTAGGCTGCCTGTCGTCTTTCACTCCTTTGGTTGACTTTAAGTGTTGGCTTGATTAATGTCTAATCATAAGAGCTAGAAAAAAGGCTGTAATCAAGGCTTTGTGGTAATAATATTCTTTTTAAGGGCTATTATGAATTATTATTCTATGGCAGATAAGGCTATAATGGTGGAGATAGGAGTTCGCGTGAAGGGGTTGCGCTTGCGTCGGAACCTAACCCAGCAACAGTTAGCAGACAGTGCGGCTCTGTCTCTTAATGTAATTAAGGGGCTTGAGGTTGGGCGGGGAAAACTTTCTTCTCTAATTGCGGTTTTGCGGGAACTTGATGGTCTCGATGATTTGGATCAGTTCATCAGGGAGGAGCAAATTAGTCCGTTACAATTAGCAAAACAACAAGGCAAAAAACGCCAAAGGGCCACAGGCAGTCGTCGGAAGAAAAATGAGGGTGAGGCAGAATGGTAGAAAAAGTTGATACTGCCCGGGTACTACTTTGGGGTGACGATATTGGTGCTGTCAGCTGGCTTACAGATCGTGGCTATGGATTATTTGAATACGATCCTTCATTTTTGCGCAAGGGGTTGGATGTTTCCCCCATTCATATGGGGCTTGTGGGTGCTCGCCAAGGTGACGGGTTGTTCTCTTTTCCAGGGCTGAGCCGAGAGACATTCCTTGGTCTGCCTGGTCTGTTGGCTGATGCCCTGCCTGATAAATTTGGTAACGCCATTATTGATGCCTGGCTGGCTCGTAACGGTCGGGATAGTGGAGGTTTCAGTCCTGTTGAGCGCCTTTGCTATACTGGTAATCGCTCCATGGGGGCATTGGAATTCCTTCCGGCGGTAAGCCACGATCTTGATAGTGCCGTCCCTGTAGAGGTTAGTGAGTTAGCGATGCTGGCTCAGGAAATTACCGATCAGCGTTTTTCTCTTGATACTCACATCAGTGATAAGGCAACTAATGACGCTATGATGGATATCCTGAGAGTTGGTACCTCTGCCGGTGGAGCTAGGCCTAAAGCTGTTATTGCTATGGATGACCAAGGGCATGTTATCTCAGGACAAGCAGAAGTACCGAAGGAGTATAATTATTGGATTTTAAAGTTTGACGGGGTGAGTGATCTTGAACTTGGCGCTCCACATGGCTATGGTCGCATCGAATATGGATATTATCTGATGGCCAAGGCGGCGGGTCTTGTAATGACTGAATGTCGCCTACTGGAAGAGCAGGGACGAGCCCATTTTATGACCCGCCGTTTTGATCGCCAGAATGGTAAAAAACTTCACATGCTATCATTATGTGGGATGGCGCATTATGATTTTAACATGGCCGGAGCCTATGGTTATGAGCAAGCCTTTGCGGTGATGCGAACATTAAGGCTTAGTAAGGCTGACGCTATTCAACAGTTTCGACGCATGGTTTTTAATGTGATCGCCCGAAACCAAGATGACCACACCAAGAATATTGCTTTTCTTATGGGACCAGATGGCAAATGGAACCTTTCTCCTGCCTTTGATGTGACCTATTCTCATAATCCTGCGGGCCAATGGACCAATCAGCACCAGATGACCATTAATGGCAAACGGGATCATTTCTCGCTAAGTGACCTAGTAACCGTCGGTGATTCCATCAGCCTGCCAAACACTCTCGAAATAGTGCAGGAAGTAATAGATACCGTTGCTCGCTGGCCATTATTTGCGGGGGAGGCAGGAGTGACTCCAGATAGATGTGCAGAGATTGGTCGTTATCATCGTTTCAACTTGAAATGACAATGCGGGTGATGCCAGCCTTATGGGCCGTTACGCCTCCTGAGCCTTCTGCCAAACGGTAAATTCCTATGGTTTGATACGGTAGCAGGCAATTGCTCCTACATGTCGCGAAAGGCAAGTTGTTTGTCGTGATATGTCGCAATTCTACAGGGGCAACTGATTTTTCACGACCAATTGCCAGGCTTATGCTCTGTTTCAGGGAATTGGCGTGATTTTTTTAACCCATCCTTTTGATCAGATAAACATTGGATTTCTGCTTCTTACGATGCTCATGGGTAATGGTAAATCCTGCCTCCTTCAGAAGCTTACTATCATTAAGCAATCTTTTAGCAAGTTGACCGGCATCCTTGAAAGCAAAGTTGAGACCGAATTCGCGAGATATTCGCTTCAACGCAGCTAAGAGCTGGCCCGCGAATAAAGGTTCCATGGTGTTCTTGTCTTTGAAGTGAACCTGATATTTTTCAATGAATCCTGAAAGGTGCTTATCATTATCTGTGGAGCTATATCGTGCCTTTTCATCGAGAACAGAAGCGTTATGGTGCGCATTAAAGAGGGCATGCAGGGTCGCGGCAATGGGGTTTGATTCCCGGGCTGTTTCCTTGCTGGTTTTGTTAAGCGTGTTTATCCAGTTAATAAATTCTGGTTTCAACTCCGTCAAAGCATCATCATGATCTTTCTGTGATCCGCCTGCCATCAGCATAAGATACATCATGCTCAGGTAGTCATTGCAGCGCCGCTTGTCATGATTATCAATGGCCTTGGTGATGAGTCGCATGACCCGTTCCCTGGCCTCGTTCCGGATAAGGGCCAACACCTGGGCAGTACGGTTCATCAGCACTGAGAGAATCAGGTCGCGGTGCTTTTGAAGATCGGCGATCACCTTGGTTTCGATAAAGCAGTCACAGGTCTGGTAAGAGATATCAAAATTGATGGCAAAGGTTCGCGACAAGACTTCGCTGAGATCACCACATAAAGGCTCGATGCCAGTGGTGTTGATCAGGCATTTGGTCTTTTCCACAATGGTCTCCGAATCTGTCCCACCCCGCCTCTTTTCCCGGGCAACCCCAGTGATACTGGTCAGCATGAAGGCGGTTAGTTCATCGGTCATCTGCTTGACTTCGATATTATCAAGGGCGATGAGCGGATTTTGGGAGCCGTCTGTGTAATTAGCGGCATCCGTGGATTTTTTATGCTGCGGTTCTCCATATAGCAAGGCGGAGATAAGCTTGGCGGCTGTGGTCTTACCGCAACCGGCCGAGCCCTCGAACCTAGTCATTGGCTTTGTGCTGGAAAAATCAAGCAGCAAAAAACATGAGAGCCAAGCCAAAATCAGCAAGCGATCTCCAGTGTCACAGGTAAGGTTATTGACCAAAAGTTCAGAGAGCAGACGGTCGGCCTCCTCTGGATCAGCATCAGGCAGATACTTGATTGGTTTTATCTTCCGTGAATCGGTTAAGATTACACCATCCTTATTATTGCCGTTATGCATGATTTCCACCCCATCCGGGGTGATCTTGGCAATCTCATGGCGCTCATTATTAAGGTGAAACCAGACCGTGTGGTTGCTGATATCAGAGTGAAGCCAGGAAAAATGATCTCGCTCTCTGCCCCGGTCAACAGCCAGGTTAATCATGGCATCAATAAACTGCCTGCCATCCATATTGGTTGCCAGCATATTTGTGTGTTTAAAGATCATGGCTTGGAAGAGCCGCTTCTTCACCCGTTCACCACTGTCCATCCAATAGATAAAATTATTGAAACACATGATCGGCTCTCCCTGAAAATTGCGGAAGAACATCCCACCCTTGGCAACAAACCAGTCATAAGCGGCGGCCGCAAGCCTGGCGTAATCCACCGGCGCACCGGCAAGCTCGGTCTCTATCAGAACTTCATTCATCCTGGCGCGACATGAGCCTGCCACTACCCCGGTCTCCAATTTGGCGCGAACCTTTTTCTCCCTATCATCCTCCTTGCTACCATCTTTTTGTTCCTTTTTTACCTTGGTAAATAACTCTCGCAGGTCAGTCATGCTGACCGAGTCTTTGCCAATTTTCTCACGCAGGGCTTTAAGGAGATCACTATGCTCCAGAGAGGAGTATTGGTGAATCTCACGAAGGACTGGCTTGATTGCCCTGGCAATTCTGGACTTCGTACCACTCACCTTGACCTGGTCGATGGCAAACTCCACAGGCAGACGGGCATTATCCATGAGTTCTTCAAAATCCTCCCTCTTGTGGCCAGCCGTAAAATAGTCATTAACATCAATCTTGGCCTTGGCCATGAGGCTCTGGGCCTCCTGTATCTCTTCCTCTGAGCGATCCTGAAGCAGTTTTGGTAGTTCCTTTGGTTCCACCGAGGACGGAAGTCCAAAATCATCCTTTAGTTTTTGCCGAGCAGCGACCTGTGTCTCGCCAAGGGGCAAGGTGATCAACCTTGTCTCTATGCCATGTTTGGTCAATACCTTGGCACTTTCCATCGCCCCCTTGAGACCTGCCTGGGATACCTCGTTGTCCTGGCAGATATAAACGGTCTCAACTTTATTCAGTTTGGTCAGCAGGCGTCGCCAGTCGTTTTCCCGAATGCGTACAGTTACCGGTGAAATGACCGGCAATCCAAGTTGCATCAGGGATATACAATCTGTTACCCCTTCAGTAATAATTACCTGCTCCGGTTTAGTAAGGAGCAGATCCTCATTATATAAAATGGAATTATTAATGAAGGAGGCAATATGACGGGAGATATGCTTATTGTGAACCATGAGCTTGCGGTATTTCGCCTGTTCCCATCGTTCATCAGAAGTCCAAGGTGTCTTGCGGCCAATCATAAAGACAACCTGCCCCCGGCTCCAGTAAGGAAAGACCAGACGGCGCTCGAAAAATGGAAAAATCTTGTCCTGATGGGTGACTTTGAAGGCACCGGTGGCGCTGAGTTCCCGTAATGTAAAGCCCTCCTTGGTTAAGGCCTTGATCGTATCCGCTTCGTTATCTGCATAGCCGATTAGCAAATTATCAATGGTTTCATCGCTAATGGCATATTTTTCTTTCAGCCATTCCACTACCTCTGGTTGCTCTTTAAGTCTGGCATGATAAAGCTTGGCCAGGGCAGAGAGGGCTTCCTTGACTCTTATCTCGAAAAAACGGTTTGCCTCAGTCTTGGCCAGTTCATCCGTGCTGAGGCCGAAGCTTGCGAGTTGCGGTACTCCGGCTCTGTCCGCCAGAAAATTCCGCGCCTTACGATGACTCTCCGGCATAGTGCCGTTCTTGCCAACCGTGACCTGACCAGATTGGACAAACTCCACCAATTGCAAGACATCCCCGCCCTTGCCACAGCCGAAGCAATACCAGCC
The DNA here is from genome assembly GCA_964443295.1 of uncultured Desulfobulbia bacterium. Lineage (GTDB taxonomy): Bacteria > Desulfobacterota > Desulfobulbia > Desulfobulbales > CG2-30-60-27 > CAYUCH01. Next base: position 5,602 of record CAYUCH010000041.1, on the reverse strand, counting down.
CTGCTTGTCGGGCATGATATGGAGAGAGCGTTGGGATTGGCTCTGGTGGTTTGGGCAGTTGCAGAGCAACCCCTGTTTGGATTCCTGGGTGATCCGCTCAGGCAGCATCTCATGGGCGATTTCGCCAATATCCAGTTCAGTAATTCGCTGATAATATTCCTTTACATCTCTTGGGGTTTGCATGATTAAAATGCCTCCTTTAGACTGGCATTTCCAGCTTCGCTGAGCAGATGGGAGAGAAAGGTGGAGCGGGAATCCACCTTGCAACATTTGACACAATTACGAATTCCCCAATGATCACCAATAATAATGGCGGTCTTTTTTGCCCTGGTAACCCCGGTGTAGAGCAGGTTGCGGTGATGCATAAATGAGTGGGCTTTGTGGACCATAATAATGGCGCAGGGAAACTCCGAGCCCTGCACCTTATGGACGGTCAAGGCATAGGCCAATTGTAGATCCTGTAGGTTTGGTGAACCCTTCTTGATCTCCACGGACATTCCCTCAAAATTAATCAACAAGTCTCCGTTCGACATAACTTCCATGATATGACCGATGGTGCCATTCATTATGCCCAGGTCGTAATTGTTTCTGGTCTGAATTATTTTGTCGTGCTTAAGAAAGGGTGGCCTGCGACCGGCAGGCACCTCTGGAACCTTGATATCCCATAGTTTCTTCTGGATGAGTTTCTGGAGTTCTAAATTTAAGGCTTTTGTACCCAATGGCCCTTTATGGGTTGGGGTAAGCACCTGAACATCCCCCAGCAGATCAAAACCTAGCGAGGTGAGTTTGTTTGCGTAGATATCCAATAGACAATGCCCGGCATCTTCCACCTTGGTGAATTTATCGGCCAGATACCAGTCGCGGCATCTGTCTTGGTTTGGCTCACTGGTCTTGCGCATCTCTCCACGCAGAATGGCAGTGGAGTTTTCTTTGAGTACCCCTGCCTGACGGACAACCTTATCAAGAATCACCATGGGAATGGCGCGACTCTGAATCAGGTCACGGAGGATATTTCCCGGGCCAACAGGTGGTAGCTGATTGTGGTCACCCACCAGCACCACAGCCGTGGTGCTAAGGTCAATGGCCTCAAATAAATGCCAGGCCAAAGAGACATCAATCATTGAACTCTCGTCCACCACCAGGAGGTCAGCCTTGATGGGATTATGCCGGTTATGGATAAAGTTTTTACCATCATAACCAAGTAGTCGATGAATGGTAGTGCCTTCCGCATCGCTCACCTCTTCAAGTTTGCGAGCGGCCTTGCCGGTGGGGGCTGCAAGCACGATCTTGAGTCCCATGTCATTATAGATATAATTGATGATGGAGACCGTGTAAGTTTTACCCGATCCTGCTCCACCAGAGATAAGGCTGATCGAGTTGCTAAGTACCATTTCAATCGCCTCAAACTGCTTCTTGTTCAGGGGCTTGGGGTTATCGTTGATCAATTTTTCAAAATCATCACCCACAAAAGCTGGATTGGGAGTATCTGCAAGGAAAAACACCTTGGATAAATCATTTTCCATGGCCATGATCTCAGGTATTGCCACCAGAAAACGACCGCCGTGGGAGGCACAGGCCAACTGATTTTGATCGATCATCATCTTTAATAACCGGTCGATCCGTTCACGACTGTCCAGGCAGTCCATGACCAGTAACTGGTTGGCCTTATGGAGCAGTTCTTCATATTCAAGCCAGCAATGACCATTCCCCAGGGCCTCGCGGACGCAAAAATCTAACCCAGCCTTGATTCGGGCGGGATGATCCTTTACCGTGCCGAGCTTTCTAGCGATTTGATCCACCTTCTTAAAACCAAAGCCACGCAGCTCCCGAATTAAGATATAGGGATCTTCCTTGAGGATATCGAGACAGCTGTCTCCGAGTCGCTCAACCAAGGTGGTAACCTGCTTATGGGTTAATTCAAAGGCTGAGAGCCAGGCAAGAACGGCATTAACATTGCGGTTTTTTAGCCATTCCTCTCGTAGTTTGGAAATGGACTCTTTTTTTAGGCTGGCCACCTTGGCGATCTTGTCAGGTTCCTGAATCAGAGTTTCCTCAAAGTTATCACCAAACTTATCGACAATGCGCCGTGCCTTGACCGGACCAATGCCCTTAATGTTTGGGTGGTTTGCCAGGTAATGGACAAGTCCTTCTTTATTGAGTTCAAGGTCATGTTGCATGGCCTCGACCTTGAATTGTCGGCCATACTTGGGATGGTTGATCCATTTGCCAAGCAGAGCCACCGGCTGATTTTCCCGGGCAAAGAGGTTTCCGGCAAACTGGATCTCTTCTTCCTGTTCATTGAGAAGGCGACCAGCTGAGAACTTCGGCCCGGCATAGTAGACTTTTTCTATTCTTCCCCGGATTCTGTCCGGGTTTGTTGATTGTTGCATGTCAGTGTTTTCCTATAAAAATGTATGAGAAACTCCTCGACAAAGCGGCAGGAGGCCTGTCGGTCAGAGCAGAAATAGACGGGAATAAAGCCTACGGAGATTGAGGCTACCGCCCCGATCAAGGCATTGGCATGGGCTCCGCTCCGATAATGACCCTCTATCAGGTCACGAAAGTTGGCCTCCACCACAATGCAGGCGGCGCTATACTTGGAGAGTTTCTCTAATTCTTTATAAAACCGCTTTCGTTCTCGAATTATGGTTTGGATAAAGTCAGGCAGGGATTTACGCTCCACTGCCACCTTCTCCTCGAATCCGACAATGGAATAATCTCCTGCCTCAAGCTTCTTCCTGACCGAGGGCAGGGAGAAGGAGTAGCCCTCCTGCTCCCTGGTATCAACGATGATGGTTGGCTCTTCCATGGCGTGCTAAAAGGGCACAATTGGTTCATCTACCCCAGCATCACCAGGCTCATCATCAGCAACTACAATGCGCCGGTTCAGGTAGACATTTTCATACTGGCCGGTGGTGCGCTTGGTTACATCGAGTTTGACATCCAGCAGTTCATCCAGTCGTCCCGGCAACTCGGAGAGTTTGGCAAGCTGGAGACCGCAGGTGTAAAGATCCTGTTTGAGCCATTTGATGTTATCGCTGTTGGCCATGACATTATTGCGCCAGAGAAAACGGCCCTTATGCTTGGGGCCGAGAATCTTCAAGGCCCATTTGAGCATGGGATTGCCGGTGGTTTTAGCCCGGGTTAACTCGACCTTGTCCACTGAAACCTGATATTTTCCGTCCGGTACATCTTCAAAATCTCGTTCTTCCACTTCGGCTGAATCAAAATCATTGTCAAAATTGGCAAGGTCGAGGTCGTTATTATTATCTTCCATTATGGTATCTCCTTATTTTTTAGCTGCGGAAGCAGGCTTGGTATTGGTTTTGCTGTTAAAGGCTTTGAGGAAGGTGGGGAAATCCAGAGGGATCATCTCTGGCAGGCGACCGGTACGATCACCAGCGTCATAATTAGGGCTGGGCTTGGTGCGCATGACCCGCTGATGGCTGGTCTTTCCTTCTCCATCTTTTTTGGAATCCAAATCGCAGAACAGAACCAAATCCACCAAACCGGTGACCAGTTTGCGAGCCTTATCAGGTAGGGTTGGGACAATACGAGTATGCTTGCCGGTGCGGGTTTCGATCTCTCGCTCCTGACTGTGGGAGATTAGAATTAAACCCATGGGCAGGAAGGCCAACTTTGTCAGTACCCGCTGGAACTCATTATTGATCAGGGCATATCCTTTGCCATAACCAAGATCTGACTCATGCTCGATCTTGAACTTCTGGCAGATATGCTCTGAACACATGCGGTACAGAATATCGACGGTGTCGACGACCACAGTTTTAAAGCCGTGCTTGCCCTCAGCCAGTTCAGCACAGGCCTTGAGGAGATCCTCCCAACAGGTGATGGGTGATTGAAAAACCTCAAGAGCATTCAGACCAGGTTCGGTGGCAAGAAAGATGGCTTTGTCGGCATGGGAACACCAGGTCGATTTGCCAATTTTGCTTGGTCCATAGACTAGGGCGGTGAGGTCAGACAGTGAAGATTTAGGTTTGGTTTTCGTGGTTGGTAGCATTGTTATTCTCCTTAAAATGTGGGTGATTTGCTATCAGCAGGCAGTGTCCGCAACTCTTCGTTAGGGGTGACCTGTTGGTAAAAATTGGCAATGACATTTGGGTTGTCGCCACTTCGGCACAGCGGGAAATAGGCACAGGGGCGGTTGAACTGAAAGCAGTTGCTAGTATTGCGGTAGAAGAAGTTGCGACGACGAGCATTCAGCATGGCCTGGGATAATTCCCACAACTCCTCCTGCAGTTCTGCAAACTGATCTCGGGAGATGAAAAGATCCTCGCGATGGAACATGCCGGGTTCTTCGTATTTCTGTAGCAATCTGGCTTGAAAGGATTCATCACTCTCCGGCATCTTGCGTTTGGCGCTGGATTTACCGGTCTTGGATTTAGCGATAAGCCCTGCCCGACGGGTCTCAAACTCAGCTTCGGTTTCCCCTAAAGACTGACGGAGCTTGGCCTTGACCAGGATGTTATAGATAATGCCGCTGATGAAGATGCCCATGGTCTGTTCCAGATACCAGGCGTAGAGAATGATCTGAAAATCAGTCCATAATTTCTCCAGGTATCCCGAATTGATCTGAGCGGCGGTCTTATGCTCAAGCAGGTAATAGAGACCGTCGCTTTTAACGATGCCATCCACCTTGCCAGCCAGGGTGAAACTCCGAGAAGCAGCTCTGGTGATGGGGTTAATGATTGGCCCTTCAAAGGTTTTCTCTAAGGCGATTACCTCGAAATTTTCTGTAGGGTATTGTTTGGCGTAAGCCGTCATCATGGCTGTGGCCAGATGCCAGTCGGCCCGTTGTTTTTCATCAAGCAGGCGGTCTGGATAGGAGTTGTCGATATACTCCTGCACCATGGTCAACTCGCCATGACCATGCCAGAGCTCCAGGGCATCATGAATCAAGGAGCCAAAGATCAGGTTTTGATTACGCTCAAGCGGAACCAGTTCTTTGAAGTAACGCCACTCACAGGCCTTGCGACAGTTTCGAAAACGGCTCCACATGGAGTAGGTTGTTTGCATTAGGCTCATGAGATCGCCTCACGCAGGGCTTCAATGGTGGGAGAGCCAGCCGGAATATCCAGAAAATCTCGATTGATACTGATCCTCTCATTGCCATATTCACGGAGGGCATAGCCGGTGAATATGCGGGCCAGATCATCTCCTACCTCGGAAAAGGCATCAATCCGGCAGGTATGATTAAGTAGGTTGAGATTATGGACAGCATCGAGTTTTACCCTGGCGCGACCATGGAGGCTTTCCGTCGCCATAACGGCGAGTAACATTGTATCTTTCAGCTCTCTAGTTGGTATTTTCTGATCAAATTGAAAGTGATAAACATGCATGATTATCTCCTCAGGTTGGGGTTAATTTGAGTGAAGGTGCGTTTTGTTCTCACCCGCTTACCTACCGACACGATCCAAAATGTGTCGGGAAAAAAGTTATTTTTTGACGCCAGCCGCCATGAAGGCCTCCTGAATTTTATGGAGCCATTCATAGAGTTTGGAGTGATGAATGCCGGTATCACGGGATATCTCCCGGATGTTGCTGTGGCATAACCGCCCACATAGATCTTGCAGCTCAGGTGGCA
>CAYUCH010000040.1:11960-28908 GCA_964443295.1 uncultured Desulfobulbia bacterium | reverse complement strand
ACATTCCACTTAAAGGAAGGTAGATCCTGTCCAAACAAACCAGGCCACCTCTTGTGTTGTAATCAGGATCAGTGGATAGGTCGGTGAGGGTCACTGTCTGACCATTGATATAGAGTTGGTAATTAGGGACTGGGTCACTGTTGCCGGAAAAAGGAGTCACGCTCTGCGAACGTGGGGTTGGCACGCTGGCAACCAGACGTGTGTGGCGGTTCGCGTCACGTGCATTAAAACTCACGGTTTTGCTGGTTGTGTCTGCATAAATGTGGGAAATACTGGCATCGGGGCCTTCGTAGGTTGTGCCGTCACCCCAATCAACATAATAAACATGTGGTGCAGTACCACCAGCGCTGATTGTCAGATCAACTTCACCACATACATCTCCTGCGCTGAGGGTTTGAGTATTAACACTGATTGATCCAAATCCCCAAACATGGGTGGTGCTGATAAGATTGGTATGGCAGGAAATATTGGAACAGGAACTGGTTCCTGGATCATACGCATAATCAAAGTCAACTGCATACTGGTTCTGGGGCTGCAGGTTCTGCCTGAATATGAAATTTGGATTTGGGACCACGTCATATTGACCGTTTACATGTTTTGTATTGTCATGGATTGAAGTTCCGTCCCTGGTCGTATCATAGTGACAGACATGGCATGGGTCAGAGTCCTCGTTTATGCCGCCTGCGTAAAATAAACCAATATGCCGATCATGGGCGTTATTTTTCGGTTGTGTGTGGGTGTATGCTGGCGGATTCCCATGACATGAATCACAGGTCAATGGCCCTGATGTATCCCAGGTAGGCGAATCATTATTGGGCCCAGGGAAGGTTGGTGGATCAAAGAATCTCGTGGATACGGCAGTACCATCCCCATGGCAATATAAATTGCTGCAGACCATGGTTCCGTTGGCCGTTAAAGCAGTACCGTTGGTTCCGTCCACAGTATAAGGCAAGTTAAGGATTTGGTGGTCGTAGTTAGACCCGGTTCCATTGAATCCAAAGATGTCGAAACCCATTTGCAAGACATCATCAAGCACCAGAGGTGAACCGGTCATGCCATCAACATGGCAGGTGTCGCAGGAATAATTATATCCACCTGGTCCTACATGTTTCTGGTGGGCTCCGGCGGTAGTAGAACCAGTAGGGTAAGGATCGCTAATTAAGCCATCTGGGCCGCCAATGGTATTTTGTATGGGCGGGTAACCATGGCAGGCCGAACAGGAACCGGCAAAACCCTCACTGTGCGGATGACAGCTTACGCAGTTGGTGGCATTGTTATGTCCCACGTAATTCATACCATCGTAATCACCAGGGGCGGTTCCGGTGTTGTTGTGATGATTTGTCAGTGTATGACAGACTTCACAGACACCATCGTTGGTGAAATCACCATCAGCACCGGAATTTGCTCCGGTTCGGTTGAACAACCTGACATCCCGGTCACCACTTGTGGGAGTTGAAATAATGGCCCGCACCAGTTTGCCGTAAATTACTGCAAAATTGGTGCTGTCGGAGCCAACCTGGCTGAGATCAATGGTGCCATCCACAGTAATGGTATTAGAGGTGTTGCCGGTGATTAAATAATTATAGGTATCTTCTGAGAGATCGGGAATAAGGAGCATGCCGATAAATTGGTCAGTCACCCAGCCAGCCCCACTCATGGTCAGGGTAGTTGCTGTAACTCCATTCACAGCATTTGAAACCCCAGAAGTAACAAAACTCTCAGCACCATATGTGCGGTATTGTTCCTGAAAATGGGGAACATGGCAGGTGATGCATTTGTTGCTCCACACACCATGCCCTTCTGATGTGTTTTCACTTGAATGAGTTTTTACTTCACTGGCAGCAGAGCCGTCATGGCAGGACAGACATTGATCATCACTGTCGGAGTCAGGATTGAAAATATTCCACAGTGCATGGCAGTCCCAGCATGACACCTCTTCACTGGATTTATGCGGGAAATCACCCCCAGTGGCAAAAGCAGAGTGGGGAAATAGTATGGAGAATGCAAGTAACAGGGCAGCAGTGAGAGAGGGTGAAAATGTCTTCATTGTCTTGTCTTTCCATTTAGATTCTGGTTCATATTTATTCCTAGAACGATCTATATATATGACATTAGGCAAATATCATGCCAGCAATCAATTAAAAGATAAAATATGGGACTTTAGCAAAATTCTGTTTTCCTCCTCGGAAATTACTCAAAATATGTTGCTCAAGAGCATGTATCTACATTGTGTTCATTGACTACAACGAAGAAATTTGGGTTATTTGACGCAGCCATGAGTCAAAAGACTCATGGCCTCTCCCTTTCCTGCAGAGATAAAATCGGCTATGTTTTCTAAAGTCTAATAAAAGGCCAATTCGGCATGTCACATTGAGGAGAATGGCAATTGCGAATCTTTTTAATTCTTTTTTTAGTAGTTTTTTCTTTTACATATCTCGGTTGCAGTGGTGGTGGCAGGGCAGCAGATCCTGCTGATCCCCCGTCAGATAATGGAAATGACAATCCGGATCCTGGCGATGATGATCCGTGGGATGGCCCTATGATAACCTTTGAAAATGTATACGGCACAACTGCGGATGAATACGCCAGGGATGTCATTCAGTCCGGGGATGACGGGTATATAGTCGCCGGAAGAACAGAATCCGGCGCGAATGGAGAAAAAGATATTTACCTGATGAAAGTTGATAGTGATGGTAATGAGCTTTGGTCTAAAAATATTGGTGGCAGCAACGATGATTTTGCCAGTGCTTTACTGATATCTACTGATGGAGGAATTGTAATAGCCGGATATACAGAGTCATCAGGAGCAGGAGGCAAGGATGCCTATCTGGTTAAGACAGATGCAAGTGGCAATGAATTATGGAATCAAGCATATGGTGCTGAGTCAGATGATGAGGTCGTTTCCCTCGCTCACACATCGGATGGCGGCTATGTCATGGCCGGTTATACCAAGTCATTTGGAGCAGAAAAAGAAGACATTTATCTCCTACGTGTTGATGACAGCGGAATTGAACTTTGGTCACACACTTTTGGAGGCAGTGAAAGGGACGTAGCGTATGGTGTTGTTGAGACCAATGATGGTGGCTTCGCATTGGCCGGCGAGTCTTATTCTGATGATAATATTGGCATGTATCTCGTAAAGACCGATGGGAGCGGCAATGAAGAATGGACAAGCAGCCTTAATGGTCTGTCGTTTAATAGTTCAGCCAGTGTCATACAGCAGACAGCGGACAATGGTTTCATTCTTGCAGGTGTATCCGATGTTTTTGGTGCAGGATCTGGTGATATTTACGTGGTTAAGACCACTAGTAGTGGAAATGAGCAATGGTCAAAGAAATTGGGAGGCGGGAGTATAGACCTTGCCTATGATCTTGATCAAACCACTGATGAAGGCTATGTGTTGGCAGGCTATACGGAATCCAGTGGAGCAGGAGAGAAAGATGTGTATCTTGTGAAAATTGATTCCAATGGAGAGGAGGTTTGGACCAATACCTTTGGTGGCATGGGGACAGATGCCGCATATGCCATACAGCAAACCATTGATCTTGGTTTTATTTTTGCTGGAGAGACAGATTCGTCAGGTGCGGGAGAAAGTGATATTTATCTGATTAAAACTGATCCAGATGGAAATGTGGAATAATGGAACTCGAGACTGCAGGCTGATGAATAAAAAACGCAGCCGATGCCCGCCGGACATCGACTGCTCCCTTCCCTTCCCTTCCTGTACAGGCTTGTAACAAGAAGCTTTATAAACGATTAATAATCATCTTTGGTTGTATGACAGATAAAACAACCTTGTCCTACATCTCCGCCTGAATCATGGGCCAGCATACCTTCGTAATCCCAGCGCAGCATATCTGGATAATCACTGGCATGGGCCATGTGACATGAGAGACATGTGACTACATCAGTACCAGGGACCACAAGGCTACTTGCAGAGGCAGGAACTGTTGTCCTTCCCACTGGAGCATTGACGTTATATGTCGTATATCCGGTATATTCACCTTCGTTTTTAATTACGATATCAGTAGGATGTCGAATAAACGGCGAAAGGATGTCGGCACCGATTCCACCTGAGTTAGAATTGGTGTCATTGCCGGCTCCTACGCTTAATGTATGGAAATTTCCATGACAGGTGGCACAAAAACCACTGATTGTATTGGTGGGTGGTTGGATGGAAGGTGTAGGGCCACCATGACAATCTACCGTGTCGCCACCAGAGCAACCCAGTTTGGGTGGTGAAGTGGAGCCGTAGTATTCATTGTGGCTGGCAGGGCTGACATTTTGCCACTTATCAGTCTGGTTTTCGTACCCCCTTACTCCAATGAGGAAACGATACGAATTATAGGAATCATCGGCCACGTCACATTGACCTTCAACATCATTATGGTGCGAGCCAGCTAAAGCTGGAAGTCCACTTCCCCGTGAAGTCATCCGATAACCATGACAGCCATTTGTTCCAGCGCAGGTAAGGTCATTTGCCCCAACAACATAGCCATCATCATGAAATGATTGCTTGATTCCGCCGGGAATTTCAACAGGAGCACTGCCAGTAAAGGTGTCATCCAGGTTGCCAAGATCAACTACATTATGCCCTTTAGCATCGGACGCTCCGCTTCCTTTAATCCCGCTAAGATATCCGAAATTACCAGCTGCAAGATCGCCACCGGGATCAGTATGACTGACCTGGGGGATTTCACTCAGTCCAAGGGTGATAATGCGCTGGCTTGTATTTTGGGCATGACAGCCTACACATCCGCCGCGGGTAAGGAATTCCGTGGCCTCAGGTGAATTATCCCAAGCCATGGAGTTGCCATTTTGGCTGTTGTGCATGGTGTGGCAGTTTGAGCACTCTCCCCGAACTTTCGCATCGGCTGTTGTGGTAAATAGGGTCAGTGCGACGCCTGAAATGAGGAGTGAAAACAATGAGTTGGATACTTTTTTATGCTTTCTTATCATGTCTTTCATGCAATTATCCTTTTCTCAGTTACGCAAAGTGGATAGTATTTTCATAATTAATAAAGCAAAAATTGTGCCAGGATTGATGGTGTGATGAAAAAGATATGAAATAAATCGAGCGTCAACCAATGGAGTGAATATGCAAGGTAAATATGGTGGCAAGAGGGCGATTGCGGAAAACTTGAAAGTCGACTGAACGCGGGATTTATTTGGACGACGGCGGAGGAGAGGGGATTCTGGAGCTGGGTAATTGTAATGGCTTTTCGGCAGCTTCTACTTTAAAACGTACTTCAAGTACTTGAACTCGATGATTAAAGGTGTCAGCAACAATGACTCGTCCTTTATGGTCAACAGCGACACTCGTGGGATATTGAAACCATCCTGGCGACCAGCCTTTGCCGCCAAATTCAAACAGAAATTTCCCATCAGCTAAATTATGGGCCAAAATAGTGTGTCGCATATAATCAACCACATAGATAACTTTTTTGTTTTCATCCAACGCAAGTCCACGTGGTTGGCTCATTTTTCCTGCAGAGCCACCTTTCTCACCAAATGAAAAAAGGAATTTTTCCTGAGCATCGTAGACATAGACTTTGCTTGTTTCCTGGCTGAGAAGATAAAGATTGCCGGCTTTATCGCGAGCCACCTCAATTATGTGAACAGGGCCGAGGGAAAATGGGCTTTCCTCGTCTGTTTTTCGTCCTTTTGCTTCAGGTATTAACTCCGGCGGCAATCCGAGATCATTGGAAATGGCTGACAAGCTTTTATCCTCAGGGATTGAGGGGGCTTCGGTTGAATTTTGCAGGTCAAGTGAACTGTCCAGTGGCCCCATGAGAACACGGTCCATGGGGGTAAGATGACGGAGATATTCACCATTAGAATCCAATATCAAAATACCTGGATGGTCTGCGGCGATATAAAAATTGTTGTTTTCACCGATGACCATGCGTCGTGGTAAAAAAGTGCCTGCTTCTTTAAATCCCTGGATAGGAAATTCTTTTTCCTTAAAAAATGCAGCATTGAGGATGGTAAGACGAGAAGGCTCGGTGGCGGTTGGCCTTTGACAGACATACAGCTGACCAGTTTTATCAACTATCATACCATTTGGTGCATTTACGCCCCGGCCTGCCCCAAGTGAGACTAACGGAAAAAACTCAGGTCCATACACTACGATTCTTCCTTTGCCATTGTTGAGAATATACGTTTCTTTAGTAGTCTCATCAAAATAAGCAGCAGTAGGAAAGGAGAATTTGCGTCCTTGGTCATCCAGGCTGATCATAAAGGCGGGTTTGACAGTGATTCCTCCCACTCCTTCATCGTCTTCCTGACCCCAGGCAATAGAGGAGGCCAGCAGTGCAATTAGCAACACTTCAAGCGTAAATACCATCCTCCAAGAGAGTGGTGCAGAATCAATATGTTTAGAATCACAAGGAGTCATTTGATCTTTTTTGCTCTTCTAGTTTTTTCTCTACATCTTGGTGACATTTGCCGCAAACATGGCCGCCCAGTACATCTCCGATAAGTAAAAAACTGAACATTGATCCATGGGGATTATGACAGCTGGTACACGAGAACTCCCTGTCAGTTCTCCTTGGATCACGAGGACCTTGTACAGGATGTCCTCTTACAGGATGCTCTTTGTTGATACTGTCAACGTTAATATGGCACGAGGCACACAGCTCATTAATAGGTTTTCGAAGCTGAAAACGATTCTCACTGGCATGGGGATCATGGCAAATCACACAGCCATTTCCTTTAAGTATGCCATGGGCAAAATACCCTGTGCTCCTTTCTAGGCCGAGTTTCCGTTTGTCAGTGTGACAAGCGACACAGAGACCCAACGTTGGTTCTGCCCAGAGCTGAAAGGGAAATTGATCCCCATGGGGATTGTGACAGACTGTGCAGTCACCGGTGCCCACCGGACCATGAAGATGGGGCTTGGAAAGCCATTTTATACTACCGGTATGACAGGAAAGACATAACCGGTCCATCCGACCTTTGGGAAAAGAAATGGTGTCAACTTTTTCAGGATCGGCATGGCAGGCGAGACAGAGCCGTCCGGAAGAGGGAGCATGTGTATATGCTGATTGGTTGGTGAGTGATTTATGACAGGAAAAACAATCGGTTGTGTAGGAGTCACAGCTGGAAAATGGAGTCTTGATGGGGGCAGATTGGGGACTCTTATCATGACAAAGAGCGCATTCTTTCTGTAATTCTGTCTGTTGGTGAAAGAGGAAAACACCGGGCGAGTTGGGTTTCAAAGTCAGCATTGAGCGGAAAGGGCGGTGTTTGAAACGAATGGGTGTTTCACCGGGTTTGAGCAGGAAAGCATTTTTCCCAGGTTTGAGAGAAACAAGAAAGTGGTAATATGTCTGGCCATTTATTGACCAGGCATCCAAAGGAGTATATAGGTCATCGCCAGATTGCAGGGTAGGTTTGTCAATTAATGGCGCATCGGATTTCACAACCACATATGTCTCGCTCTGTCGTGAGAGAATAATGGCACCGGACTTTGGAGTGAGAACGGTGAGCTCAGCGGCCTCTGTACTTTCCAGTAATAATACTGAGAGTAGCAAGAGAGCTGAGGTCAGTTGGATAACATGCAAAGCAGTCTTGATGGATGAACGATGATTCAACCAGCGCATCGGTGCATCGCTCATGTTTGTATTTATTTTTAATGAGATCATTTTTTCTGCTTTATTCGTAACTCATACGCTTTTCGATATTTTCCAGAGGCTTGCTTCAAGTCGCCTTTTTGTTCGAAGAGTAAGCCTAAATTATAATGTAGTTCGGGCTTTCTGGAATTGCGTAACAGGAGAGCCTGAAGATCTGCAATAGCTTCATCTATATAACCCAATGCCGCAGACAGCCTGGCATCGCACAGTTGGCCTTTTAATGATTCGGGGCTCAATTCAAGGCCTTTTTCCAAAGCTGTTTCTGCCTCTTCAAGTCTACCAATCTGTAAGTATGTACAGGCAAGTTCAATGTGGGCTTCAGACGAGTTGGGTTGTAACTTTAAAGCCTCCAAGAATTTTTCCATGGCCCGTTCAGGCATGCCTTGCTCAAGCATGATTCGGCCCATTTGAATCTGACGACGAGATGCTTTTTCTTCTTTGCTCTTTTCGATGATTTCAGGACGAAGTTCAGCCTCCATTTCTGCCCTGGTTTTTTGGCCGAGCATGATGGAAAGTTCGCCTTGTAAACGGTCGACAAAATCATGACTGTAACCCATGCCAGCAGAGACCTTGCCTGTCTTGTCCACCAACAGGATTGAAGGCATAATGAAAATTCCAAGACTTCCATATGCTTGACGATCAAGATCAAGGAGGGCCGGGTATGGATGATCTGTTTGTTGAATAATGCCGTTAATGACTCCTTTGTCATCACCTTGCACATTAATGGATAGAGTTGTGGCCGAGTTCTCACTTAAATATGGCAGGAGTGTTTTAATATCATTAAAGGCCTTCAGGGATCGTTGTCGCTTGGTTTTAAGGTCTGCTCCCCAAAAAACCAATACAAGAGGTTGTCCTTGAAAAGAAGCAAGTTCAATGGACCCACCTTTAAGTTGCTCAAGGGTAACTGCTGGAAGAGAATCACCTGGTTTGATATTGCGGAAAGGGAAAGACTTGGCCTCTCCTGTTCCCTGAAGTAACAAAAACAGAAAACATAAAAGGTGCGCTGAAAAGAGACGTGTTAGGTTTATAGACACAATGGGCTCCTTTTCATTTTAGAAGAAATCTTCTCAGTATGATCAAAAGAGGATGCGGGATTGTCAAGGTTTTTCTGTTAATCGAAAATTTAAAATGAATGGTGGGGCATATCCCTCACCCCAGGGGTATTTCCCCCAGACATTTTGGTTGTAAATATTGCAAGAAGCAGCACAATGGATAAAAAAAATAGAGACAATATTTTCATTTGAAAAGTCTTTTGACCTTCGATCCTGGAAGTGCAAGCTGTTAGTTTTCCTGTCTAAGTATCTCCTTAAACTGTCTGGCATGCTATTTGCTAGTTCAGACACTAAGTCGTGGTGGTTTAGAGTTAATTTTTCAGAACCACCGATGGCACCTGTTAGAAACCTAGGAAATACGGGTGCCACAGCAAACGAAATTTTAGATTTCGTAACGCTTTGTAATTGGGCAAGGCATATGGCAAAGACGAGGATTATCCTCAAATGATGGAACCTGTATTTTTAAGGAGGACAAGGTAATGATGAAGGACAAAGGGATGAAGCTGATGCTGGCCCTTGTCGCTGTCGGCTGTATGCTGCCTGGTGCTGCATATGCTAGAGTGAGCGGCCAGTGTTCGAACTGTCACACCATGCATAACAGCCAGGATGGTGACGTGTTCCCAGGCAATACTGCCACACCCAACGAGGCATTGACCATTGGCGATTGCCAAGGGTGCCATACCGGTGCTAACAGTGGTGCTGTAGGATCTGTACCCATGGTTCAGGGAACAGCCGCACCTACATATGGCACTAATACCCTGGCCGGTGGTTCTTTCTGGTGGGTATCACAGACTGGTGGTGACGCAACTGGCCATAACGTTGCTGGTTTTGCCGGTGTTGATGGTGACTTGGCAACTCCTCCGGGCGATTCGGGTTCTTTTGCAAACCAGCTGACCTGTGCTGGAACCCAGGGTTGTCATGGTGACCGTACTGTAACCGGTGATTTTGCCGCCATTTCCGGCTCCCATCATGCTGATGATACAACCATCACTGGTGCGAATTCCGGAACAAGCTATCGATTCTTGAACGGTATTCTCGGTATTGAAGATGCTGACTGGGAATTCACTGCAACAGACGGTACTGTTGATCATAACCAATATTATGGTGTTGCTCGTACAGCCGATACTGAAGATGATACTGACACCATCAGTGCTCTCTGTGCTGACTGCCATGGTGAATTTCATAGTGGCGCAGGAGATTTAGGTACTGCTCGAGATGCAGGATTCTCTTCTCCCTGGATCAGACATCCAACGGATATCGATATGAACGCCGTCGGTGGAGAATATGCAGCATATAACGATCCTACCGGAACAAATGGCAATGAGTACAGTGTTGTTGCTCCTGTAGCCAGTAACAATATGGCTAATGGCGTTCTGGACTCTGTTCTGGATGCTCCAGGCGATGCTGTAGTAACTTGTATTTCTTGTCATCGTGCCCATGGTACGCCTAATGATGATCTCCTTCGCTGGGATTATTCAACCGTTCAGGCACATACCACGGCAACTGATGATAACAACGACGGTTGTTTTATTTGCCATACCACAAAGGATGATCAGTAAGCCATTCTTTAGGGTATAGCTCCATTTCCCCTGAACACCGTGCTGGTTGCTTACAAACCAGCACGGTGTTTTTGTATGTAACCTTCAGGCAAGGAAAATTTGTTTACTGTATAGAGCTTAAGATTCCTTGCATGGTTAGATGAAAAATGTCAAGTTTCGACAGGTTGGAAATTCATTCAATCAGTTACAGCGCCAAGTTGTTAATTTTAAAACTGGCGCCGTACGTGGCGTAATCTGCATAATGTTTTGTTGAGTAGGATTTATTACATCCTTTGGCTGGTACTTGAAGCCATTTGTATGTATAAGATTACGTCAATGATCTATTTTCAACCGGAGGGAACTTTCCACAATTGTAATTGACGAGGAAAAGAGGGAGAGGGGATGTTGAGACAAAAGAGAGTACCTGCCGTGCCAGTATTTTCCCATGTTTTTATCTGCTTGGTCGTCTTCATTTTTGTGCAGGTTTCGGCGTGCTTTGCACAGGATACTGCCAAAAAACAAAAAGGCATCAGAATAGTATCACCACCTTCTCAGGTCTGGGTTACGGAAAAACAGGTTTTTCTGGCCGGTATTATTGCGGATAAGACAGTGTCAACAATACACCTCACAGGGGTGAAGAGTGACAGTAAGAAAGGCATGCTCGCGGTCGATAAAACAACCTTTGGTACTTTGCTTACCCTTAAAAAGGGAATGAACACGGTCACCCTGAAAGCAGGTGACTTGAAGACCTCTCTAGACATTTTTTACTCGCCTTCCGAAGGTAAAAAGAAAGGCGAGATTCCCCCGAAAGATTTTACCCAGTTTTTTGTTCATAAAAATCAAAGCGCTTTAAATTGCAAAGAATGCCATCGCGTTAAACGTGGAAAATATAATTTTAAGAGAGTTCTGCCGGTCCAGGCAAATTGTACAACTGGCGGTTGCCATACTGATATGGGTAAACAGGCTCACGTCCACGGCCCGGTTGGAGCTGGTGTGTGTATTAGCTGTCATAATCCCCATGGTTCGAATCAGGAAAAACAAATGCAACGCAGTGGAGGAGAACTCTGTCTCGTATGTCACCAGGCAAAAAAGGAAGAATTTTCCCAGGACGTAGTGCATGCCCCTGTAGAGGAAGGCTGTGTAGACTGTCATGATCCCCATGAATCTGCCATGCGTTTCCAACTCAAAGGAGACGGGGGTGCAGTAAGCAGTCTTTGTTTTCAATGTCACGAATCAGAGATGTTTACAAAAGAGCATCGTCATGGCCCGGTTGGCTCCGGTGACTGCATAGCCTGTCATCAACCCCATGCCTCTAAAAATCCAAGCCTTCTCATTGCGCCTCAGGAAAAAAGTGAGCTTTGTTTCCGATGTCACCAGGATCGGAAAGAAGATTTCTCAATGAAACATGTCCATCCACCGGTAGTTGAAGATTGCGGGCAATGCCATGATCCCCACAGTTCACCGGCCAGGTTCCAGCTCCATCAGGCTGGTGCAGAATTGTGTGTCACGTGTCACGAAGATCTCTCCCCCGATGTTTATAGTGACATGAACCAGGCAAAATATAAGCACTTGCCGGTTGACGAGGGGCGCTGTACGGCCTGTCATCGTCCTCATTCATCAGAATATCAGCCACTTCTTGCAGGGTCTCTGGAAAAGTTATGTTTTACTTGCCATGACGAACTTTCCGACGAAGTGCAATCCAGTCATTTTAAGCACGGTCCGGTCCAGACCGGTGATTGTACTGCCTGCCATAAACCACATGGTTCAGGCCACAGTATGCTGCTTGTCCGTGATTTCCCCGCTGATTTTTATAATTCCTATGAACCCGGTGACTACGACCTCTGTTTTGGTTGCCATAATAAAGATATTGCCAAGAATAAGTTCACAGATACGCTGACAAATTTTCGTGACGGGAACTATAATCTGCATTTTTTCCATGTGAATATGAAAAAAGGCAGGACCTGTACAGCCTGTCATGCTCCCCATGCCAGTGATCAACCCAAGCACGTTCGTTATGAGGTACCCTTTGGCGCCTGGTCTTATCCAATTGATATAACAAAGACAGAGACTGGCGGAACCTGTGTTGTTGGGTGTCACGCCCCCAAAACCTATGATCGCAAAAAGCCACAGGTTAAGCCTAGCCGATAGTGCGGAAACGTGAAATTGAATTGGATGAACCGCGCAGGTTTACTCTTCTTTTGTTTGTTTCTTCTGTGTGCTGTTTGGCAAGAAGAAGCGCACGCAGGCCCATTGGCCTTTAGCGGAACCTTGGGGTACAACGATGGTAAGGGTGATGATAACGAAGGATTTTTGCAACGATATAGTCTTGACTTTGCCGAAGAAGTGGAGTGGACAGAGGCCATGACCTTATCGGGAATGTTTCGATATGATCTCAGTGATCAGGAAGAAGACGTTCGGCAGGTGTTGGCGCCTACGCTGGAATTCTCTATTTTAAATGATATTTTTTATTATAATTGTTCGGGTACAGCTAATTTTAGGTTCAATGAAGGAAGTAACGATACCCGTGATCAAACCTGGGAAACCAGCTTGGAAAACAGCTGGGAAAATCCTCTTCTCCCCATCTACCATATATCATTCGGCCAAACAATAAACCGCGATGACCAAAGTCCTAAAACTATTGATTCTATATCCACTTTTAATGGTGTGGATATAGAATGGGAGTATGATTTTGCAACGTTGTACTACAGTTATAATGGTCAGAAGGGTGAGAACAAAGTTGCCGAGAGTGATGATGAAAGCATAAGTCAGCTTGTTCGCCTTGATCTTGAAAAAGGATATTGGAAAAATCGCTTGAATCTTGCCTTTTCTTACCAATACTCAGATGATGACGGAGAGAGTACCGTTGGCGTTGAACCCGATGGTACAGCCTTGGTACCTGTGGGGCTTGCCCAGGTTGCCGCCGCTGTAGATGATACGCCTGAGTTCACATTTATTATACCTACTGTACCTGCACTGTCCGATGATATTTATGGACAATCTGCCTATTCAATAGATCCCAATGAAAAGGCGAACATCGTTTTACGTGCTGACCTGCAAAGAGTTGATCTCGTTTATGCTTACACTGTTGAGGAGTTGGGCAATGAGGCGGATGATTTCAGGTGGGATGTGTATAGGTCATTCAATGGCATAAACTGGACCTTACTCACAAGGGATGTGCCTTATCTTTATAACGAAGAGGACAAGCGTTTTGAAATTGAAACCGGAGGAGTTGAGGAAGTGTATTTTAAGCTTGTTTCCGATGCAACTCCCCAAGAGGAGATTGAACTGTCCGAGATAGAAGCATCTCGTCGGGTAATGGCTGATGGTCCTTTTTTCCATGATGTTTCAGACACCGCAGCATCTCAGTTGGATTTCAGTGCTCAATATCTCATAACCGAGAGTCTGCAATTTTCTTATAGTTTATCACTTGAGGATGGTGAGCTTGCAACGGGTCAGGAGCAAAATACCAGGACCCAAAGCAGCAGCCTGCAATGGAATCCGGTCGAAAGATTTTCTTCAAACGTGAGTGTCAGCGAAAGCCGTCAGGATTATAGCGATCGAGCTTTATTGGAAAACCGCTCTTATGCCGCGAGCTGTTATGTCGAAGTCTTGCCAACCCTTGATACGACCTTTGGTGTTGGACGTTTTGAAACATTTGAAGATGACCTGCAGATTTCGCAGTCTGATAGTTTTAACTTTTATACAACAGCCACCCTTTTTCCCGATTTACTTTCCAGCTTTGACTTTGTTTATACAGAGGGAGAACAGCGGGGTAGTGAGCATACCAATAACACCCTCAGTACGAGACTTCGTCTCACCGCCTGGCTTTTACCTAATTTGGAAGCTGATTTAATAGGTGATTACAACGAAACCAAGTCAGAGGCAGAATCTTCAAAGACCGAAGGCAGTGCAAGCTTGAACTGGCGTCCTTCCGACATTCTTTCAGTGCACTCGGCTGTAAGAAAATCATGGGAAAGAAGTAACCGTGAAGTACTTGATGTCAGCCTGGCAGTTAATTTTGCTTTTACCCGTAAAATGCAACTAGGAGTCAATTATTCTTATCGGGCCGAAGAAGAGGAACAGGAAGGAGTCGGATTGTCGTGGAGCTGGAATGTGACGAATACACTTTCAATGCGTACCACAGGTACGTATCTGAGAAATGATACAGTTGATGATGATAATTCCAATGATGAGGAACAACTGGCAGAAGTATGGCAGATTGGCACGGAGCTGGTGTATCGGACTACTTTTTGGGAATAAACTCTTCCCTGTATGGCTTGATTTTTGCATCATTTCATACCAAGATATTGCGCTCCTCCTTAACGAACAGTTGGCACAAGACTTAAGGTCGATAATTGAGGATTAATTTTATGTTCAGGCATCATAAGAGAAGGTTTTACATTTTCATGGGGATGGGATTGTTCTTTCTTCTTTCTTTTTGTCAAGTCGGATGCGGTTCAAAGACGGATGGCAATGCGTTTCTGAGAGAAAATGTCGAACTTGGATACATTCAGAAGGTAGCAGTGCTTCCCCTGGAAAATCATACCCAGGATGAATATGTAGCCGATCGTTTGCGGAATGTGGCTATTACCCAGATTTTGGCCATGGGCCTTTTCGATGTAGTGGATAAAGGGCTGGTTGATGCGGCATTTAAAGAAGAAGCCCTCAAAAAAGGCGAACCTGTTGACCTGATCAGCGTTAAAAGGCTTGGCCGTCGTCTTGGTGTTCAGGCTATCATGGTTGGTTCTGTAGATCATGCAGATATAAACCGTAAGGGAGCAATAGTCTATCCGGAGTATTCACTTACATTACGGTTATTAGATGCACGAGAAGCATTGGTGCTTTGGCAGCAAAGTGACCACGAAAATGGCTACTCTGTCTGGGGAAGACTATTGGGTCTGGCAGCTCGTGATTCTTTTGAAGTGGCATTTGACTTAATTAAAAAGATGCTCAAGACAATACCTATGAGCAGTATGGAAATGGCCGAGGGAGATCTCTCCCTTGAAACTTCTCCAGGGAAAGAAAAGTAAAAATAGTCGTGGGAAAGCGGATTTTTTTATTCTCCATAGCCTTGTGCTGTTTTTGGGTTGAAGTGGTTTTTGCCGCTAAATTGGCTGTGTTTCCAGTGGAAGATTTAAGCCTTGGGCGCAATGGAGTGAATTTTCCTCTCACTGGTATTTTAGAGAAAGAAATTACCGGCCTAGGCATGAATGTCACTTCAAGGGATGATGTTATCTCTTTTATGGTACGCAATCGTATCCGCTGGCTGGGTTCATTAAATACTGCCAATATTCTCAAACTTGGTGAAGAATTAGGTGTTGAACTTGTGATGATGGGTACTGTTTGTCAATATCAAGAATTTCCAGCACCGGCAGTTGGCATTACACTTTCCCTCATCCGGACCGGGGATGCAAAAACAATCTGGTCAGGATCAGTTGGCAGCAGTAGCTTGGATGAACAACAGGTCCTGGCGCTCACCCAGGCTCAGTCAGCTGAGGTTTTACTGGCCCGAGTTGCCAAAGAGGCTTTGGAGAAAGTACCTGAAAGTATTGATTTGAAAATTTCGGAGCCGCCAGGTTTTCTGATAGAGACTGTGCGCATAGGACGCCGACATGTCAAACCAGATGAAAAAATGCAAGTTGACTTACGATTGCGTCCTTTGTGGTTGTCTGGCGAATTACCCCAGGTTTATTTGCAAGTAGGGGAGACATGCACCGAGCCGATGATCCTGCAGAGCGATGAAGAGGATTTGTATTTTGCCGAATGGGCCGCGCCCAAACAAAGTGGCTCCTACCCGATGATTGTCATCCAGCATTGGCCCTTTGGCTGGGTTAAGAGAACATATCTTGGCGAGTATCGGGTGGACGATACAGCTCCGGAAGTTTCCATGGAAGTTAAGGGAGTGCGCCTTAATGGTACGATCACTTTCCGTGATGAGGTGATTATTGTTCCACAGTTGTTAGATCGTGAACCATTACATAAGTGGCAAATTTCCGTTGAAACCCGGTCAGCAGAAGTATTGGCCAGCACCGAAAGAGATGGAGGGTTGCCACCGAAATTTACCTGGAAAGGTGTACGGGATAATAATCAGCGGGTTGAAGAAGGCGACTATTTGATCATGCTGCGGGTTTGGGATCGAGCAGAAAACATGGCATTGGCCTTTGAGCCTGTGTCAATTGTGCGATCTGAACCCGATTTGGCGCTGTCATTCAGAGAAACGGCTGACTTGCTCTTTCTTGACCTTGATTATCATGGAGAGATTCCAGTTTTTTCCTGGGAAGTAGAAGTGCGAAGTGAACATGGTGAATTGCTCCACCTTGCTGAAGGAGAAGATCTGCCGGTCAGCATTGAGATTGCCAAAGAGCGAATGAATGAATTGACAGACAAAGAGAAAATCGGTTGCGTTGTTTTATTAAAAGATGCGCTTGGTAATAAATCGACCAGGGAAATTGACGACCTCCTTTTTTCAGCACGACAAGATGTGCTTGAAGAGGACATTGAAAAAGATGACTCGGCGGAATGGGCTATTGAGTTTTAAAAAAGTGTTTTTAGTCATGATTTGCGGGGCTGTTTTAATAAGCGGCTGCACAGCCGGCTTGTTTGGGCCCAGGCAGACTCCACCAGACTTACAAAAACATTGTCGCGTTGCGATTTTGCCCTTTTTGAATCAGACTGACTTTGAAGTAGGTGGCGGGGGTTTTTTTGCCGGGTTTTTTGGCGGCGC
>CAYUCH010000040.1:0-11950 GCA_964443295.1 uncultured Desulfobulbia bacterium | reverse complement strand
GTTTTTTTTTACCGGATTTTTTCCGCCGAACTTTTGGGCTTTGGGCCTTTTAAATTGGCGCAAGAGGGAGATATACGCAAGGTATACCGTCAGATGCGTATAGCTGCCCAAGATGAGCCGAACCTGGAGCAATTACAAGTATTAGCAGAACGTTTGGAATCTAGTCTGTTAATAGCTGGGACTGTCACCTCCGTGACGGATACAGTACGTGGTGGAAGGAACACCCCTTTATTGGCGGTGACCGTACGCATGATCGATGGTCAAACTGGAGAAGAACTCGTTACTACGTTTCACCGGCGAGATGGTGAAGAATATCGGAGTCTGATGCAATTTGGAGTTGTGCACAGTATGAGCGAACTTGCAAAACTGGTATCACAGGAGGTTATTGAAAAGTGGAAAACAAATGGAGAACTCCGATGCATACAATAACGCGTCTACTCATTCTGGCATTGTTCTTTTGCCTTGCCCAGGCCACGCAATCCCATGCCTGGTTTTGGCAAGAAAGTCCATTAGTCATTATCGACGGCCAGACGTTTTTTAAGTCCGATTATCAAGATTGGTGGAATAACTGGCGAGAAAAAGGCATGAAGTTTCCAGCCGAGCCGGATGAATTTATCAACTGGCATCTCCTGGCTCGAGAAGCTCAGGCCATGGAACTCTATCTGGAACCTGTTTACAGAAAAAAAGTAGATACCTTTTTAAAAGCACGATCCCTGATGCTCTATAAGCAAGAGGCCATTGATAGCAAGATAAACATAACTGATGATATCCTCTGGGCTCGCTATGAAAAGCTGTTTTGTCCCAGGTGGCATCTGGAATTGCTTTATTTTAAAGATGAAGAAGTCGGTCAAAAGACCATGGATGAGATCCAGGCAGGCTCTGTCACGTTTAGTCAATTAATGGAAGGGGAGAAAACAGCAACAGGACCGCATCCTCTTGGGAAAAAATGGTTTAGAAAAAATTTACTTCCCGAAGGGTGGCTGGAAATACTGAGTTCATTGAAACAAGGAGAGATAAGTGGTCCCCATGCAATGAGCAATGGGTTTGTAATTATGAACCTGCTTGCGGTTGGCGATCCGGACAAGGAGGATTTTGAGTCGATCAGAGATGGTATCAGAAAAGAGGAATGGGATGAGCAACAGGCCCAATTGACTCTGGCATTATTTCGTGAACTCAAAAAGAGCTATCAGGTTGAAGTGGACGAAGACCTTCTTTCTTCACTCAGCCTGGAAGATGATCCTCACGGTGAAATCGCTGAAAAAATTCTTGTAGAAACGAGCAACTGGAAGATTTCAGCCGGTGAGTTTATCAAGTTGCTAAGTCGGGAAGAGTCTTTTCGTCATAGCTCCGGCTTCTATAAAGGTGAGTCATTGGAAGGATTGAAGAACCGAGTTTTAAACAGCCTTCTTTCCCAGTCTTTAACTTCATTGGCAGCGGTGGACAGACATTTTGAAGAACAGCCGCCGTTTAAGGCAGTGTTTCAATTTTACACCCAGCATCGCATGATCAAAGAACTTGAAAGGCGAATGTTCCAGGTCGACAAAGATCCGGATGATAAGCTTGTTGAACAGTATTACCAGGACCATATAGCCCAATTCAGTAAGCCGGCCATGGTGAGCATCGCCGTTCTGGAAGATGATGAAAAACTGGGTGAGAAAATATGGGAGGAAGTCAGTCGTGGTGAAGACTTTTTCGCCGCAGCTGCCAAATATTATTCGCACCATCCTGTAGCCCAGGATATTCCATTGAAACATTTGGAGCCCACCGTTCGTGAGGTGGTCTCCAATTTGGCAGTTGGTGAGGTGAGTCGGCCGTTCAGCGTTGGCAAACACACTGCTCTTGTCAAGCTGGTGGCCAATAAACCCTCTCAACCCATACCTTTAGATCATGTTAAAGACGATATTGTTAAAAAAGTAAGGAAGCAACAGTTTACCCAGATGAGAAATGAGTATCTCGGCCAACTTAGAATGCGGTCTAGTATTGAAATTAATGAGAAAATGTGGACAAAAACTAAAGAGGAGCTTGGGGGAGGTAAGAGTGCAAAATAGTAGATACTGGCTTGTGGCGCTAGTCAGCCTTGCGTTGGCCCTTGGGGCCTGTGTTACGCAAGAGGCAGAGCGGCCTAAGCGAAAAAAATGTATCACCTGTCATCAGCCAATGGCGGAAAAATATAATAAAGGTGTTGTGCATAGCCCAGTGGGAGAGGCCAATTGTGAGGCCTGCCATTTACCCCATGGTCTTATTGGCGGTTTGTACCTGCGCCATAATGAGCCAATGCTCTGCTTTAAGTGTCATCGAGATATGACTTCCTTGAAGGATAAATCGTCGGTGCATGCCCCTGTTTCAGAGGGAAAATGCCGAGATTGCCATCATGAACATAATGGCCCTTATCCGAAATTGCTCAAAGCCGAGGGAAATGATGCCTGTTATTTATGTCATGACCGGGAGCCATTTACCCGTGCTTTGCAGCATGTTCCGCTGACACAGGGGTGTATCACATGCCACGATCCCCATGGTACGGATAATATTCCCATGTTAAAGCAGGGGATGGACAGTCAATGTAAATCATGTCATCCAACCGAAGAAGCTCTCTTTATTGAAAAGCATAATAATTACCCGGTGCAGGAGAATTGTGGGCTTTGTCATTCACCCCATAGTTCAAAGGAGTCTGGTCTATTTAAGAGCGTGGCCCATGCACCTATGGTGAATAAGAAATGCGATCAATGTCATCAGGTGGATGGCGAACAGAAAAAAATTACCGTAAAAGATGAAGCAGACACCTTATGTCTGAATTGCCATAAAGCAACCAAAGATGGGCATAATCTGCACAAGCCATTTACGGATAAAAAATGTACTTCTTGCCACGATATTCATGCCAGCAACTATACGGCATTATTAAAAGCACCAGTTAAGACTGTTTGTCTCAGTTGCCATGATCAAGTGCTCAATGTGCAGGCTCGCAGTCATCATGCGCCGGCAAAAAATGGTGATTGTCTTTCCTGCCATTTTGGCCATGGATCTCCAGAGAAGAAGTTGTTAAAAAAACCTGTTGACCAACTTTGTCTCACCTGCCACGAGAATTCTAATTTTATGGGCAAAAGTGAAGGGCATCCCCCTTCTCGAAAAGGTGATTGTCTCGGCTGTCATAAGCCCCATGATGCCAATGAGCCCAAACTCCTCACACAATATGAAGGGAAATTGTGTCTTTCCTGTCATGAGAATGAGCGGCAGGAAATGGGACGCTTCAGCCTCCATCAGCCCTTTGTGGCAGGTCGATGCAGCAAATGCCACAATCCCCATCAAAGTGACGAGAAGAAGCTCTTACAAGCAAAGACTGCTGGAGGAGCATTGTGTGTTCAATGTCATAATAAACTTGCCGGTCCTCAAGGGGAGAAAGGGCACCCACCATTTGTTCAGGGCGATTGTCTGGGATGCCATGCACCCCATTCTGGCGACCATTCTTTTGTCATGAAAGATCAAGCAGGTAAGATCTGTATACAATGTCACAAAGATATGGAAAAGAAACTCGCCAAGAATGATGTGCAACATGAGCCTGTTAATCGCTTGGCCTGTAACTCCTGCCATCTAGCCCATGGCTCTAATAATCAACATCATCTCTTCAAGAAACAACCGGTGCTTTGTCTTAATTGCCACATTGAAACGGCGAAATTTTGGCAGACCGGCAAGGCCCACGACCCGGCGGCTAAGAATTGCTCAACATGTCATGATCCCCATGGCAGCAAGCAGGAAGCCACCTTGAAAATGGACACTGGTAAACTTTGTGCAGAATGTCACACCCAGGATGGTGACCGGTTTATTAACCTTCACCGCGGTATTCGTCCAAAAGCTGAATCTTGTCTTGGATGTCATGATCCACATGGAGGGCCGGATGATCGACTGCTCTATCCGGTGCAACATGAGCCCTTTGCCAGTGGAAATTGCACCCCATGCCATAAGGGGGTGAAATAATGATACTGCATAAATGGTGTACCCAAGGATTGTTGATTCTTGCTTTTATTGTTACCGGAACAACGGTAGCCATGGCATCATCGGTTTGTTTTCAATGCCACGAAAAAGCGGCTTTTCAAAAAAATACTACCCACAAACCTGTCGCCGAGCAGCGGTGTAGTGTCTGCCATAATCCTCATGCTGCGAAGCATAAAGGACTCCTTGACGGACCTGTGGATGAACTTTGTTTTTCCTGTCATAAGGGGGAGGGGGAAAGTTTTCAAAAGGGTTTTGTTCACCAGCCTGTTCGACAAGGTAATTGTCTTGTTTGCCATACCCCCCATGCTTCCCATAGAAAGGGTCTTTTGCATGGCAAATCGGCGGAAAGTTGTTTTACCTGTCATGAAGACCTGCCCAAGAAATATAAAGTGACCCATCGGCCATTTGCCAAGGGAGATTGCTCTGTTTGCCATCAGCCCCACAGGGCCGGCAATATTCAACTTTTAAGGGTGGAAAATCCTGATTCCCTTTGCTTCTCATGCCATAAAAATGAGGAAATCGGCAAGGGGCATACAGGTTTTTCCGGCACAATTACTAACTGCCTTTCCTGTCATAATCCCCATGGGAGTAGTCGGGCTGGAATGGTGAGGGAATTCCTTCATCAATCATTCTCCGATGGCTGCCAAGCCTGCCATGCCGAAGGTAAAATTAAAGACAATGAAGAGACTTGTCTGGTCTGTCATGAGCAGGTTCGCCGACAGCTGTTTTCTTCCCACAACCATCTTGGCATCAGCCCAGGTAATAGTTGTACAGCCTGCCATTCTCCCCATGCCGGAGATAGTCAGAAATTGTTGAAAGGTTCTCGAATGCAGATCTGCAGAAACTGTCACGAAGACACTTTCCAGCGCTATGCCGATCTTCTTTATCGACACCCTAAAGTTGCCACTGGAGAATGTGCCCAGTGTCATTTCGTGCACGGATCTGATCGCATAGCCATGACCCGTGAAGACGGCAATAAGGTTTGTTCAACATGCCATGAGACCCAGGGACAATTCAGCCATCCGGTTGGGGTTGGAATTAATGATCCCCGTACCGGCCAGGAGATGACCTGCAACAGTTGTCATAATCCCATGGGAACTGATTTTAAAGGGAATCTGGTGTTAAGCGGCTCTAAAGATCTCTGTGTGCAATGTCATCAGGATAAATAGGTGAAAGGTTTACGATGAATACAAAAAAAATGCGTTTTGCCATACTTTTCAACATTTGTGCATTTCTTCTTTGCGGGGCTCATGCTGTGCAGGCATCCGGTCCCTGGAAATGGCAACGAACCCTCACAGGTCTGCCATCCGGAAAATCAATGGTAATGCCTTCAGCCCTTTACGTGGATGAAAAGCGTCAGCGTTATTATGTGGTGGATACCGGAGAGAACAGGCTCCTATCCTTTGAACGGGAAGGGAAGTTTTTAAAAAGTTTTACCGCCGGCGGTCAGCTACAAGCCCCCTATGATATGGTTCGTGATTCCGAAGGCCGTCTCATGGTGGTTGAAAAAGGGAAAAACAGCCTGACTATTATTGATATACAAGCCAAGAAAGTCGACCAACATGAATTGCGTGATAATGATGCATTAATTTATCCTGGCCGGTTGGAGTTCGGCCTATCCGGAGTTTTGGTCCTAAACAAGGCAAACGGAAAGATTTTAGGCCTGGACGATACATTTAAGGTAGTCAAAGAATACTCCTGCGACAACTGTTCGGCCGGTTTTACGGATTTTAAAATTGCTGGTAAGAAAATATGGGCTCTGGCTGCCCAGGAAAGAGCGGTTTACAGCTTTTCTTTGAATGGTGGGAAGCCCGCAGTCGTAGAACTGGCAGGAAACCTGAAATTTCCTTCTGCCCTGGCAATAGGCCCGGCCGGACGCCTGTATATACTTGAAAGGCATGAAGGCTCAATAGCTGTTTTTGATAAGCAAGGTACCTTTAAATATCGATTCCTCAGTCCGGGACAGACCCGTAGTCAACTGTATTATCCCGTTGATCTGCTTTTTGATCCATGGGGGAATCTCTGTGTTGTGGAAGAGGGCAATGGCCGAGTTCAGGTGTTCAGTCGGAATTAATCTGAGCCTAATTGGTTCATGTAATTTCTATGAGTAACGTATGATCTTAAAAGCGCGGATATCCAGTATACTGATTCTCGTATGCCTCCTGTTGCCAACGCATTCTTGGGCACGGGTCACTGGGTTATGCGCCGACTGCCATACCATCCATAATAGCCAGGGAGGTAATTCGGTTGTGATTGGTGGTAGTCCTGTTAGAGGCCTGCTCAATACTACCTGCAGCGGCTGTCATCAAGGAACCAATATTGGTGGCGTTATTCCCTATGTATGGGATTCAAGCATGCCGGCCTATGGGCAGACCGGTACCGAAGCATCAACAAATACCCTGGCCGGAGGAAGTTTTTTCTGGGTGGCAAACGGTTTTGAAGCAACTGGTCATAATGTTGATGGAATAGCCGCCCAAGATAGCCGACTGCTCGATACACCACCAGGTGGTACGGATTTGGGAGGCCGGCTTACCTGTGCTGGAACCAATGGTTGCCATGGAGATCGCAGTGAGGGTGATGAGTTTCTCGCCATGTTCGGTGCCCACCATGGGCAAGAATCATCGGGTTGGAAGGATGGATCATCAGTGGCCAACAGTTATCGGTACTTGCTTGGCGTGCAAGGTGGGGAAGACCCTGCCTATGAATTCAGACCCGCAGGTAATGCCCATCACAATAAATATTATGGTCAAGATAGATCAAGTGATGCAGACTCCACCGGCACCATCAGTAGTTTATGCGGTGGCTGCCATAATGATTTTCATCATGGTACCAACGAGATTTCCGCCGGTAGCTTTGGCAGTGATGCCTGGCTGCGGCATCCCACAGATTTTGATATGGCAAGAACAGGAAGTGGTTCTGAGTATTCACTGTATAACGGTGGTACTGGAACAGCCAATCCGTACAGTGTCATTACTCCAGTAGCGACCTCAAGTACCACGAGTGATTTAAACACGACAGTTTTTTCAAGCTCAGACGATGCCATAATTATGTGTCTTTCATGTCATCGGGCTCATGGGAGTCCCTTTGATGCAAGTCTACGCTGGGATTATAAAGCATGGCCAGCCTCAGGTTACAATGGCTGCATGGTATGTCATACATCAAAGGATTAGAGAAGAAGGACGGCAAATAAAGAAATATCGACTTGAACAACAGGCAGGAAACGGACTTGGAAATATGACGACAGCTCACAAATCAAAGTTCAGAATGTTAAGCAGGATGAGAATACCTGGTAAAGGGGCCATACCCTTACAGGTATTTCTGGGTATTCTCTTGCTTATATTGTGTATTTTGACTGTCTCCTGTGGAAACCTTGTTGGTCCGCTAAAGAAAAAAGAAAGTTCTCACTCGACTCAGATTTCAGACCAACATTCCATTCTCTCGTTATTCCTCCGTTTACACGATCCCACCGGTCCAGCCTTGACCATAACCATAACAGGGATTGATTTTCTCAGGGATGATGTCTGGCATCCTCTGGCAATTGAGCCTCTAAATCTTGATGCTTCGCGCATAAACGACGAGCAGGTTTTTATACTTCGCCAAGTTGTGGAAGCCGGTCGGTATACTGCGCTTCGTTTGCATATCTCCCAAGCAGGGTTGAACAAAGGGGGCAGAACGGTTTTCTTGGCTCTGAAATCTCCGGAGATTGAGCAACCTTTTACCCATCCTCTCCACCTTGGCAAGGGAGGCAGTCAATGTCTCTTCATGACTTGGGATACTGAAAGGTCATTGCCGACCACCGCTGTAATGCAGCCTGTCTTTCAGGTGGCTCCTCAATCCGCACCGCTTCTTGCTGATCTCGCCTATGTTGCCTGCCCGGATATTAATACGGTCCATACTGTTCGCACCGATCGTCACTGGGTAACCGGCGCTTTGGGTGTCACCGGCGGGCCTCTCTACTTGGCCGTTGATGAAGACCGGAATCGCCTTTATGTACTGACTGGCAGAGATCCGGCTATCAAGGTCTTTGAACTTTCTTCCAATCGACAAACCGATGTGTTCAGGCTTCCGTTGATTCGACAACCCTCCTTTTTTGTATTAAGCCCGGACAAACAATGGGCGTATGTTTTAGATACTAAAGGCAAGTATCTTGTAAAAGTTGACTTGGAGTCTGGAAGTATTGTCAAGCGCAGCCGTCTCGGTGACCGTGGGGAGCATCTCATTTTTATTGAGGAATTTAATCGTCTTGCCATCTCATCCACCCATAATCAGGAAATTGTCTTTTATGATCCGGAAGAACTTAAAACGATTGACCGTCTTTCTGTCGGCGGTATGCCGCAGGGGATGATGTATTGGCAGGACAGTCTCTTTGTTGCCGAAGCAAGTACTAATACAGTTTCAGCCTATGATTTTATTAATCGCAGTGCCCAAAAACGTTTTCATGTCGGCCGAAACCCTCAGCGTCTTTTGGGCATGGGCAATCGACTCTATGTCACCAATCAAGATAGCGGCACCATATCAATTAATAATCCGCGGCAACTTGGTGGTGGGAAAACGATATCAGTTGGCGGTGATCCATTAGAAATGCTTGCAGTGCAAAGGCTGCGAAGTTTGTATGTGGGTAATGGCAGTGACGGTGAAGTGGTAGTTCTTGACCTCACAACCGACCGGATTACCACGAAAATTGATTTACAGACCGAACCTAAGGGATTTTTGGTGATGCCATGAAAATGGATTATGAAAATACCATTAAAACCTTTTTGAGAAATGGCCTGCTGTGTTGCTATTTGGGAGTTATCTGCCTGGGTCTTCCCTCTATTGCTGCTGGAGCCGATGCAGCGGCTGAACAAAATTGTGAATCCTGTCATGATGACCATCTTAATCGAAGTCTGAGGCGTCGGTTTGTACATATGCCTTTTCAGGAAAAAAAATGTCGACAATGCCATACAGTTCAAGAGTCACACCAGGGATTGTCACAACAAAGGGCACGGAATAGAGCCAACACCCAGCGAGTGCAGTGGTTGGAAGAAAGCATCCAGCCGGCCATGAATCATTATTTTCTTTTTTCAAGCCAGGATGTCAGTGGGACCGTTGTAGTGGAGGCAGCCATGCCGCAAGGTGGGACAAGCCGGCAGGAATTAACTTTACCACCTGTCCGTGAAATGCAAATGGTCTCCAATGATGGCCGAGCGCCGAAAGTGAGTAACGTAAGATTGATTGAAGTTGTGCGAGGAATTTACATCGAGGCGACTATTGCATGGCAGACCGATGAGCCGGCAAAATCAATTATTGAATACGGCATTGGCGCCATGGGGATAAAAGTCGGTTCTGATAACCGCCTGGCCCGTGATCACAGGTTGACCCTGTCAGGCTTGAAACGCAATCAGGAATATAATTATCAAATTCTCTCGGAAGATCGATTTGGGAATCATACCACTGCCGGGCCTTATTATTTTTCCACCAAAGGTGTGCGATATCAGCAAAGATCAATGGCTGCGGAGTACAGTCGAAGAGGCAGCAATGTAAAATTGATCCACGGTGCCACTAGGAATAACGACGGCCAGGTAGTTTTACAGATTGCTGCCAACCGTGCTGTTTCCCTTTCCATTGGTAAACAGGCCGGTGAGACAAACTTAGCCCAGGCAGCGGCCACCGGTGCCAGCAAACCCTCCCATCCGAAATTGAAAGAAAAACGCGATGTGACGATCAACACCTGCTACACCTGCCATGAAAATACCAAGTCCGGCCGGTCCCATCCAGTGAATGTGCGACCACGGCGGGGTATGACCATACCAAGGGAATATTCCACTTTGTCGGACGGCAGAATGACCTGTATGTCCTGCCATGACGATCATGCATCAAACATGGAATTCAGGTTGATAAAGTCATCTAAAAAAGAACTGTGCATTGGCTGCCATAAAGGAATGGAGTAAAGAGTATGCAGAAATATAAGAGGAAGAAATTAAACCTGCAGGTCAAACGCCAGTTTCAACTCTGGCTCTTGGTTCGCGTCCTGATTACCGTGCTGATTAGTTCAATGGTCGCAGCATTCATCCTTTATTTGTATGCCCGCCAGGAAGTCACGGGTTCCTTCTATGATGCCCATATCAAAATAAGGAGAGTCAGTGATCTTCTTTTACCTGTGGTGCTTGCAGGTTCTTTTATCAGTCTCATGAGTGGCGCACTTATCGCCCTTTTTCTTCCACAGAAAATTGCCGGGCCATTGTTTCGTATCGAAAAAGGTATGAAGGATATACAGGACGGTGATTTGCAGCAAGTGATACATATTCGTACCGCTGACCCATTACAAGGCCTTGTTAAGAATATCAATAGTGCTTTGGATATGTTGCGTTCAAAAATCCCTCCAGCCGACCTGGAAAAGGAAACTGTACCCACACCTTCAAAGGGAATCGACTAAACGGATGACGAGCATCACCGTCAGAAATGGTTAAGAAGAAAGTTAGGCAGTAAAAAGGATATAAATTAAGTATAAGTTGAATTGAGAATATGAATAGAAAATCCATGAATAATAGAGGGTGTGCTCTTTATATACCACTATACATATGGCTTCTTTTTTATTGCTTCCCTGGCCTTTCCCATGCAGGGATCTCCTTTGTGAATCCAGCTGTGAAGATCACAACCAATCTTCATTTTTCCGGCAAATATTGTACGGAATGCCATGAAGCCAGCGAAAAAGACAACCCAAATCCACCGTTGCGCTTTGGTGATGATTTTTCTGCAACCTGCAAATGCCACGGGTATTCAGCCGGTACATACATCCATCCCGTTGAAGTTGTTCCATCACCTGCCAAAAAAGCAGTGATTCCCCCCACATTTCCTCTTAGAAATGGCAAAATTACCTGTTCCACCTGCCACGATATATCCCTGCAATGTATGGAGAATCCTTCTGCAGAAGAAGAAAACAAGGCCTTTCTGAGAGGGGCGCCGTATCTATCCCGCACAGGGCTCTGTGTCCGATGTCATCAGAAAGGTAACTACAGAATGTTTGACCCCCATAATCAATTGGATAAAAATGGTCATATTGTTCCTGAGAAATGCCTTTACTGTCATACGGAAGTTCCTGATGTGTCCCGTGGTACTTTCAACACTTCAGGGATACATGATCAAAATGTTGGACTCATTGGTGACCTGGAGGTGCTCTGTCATCGATGTCACTTCAAACAGTCAACCCTGCATCCGATTAATGCTGAGCATTTTCGAGTTCCATCGAGCAAAATTCGCAATGCCATGAAAGAAACCGAGGCAAGGCTGGGTGTACTCCTGCCCTTGGACTACAGCGGCAAAGTTTCTTGTCCAACGTGTCATAATCCCCATGAGCGCCATGTAATACCTGCTAACCGTCCTGCTGCAAGAGGTGCTGATGAAAAATACAGATTACGGGTTCCCGGTCAAGCTGGTCAGATGTGCCTGGCGTGCCATAGGAAGTGAATAAGTGGACGGAGAAATGATTCGGTCCATTTGAATAATAATGAAGTATCAGTAGTTTAAGTTGAGAAATGAAACATCAATAAAAAGGAGGGAGGGATTGATGATTTTAAAAAGACGAACAAACTGGACCTTTATGAGCTGGTTCATGCTTTTGCTCTTTTTGGCTTTAGCACCGCCGGATAAGGCATATTCCGCAGATATCGGGAACTGTCTGCTCTGCCATAAATACCCGGGACTGAGCAAGATCGACAAAGAAGGTAAAATGAGGTTGATGTACGTTAATGAAGAAATTTTTAACCAGAGCGTACATGCCAAGGTGAAATGTGAAGGATGTCATACAGATATCACCAAAATTCCCCATGAGCCAGCCAAACCTGTCGACTGTCTCGTGCAATGCCATATTGTCGAGCCATCCAGTGAGAAGAAATTTTCACATAAAGATGTGGAAAAATTTCTCAATAAGAGCGTTCATACCAAAACAGATAAAGATGGAAATCTCAAAGAGTTCAGTGAGGAT
>CAYUCH010000039.1:0-28937 GCA_964443295.1 uncultured Desulfobulbia bacterium | reverse complement strand
TCAGTGGCCGGAATCAAATGGAATGGGTGGTCGGGATCGTCTGGAATTCGCATTTAAGGAAAAGGAGATTCCCAGGGTTGTTGGTCGGCATTTAAACTATTCTGTTTCAGGAGTTCAAAATGGTTGATTTTAAAATAGACGAAGAGCGCTGTGTCCAATGCGGTGAGTGTGTGACGGATTGTCCTGCAGGTATTATTAGCCTTGATGACTACCCGACCATAAGCGATGAAACGGCCTGCCTTAAATGTCTTCATTGTTTTACCGTCTGCCCGACAGGCGCTGTGTCAATCCTTGGCAAAGATCCTGATGAGAGTATAGAACTGGAAGGAAATATGCCGGATCCAGCTCAATTAGAAACCCTTATTAAGGGAAGAAGGTCAGTACGTCGCTATAAAGATGAAGATGTGTCTCCCGAGCTAATTGACGAATTAGTGGAGATTGCCTGTCATGCCCCCACTGGAGTTAATGCACAAGGTGTTTTATTCACGGTGGTTAAGGAGCGAAATGTGATAAATGGATTACGGGATGAGGTGATGACAGAGCTCGGGAAGCTGAAAGAAGAAGGGAAATTGCCCGATGATTTTGTCGGCCAGTATCTTGGTTTTGCAGTAAAGGCTTGGAATGAGAATGGAGAGGATGTCATATTCAGAGGCGCACCCCACCTGTTGATTACCAGTGCCCCAAAAAATAATCCCTGTCCAGTTCAAGACACCCATATCGCTTTGACTACCTTTCAACTGATGGCCCATGCAAAAGGAGTAGGCACAGTTTGGGACGGTCTTTTCATGATGGCCCTGTCGGTTCTTCCCGACCTTTCCAGGCGACTGGGTATTCCCAATGAACATGTGATAGGCTATGCCATGGCGTTTGGTATTCCGGAAATTGAATATCATCGAACTGTCCAGCGTGGGCCTGCCAAGGTGAATGTCGTATGTTGAAGTTGGCCATGGGAAGGATACTGATAGT
Organism: uncultured Desulfobulbia bacterium; assembly: GCA_964443295.1. Lineage (GTDB taxonomy): Bacteria > Desulfobacterota > Desulfobulbia > Desulfobulbales > CG2-30-60-27 > CAYUCH01. Next base: position 27,971 of record CAYUCH010000039.1, on the reverse strand, counting down.
CTTCCCAAAACCATCCATTGAAGACTGCATAAAAATAAGGCTTTACCAATTATGAAGTGAAATCAGTCTCGTTTTTGGTTGTCAGCAAGCGTATTTCTGTCTCGCTTTCAGACATGAGAGCCTCTGTCTTTCTGTTGTGAGGGGATGATCCTGAAATTATTGAACTGGATTGTTAGAATACGTAATCTTTAACCTATCAGCAGGTATCAGTTCAGCAACAGCTACTAAATTACAAACTCCGCTGGCTGGAGTCCGAAGACGACGGGATTGAGGGTCCGGGCGATTTCGTACACATATTCCCCTGTTGTCTGGTTTTTCGTGTCAAGGTCGATCTTCGCCCCTTTGGTGTATCCATCATTTCCATCAGGATCCAGAAGAACAACCGTGGGCCGCATACGGTCGTATTTCTCTTTTTCTTCGGCACTCATTACAAAAGCTAATTGACCGGTGTTCAGTTCGACAAGGGTGCCCACCGGATAAGGACCAAGCATGTTAACGAACACCTTGAGCAGAATAGGGTCAAAATCGGTACCGGAGCCTTTTAACATGAGCTGTATGGCGCGGTCGACACTCAAAGCGCTGGGTCTGTAGGTTCGTGGCGATGAAATGGCGTCATAGACATCAGCAATGGCAAGAATTCTGCCGAACAGGCTGAGAGGTTTGGGTCTTGAGGTCTGGGGATAGCCGGTGAGGTTGTATTTCAGGTGATGTTCAAAGGGAGGAAGAAGAACCTTGGATTTTAACTCATCGGAAGCATGTAATTTGATAATCTGCCGCACACTGTTGAGCGAATGTTTTTTTATCTCATCAAATTCCCTATAATCCAGTTTGCCCTTTTTGTTGAGGATCTCAAGGGGAATATCCACTTTACCGAGATCGTGAAACAGTCCACAAATTCCGAGCTTTTCAAGTGATTGCGGTGAAAGGCCAATGCGAGATCCAAGGCACATGGAAAGGATGGACACATTGACGGAATGGGTATGGGTGTAATCATCGTAATCTCTGATAGTACTGAGACCTAAAAGAACAGGTTCGTCCTCAAGGATGGAATCCACCATCTTTTGTACAACGCGTATTGCTTTGCGAACGCCCACCACTTTTTGGCTGACAATTTTTTCGGTGACTTCCTTCAAGGAGGCCAGGGCGTAAGAGTAGGTCTTGATGCCTCGATCGCGTCGATCTTGGGATTCGTCGTGAATATCTGATTGCTGTTGGATTATTTCAACCCAAGGAAACTTTCTTTTGCATGTACTCACCAGAAATTCTATGGCATTGTCAGTATTAGCAGCCTTGATGATCATGCGGATAAAGGAGAGTAATGTCTCCTGAGAAATCTCCTGCATTTTTCTTAAGAAATTTAGCCCCGGTATGTCCAGGTTGTGAAGCAAGTCGGTGAGCTGGTTTAGAACGACGGCGTTGCGGTTCAGATGTGGTATTTTTTCAGATTGAAAATAGAGATGACCACCAGCCAACTGAAGAGTGATCATGTCGTGTTCCCTGGCAAGTTCCTTTGTGACTTTCAGGAAGTTGTTGGCCAATTCAACAACGAGTTTATTGCTATCGGCATGAATGCGGGCGGTTTGCACCAGTCGAAGAAAATTGCGCAGAAAATCCTCTTGCAATAATTCGATATCAGGGGGTGAATCAGTTTTTGGAATGTTAGTTTCGTTGCCCATCCCACTTTATCCTAGACTGTTTATAGCGTTCTTGATCACTGGAAAACGGCTTTTTGCTGCTTGGGCCAGAATGGTGTCGGCCTCTGGTAAACGCAGAAGGTGCAATGCCTCGGCTGCACCTCGCCGGTGAATGAGTTTGCCAAAACCCAAAAAACTGTTCCAACCCCTGTTGAGCAGAATCTTGGTAAGAAAAGGGAGGCATTGTTTTGAACCGCAGCGCCCTAATGCCCTGTAACAGGAGACAAGGTGCTCGGGGCCCGTTACATTGTATGTGCCCTTTTGAATGTATTTGAGAAGATGTTGTTCACTGACGTGTGAGCGATGCCGTGAGAGAAGATTGAGCGCTAATTCTCTAATACCCTGGTTTGGGTCTTCAAGAAGTGGAAAAGCCATTCGGACATCGCTCTCCTTTTTATGGAGGAGTACAGCCAGGGCAGCACGACGGAGCTCTGTGGAAGAGTGGTGCAGGTATTTTTGCATCAGCCTCTTTGCCATGTCGTCGGGCAGAATTTCCAGTACCGGCATTATTTTTACAGCTACGGAATCATCGGCATGCTTCAGGAATTGTTCCAGCACCCGAGGTTCTTTCACCAGGATATGCTTTAAAGCATCGAGGAGAATGTGTTGGACAATGGGGGATGGAATATCCTCCATGAATAATGCAATGGCATCAATGGCCTGGGGCTCAAGAACAGAGAGAAATCTGTTAATTTGATCGATCCTCTCTCCATCCTTTGCATCAAGAGTAGATAGTGTTATATGCAATCCTGACAAACTATCAGGAGTTGATATGTCCTGGAGGAATTTACCAATAAGTGGAACGGCCCAGGGTTTTTCAACTTTGGAGGCCATCATGAGAACATGAAGGTTTTCCAGCAAGTCTAATACAATGGAAACACCTCCCTTGGCCAAGACCTTCTCAAACTCTTCCTTTAGAAAGAGGAGGACACTCTTGAAATCATTCTCATCACTTTGTTTTTGAAGGATGATCGCAAGGATGTCAAGTACGTCCTCGTCTGGTTTTTCCTGCTCCTCTTCAAGGACCATGGTGTGTAAAATTTGTTCTTCCTGTTCTGTTAATCCGGAGAAACTACTATCCTCAACAGGTACTGATGTTTTATCAGGCTGTGCCGATTCCTCACTTGAATCACTTGTTTTATCCTCGGAATATATAGAACTACGATTTATCTGGTTTATATCAATTACTTTGTCCGTCTCCCAAAGAACATCCGTGGCGTCGTAATATAGGTGGGGAAGATTCAAGTCCCAGAGAGCGGTGACCAGATCGCCATCTGCTTCTTCCTGGAAATCTTTATATCGATTTATAACGCGGAAAAAGGAACTGATTTCTTCAAGGGTTATGCCTTCCTGAAATGTAATCCACGTGATACCATCAGCAAACAAGGATCCTACAAAACGATCCTCGTTGCTGGACATCTCCTGGTAAATGGGTTCTCCATGATACAGCAAGGCATCATGGGCAATATCGAGTCGTAATCCATTAAACTGTTTGATATGTTTTTGAAGACCGGCAAGGACTTTATAAAAGAATTTCTGGGTTATGGAGTGTTCTTCAGGGTATATGCTGCTGTTTTTTAGAGCGCTGACAAGGAGAGACACCACGTTCGTTGCAGATTGCAATTCCTGCTGGGAAATTTCAGGTGAAGTCTGTTCTAGAATTTCACTCATAGGTGTCACATACTCTGTTCTATCCAGCGGATTGACCAATATGAGAATATATTGTTTTCATTCTCATCTAGTGAATGACTCTATGGAATTTGATGTTTATTATAGCATTATGCAATCCTGGTTTAAAACAAGAAATATCATTTTTTGTACTCAAGAATAATGTCTCGATTTTCCTTATCATCAAGGATAAGCAAATCCTGGATGTATTACAAGATTTGTTTTTTGAGAGTGATTCTTGATAAGGTTTAGTTATTGGTAAGATAGTTACGAATGGTCTAGTTTTCATTTGGTGGCAGATTTATTTGAGTAGACCTTGAGGAAACAGTATGAAATATATGACCTTTGCTTTGGTGTTTGGGAGTCTGTGTTTATATAGCTGTGGTGGGGGAGGTGGCGATAACGGCAATAATGGAGGAGGGGTGCCTGATACAACCTATTCCGCCCCATGGCCGGATGATGTTGAAACAGTTTATACTGCCGATGTTATAGATCCCATCGGAGATGCTGAGATCGCACCAGGAGGTGGACCGCCATATGCTGAGTCAGTTCAATACGCACCATCAGACCTGACTAGGGTGGCCTTTGGAATCGATGATGGATTTCTCTACATGAGAATGGAGTTTGCTGCTATTACACCCACTGAGCCTGATTATATTGCAGCAAATGGAGAAATCGAAGAACAGTGGGTTACTTCGCAATCTCAAAGCATTAACTGGAATAATGACGGTGATTATTCAACCGGTGCCGGTGGTGAAGGGGTAGACGGTATAGATAGTTTTGCGGCGTATTCTTTGGATTATGGACGGGGGTATGATGTATATATCAACTATGGCTTCCCGGACGGGGATATTCACCATCATCAGGGTCAGGTTGAAGGGGAAGTCGGATCCGGCGGTCCGGGAACCAATTTTATCGTGGCACGTTTTCCATTGGCTGATATGGCTGAATATTTTAACCCTGGTGATACATTAGAGTGGAGCGGTTGGTCCGAGGCTGAATCTTCTGACGCAGCATCCGATGGTAGCATGTTATACCATCATTTCAGCTTCGATCCTTGGCCGGAGAGTCAGATGTGGACAATGCCTGCTGAATAGAGTTCGATTAGCTGAAGCCCTTTTTATTAATCGTTTGTCTCGGCGAATTTTTTGTAAAACATGACATATGTCCCATCATCTAATGAGACCAGGGAGGGATCTGGGGCCGGGACAAAGCGTTCTGGTTCTTCCTGCCACGTATCACCACCATCGGTAGAGATGAGGCTCTTGGAAAGATAGAGGCGCACGCTACCATCTGTCATAACCCCAAGTTCCGGGATGCCTTGTACATCTATTTCACCACCGGTTAATGTGAATTCTGTGCCGTCCGTACTGGTGGCAAGAATCGTTTTGCCTTCATTGTCCGGAGCGTATGCCAGGGCCATCAACCATGTTCCATCGGGCAATTGGACAACAGAAGGATCAGTTACCCAGTCAACAGTAATGACGTTATTTTCCATAGTGAAATTGATGCCATCATTAGAAATGGCACTGTAAATCGGGTGCTCTGGGCCTTGGCCGGGTTCAGGGGGATTAATGAAATTGCCTTGAAAATAGAACAGGCGGTAGCGGCCATCTGCAAGTTTGACAATGTCGGGATCAACGGCATCGCCATTAAATTTGCCATCAATTTTCACACAGTCGGTTGTGGTGAAATTTCCATCCTCTCCTTCCTTGGCTACATAGAGGCCGTGTTTCCCCGGTTCGCCATTAATAAAATAGATCCAGAGCTTGTCATCAGGCCCCACGACACCTTCTGGGACCGAGGCGTGGTCCACGAGTAAAACATCTTCGGCAGTAAATTCATAGCCATCGGTACTGAATGCCCGAAATACCTGGTGGCCATAGAGCTCGGAATGGCTGTCTGGGTCACCTGCCTCGCAGGTTGCCTCGGTATCAGCAGGGGGATCGGTTGAATTATCAGAGCTACTGCAGGCATAAAAAAATGTAGCAAATAAAGTAAAGATTAAACACGGGAAATAAAACGTGGTCATATTTACTGTGTGACCCAATATTCTCATTATTCTCCCCTTATTTTTTTTAGCCAAGGTTTCTAGAATATCCTTCGGTTCCAGGCGTTTTGGAAAATCTGCCAATGCCTCTTCATTGAATGCCTGTATCTCGCCCCTAAAGCTCATGGTGATGTCTCCAATGTGGGTGATTATGCTATTCCAAATTAGATCCTATCAAAAGAGTTTCTGAAACTGAAAGGAAAATACAAGAATTATTAAAAAGCAGCTATGGGGAGAGGTCTTTGAAAGACCGATCAGTGATAAGTATAGTGAAATGCTATAAAAAAAAGGCCACTCGGTTGAGTAGCCCTTTTTTCATACTATGTGGTTTGTTCGTTGTTACTGTTATTGTTGAACAACGTTGGCTGCAGCTGGTCCTTTAGGGCCGTCAACAATATCGAAGGACACACGGGCGCCTTCTTCCAGAGATTTGAAGCCTTCGGCTTGAATTGCGCTGTGGTGAACAAAAACATCGTTGCCGCCATCTTGTTCAATGAAACCAAAACCTTTTGCGTCGTTAAACCACTTAACTGTACCTTCTGCCATCTTGTACTACTCCTTTTGAATTGGTTTTAAAAAACCATTAAATAAATATGCAGCTGAGCTGTACTGAGTAATTCAGCTGCGTGATGCGCATAATAACGAATTAAATAAAAATCTTATAATCAATTACACTTAATTTACATATAAACAAAGAAAAACTTAATACCGCGATCGACGTTTGCCACGTTTTTTTTTCTGCTCAACCTGGTTAACTTTTATTTCCATACCGTTGTGTGTGCTTTTGTTTAAAGCTTTTATCGCCTTATCAGCTTCAGAATTGTTTGGCATTTCAATAAAACCAAAGCCCTTTGATTTGCCTGTAAATCTGTCCTTAATGAGGTTGAGATCGCCAATTTCTCCAAACTCAGAGAACATTTCTTTAAGTTGGTTTTCGGTAATGCTGTAAGGAAGTTGTCCTATATATATATTCATATAATTATTCCTGGAGAATAGATTTTTGGGTTGTATTCTCTTTGTATGTTATGGATGTTCTAAACTCGGCCGGTATGCAAAATGATAGAATCCATTACGCTGCAGTTGACAGACCGAAGTCACAGGCCATGGCTCGGCTGCGTTGTGATTTTCTTTTTGATTTGGCTGTTCCGGTATTTTTTATAGCCCTTCGCGTCGATTTTAAGTTTTTTGTTTTTTTACCAGGGGCCTGGGAAGGGTTCTTCAGGTCGCCATCATTTTTGTACACCAGGTTTTTGCCAAATGAGCGTTCAAGGGCTCGAATCATCTTGTGGTCTTCAGGAGTGGTGAATGTAAAAGCCTCGCCGGTTAAGCTGGCACGACCGGTCCGACCGGTCCTATGGGTATATGTTTCTGCAGTTGCAGGCATATCGAAGTTGATGACATGGGAAATACCGGATACATCTATACCGCGCGCCGCAATATCTGTGGCTACTAAGACATTGTATGTACCTTTCTTGAATCCATTCAGAGCCATCTGTCGCTTTTGCTGCGATAAATTCCCCTGAATTGAAGTGGCTTTGATTCCTGCTTTTTGAAGTTGTCGGGCCAGATTCTTGGCTTTATGCTTTGTCTTGGTGAAAACAATGGCCGTTGCTATTTCATTTTTTCGCAGAATTTTTTTAAGCAGGGTGGTCTTATTTCTCTGCTCAACTTGATAAAACAGGTGTGAGATACTTGCGGCTGGCTTGGTGTGATTGATCTGTATGTTGATTGGCTCAATCAAAATGTCCTCTGCCAAAGAACGAATTTCTTTCGGCATGGTAGCGGAAAACACAAGGGTTTGCCGTTGTCTGGGCAGATTTTTCAAAATTCGGCGGATGTCAGGTAAAAAACCCTTGTCAAACATGTGATCTGCCTCATCTAAAATAAGCATTTCAACAGCCGCAAGGGAGATGGCGCGGTCGTTTACCAAGTCGAGCAAGCGACCTGGACAGGCAACTACGATATCTACACCTTGCCGGATTTTTTTTATCTGTGCTTGTTTATTCACCCCGCCATAAACAACAACACTGCGTAAATGTGTGAGTTTGGCCATTTTGCCGATATACTCATGTGTTTGTTCTGCAAGCTCTCGGGTGGGGGCAACGATCAGTGCCCTGACTTTTCCATTGGAACCATGGTGAAGACGTTGCAGAATAGGAAGAACAAAAGCTGCAGTTTTACCTGTGCCGGTCTGGGCAAGACCAAGAAGATCACGTCCTGCAATTACTGGTGGGATAGCCTTCTTTTGAATCGCGGTGGGCGTTGTGTAGCCGCATGTATCAAGAGCGGCATTGATTTTGGGGTGAAACTTAAATTCTTTAAAACTCATTAAAACTCCTCTATTTAGTAAAAATCTGTACTCAAGGTATATTCCTTGGTAGGTACCAGACAAAGCGTCATATTTTGTTTTACGCTTTTAAAAATATTTAGAAAAATGTAACTGCCATAAAGCATTGGGGAGTGAGTGCTGAGGATACCAAGGGGATGGGAAAGTACTCAGGGCTTCGGCTCCAAAACGTGGGGCAGAGATGTTTCAGGCTAATGGGATTGTTACCAACCGTGTCCTTGTCGTTGATCACGTGGCCGCGCTTCTTTAACGACCAAAAGGCGGTTGTTAATTTTCTTACCATTCAAAATTGCAATAGCATTTTGGCCATCTTCCCTGTTCATCATTTTTACGTAGCCAAAACATTTTGATTGGCGGGTGAAGTGGTCATTGATGATACTGGCACTAACAACCGGGCCATGAGATGAAAAAAGGGCTCCAAGCTCGGAATTTGTCATTGTGTAGATCAGGTTGCCGACATATAGTTTCATGCAATTTTCCTTTTAAGTTGATCAGCAAAAAACTTTGACGACGGCAGGCGAGAAAAAAGCAACGCTGGCAGGAAATACAACGTGAAAGGACAATGCTTATGCTTAAATTTGATAGGCCCCAATTTACCATGGTATTTCTTTTTTAGCAATGCATTTCATTGGATGGCATTGGGCGCACATTCATGGCAAGCGTTAGCAGGGGGTGTCATGGTGATGAGGGTGTAATTCGGTCAGATATTTCCATGACTGAAGGTCGCGTTGAAGAAGAAAAGAGCCATAGCGGCGAAAGAACACCAGGGCCTCCTTGGCTGAGTGTTGTGAAAACCGAAGTCGGGCAAGTTTGTGATTGGGAAGATCTTGTGCTTTACTTAAAAGATGTGTCGTGCCTAAAGAAAGGGTTGTTGAGGAAGCCCCTGTTTCTCGGTTGCATTGTTTACACACCAGTCCTCCCTGGCTATGACTGAACCGGTATGGCGCTCTATTTGCCGCGGTAGTGCCGCATTCCATACAGCATGTGAGTTGCGGTTGGTAACCGAGAAGAGTAAAAAATTTGGCTTGAAATAAAATAACAGTTTCAAGCCATCGTTCGTGTTGGTCTAGACTCTCCAGGGCCCAGAGAAAAAGGTTGAAGAGTTCCTGGTCACCGTCATTTTCTCGGGTCCAGAAATACATGAGTTCAGAGAGAAGAGAGGCTGCCGCAAATCGGGAGTATGAAGCGCGAAGTGTGGGAAAAGGATTGATTAATTCAGCCTGGTCAATGCGCACAAGACGTGAGCGCCGGTTTGGAGCATAGTCGATTTCCAGCTGAGAAAACAGCTCAAGCTTATTTAAAAATCTTTTCTTGCTGCGTTTGGCGCCTTTGGCAATGCCGGTCAATTTGCCGAGAACCGGACAGTAAAAAGTGACTATTTTATCGGACTCACCATGGTCGGCAAGTTTTATAACTACAGCAAGAGTTGTTTGTATGTTCACGTATACCTGGCTTTTATAGCAATCTTTTTATATAGGCCTTTTCCCTGAGTTGTTCGGTCCATTTTTTGAAGAGCTCTTCAACTTCTTCTTTGTAAATGATTTCTCTTATGTCTTCTTTTACCGCTTCATATGGTGCCTGGACGACAACGTCTCCCTCTTTTATGGAAAGGAGTTTGAAAAGTTGAATAGCAGCCTCAGATTCCACAATTTCACTGATACCACCAGGTTGAAGGGACAGAATGGCCTCTCTCATGAAAGGCGCTAATTCTTCCCTGGCAAAAGATCCAATTGCGCCTCCATGTTTTGCGGAAGGCATGTCTGAATATTCCCTGGCTAATTTTTTGAAATCGGTTCCATCCTTCGCTTTTTGTATGAGAATGGCGGCCAGTTCTATGGCATCTGTTTTGGTTGCTGCGGACCGAGCTTCTGCTCCCCAAGTCAAGCCGATCTGAAGAATTGTATAGCCATCCGGCGCATCTTGTTTGACATATTGAGTGTTATAATACTCTTGGATTTGTTGGTCGGTTATCACAACTTTCGAGCGCACTTCCATATTCACAACCCGGGACTCGAGGATTTGCCGCCTGATTGTTTCGCGGTGGGCTTGTTCGGAGGTGCCGATTTTTTCCAGGTCTTGGAGAAACTCTTCCCGGGAACGATTGTTTTGCCTGATGATATTAGCAATGGTTTGATCAAGCTCAGCGTCCTCCACCTTTAGGCCGAATTCCGCCGCTCTTTCTTGAATAAGTCGGTTATTGATAAGCTGAGTCAGAGTATCCTCGCTGGCTTGCTTAATAAAGTTCTCGCGCTCCGCTGGTGGGGCCTGTTCACGTATTCTTTTAAAAATTGGGGCTCCCTCTTCATTAAGTTCCGATAGGGTTACGACGGTATCATTAACAATGGCAACCACCCGGTCAATAACCTCCGCCTGGATCAACAAGGAACTTTGCACTAAAAAGGTGATGACGAGGGCAGAAATGAGAAAAGAGCGGTAAGTAAAGGATGTCTTCATAGTATGCGTTGAGGAGCTGCTTGGCCCCCTCCTGGTATGATTAATAATTATAAAGCCCCTCTTTAATGCAGTCCCTTCCTGTTTGTCAAGAATCCAAAGAGGAAAACAGAGGCTTCTCTATATGGTTAACTCAATTTGGCATTATTTTTTAGTAGGGCATGCAGTATTTCTTCAGCAACTTGGATTGGGTCGATCTGTTTATCCTTGGGGAGCTCGGCAACCAATCGCGAATCCGGTAGGAGACGGGCACGATACAATCCCCTTTTCATAAGGGCAAAAATACTCTCAGGCTTAATCACAGTTTGCTCATGGAACGAGAAGACCAAGTTGCCGTCTCCTTTTTCCAGGCGAACAACTTGGGCTTTTTGGAGATCAAGGCGTAATGAAATTACGGTAATAAGGTTTTTTGCCTCTGCAGGCAATGGCCCATATCGATCGGCCAATTCTGATTCAAAATCATTGAGCTCTTCATGGGTTGCCAGGAAACTGATACGTCGATAAGCGACATATCTTTGGTTGGCATCGGTGATATATGAATCAGGGAAAAAGGCGGCTAATTGCAGATTAATTTCAGGCTCAATATCAATAGTTTCATCATGTTCACCTGTCTGTTGTTTTCTCTTCAAGTCTTCAACTGTTTTTTGCAGAAGATCAAGATATAGATCATAGCCTACCGCAGCAATTTGGCCGCTTTGGGATTCCCCTAAAATATTTCCACCACCACGAATTTGCAAATCGCTCATGGCGAGTTTAAATCCACCACCTAGTTCGTTGTAGTCCATTAATGCCTGTAAGCGTTGCTTGGCGTCTTTTGACAAACCATCCATCGAAGGCACCAGAAGATATGCAAAGGCCTGTTCACGGCTTCGTCCAACCCGGCCACGCAGTTGATAAATTTCCGCCAGTCCTAGACGATCGGCTCGTGTAATAACAATGGTATTGGCATTGGGGATATCAAGGCCGGATTCGATGATGGTAGTACAGACTAATACATCCACCTCCCGGCGGACAAAGGATACCATGATTTCTTCCAGTTCTTTACCGGGCAATTGACCATGGGCCACAGCCACCCTGGCCTGGGGTACAAGCTTTTGGATGGAGCGGGCCATTTCATGAATTGATTGGACCCGGTTGTGGACCACAAAAACCTGTCCCTTGCGTTGCAGCTCTCTGGTCACAGCTTCTTTAATGACCAGGTCATCGTATTTGGCCACAAAGGTTTTTACTGAACGGCGATGGGCTGGAGGTGTACTGATAACGGAAAGATCCCTCACTCCCAGTAATGACATTTGCAATGTACGGGGAATGGGGGTAGCTGTTAAAGTTAGAACATCAAGCCCTACTCGCAACCGCTTTAATTTTTCTTTGTTGGCCACCCCAAAACGATGCTCTTCGTCCACTATGAGAAGGCCGAGACGACCGAAATCCACATCCTTAGAAAGAAGGCGATGGGTACCAATAACAATATCGACTTTACCGTCTTTGAGACCTTTTAAAGTTTCTTTCTGTTCAGCCTTGCTCCGAAATCGATTGAGACAGTGGATTTTGACCGGAAATCCGGCAAACCGTTCTCGAAATGACTCTGTATGCTGTTCAGCTAAAACTGTAGTGGGGACAAGTACAGCAACTTGATACTTGTCGGCAACTACTTTAAAAGCAGCTCGCATAGCAACCTCGGTTTTACCATATCCAACATCACCGCATACCAAACGGTCCATACAGGATGAGGAGGTGAGATCCTGGAGTATGTCATTGATGGCTTTCTGCTGCCCCTGGGTTTCCTCAAAAGGAAATGATTCCTCTAATTCTTCATACAGGGAATCCGGTTGGGAAAATTGTTTTCCTTCTATCAACTGCCTTTTAGCATAGAGCTTCAAAAGATCCTGGGCGACTTTCCAGACCGCTTCTTTAACTTTTGATTTTACCGCGCCCCATTTCTTACCGCCCAGACGATTAATCTTCGGTTTTTTATCGGTCAGGCCCTTATACTTGGTGATTGAGCGTAAGCGATCCACCGGTACATATAATTTCTCGTCATCTTTATACACCATGAGGAGGAAGTCTTTGCCGACGCCTCCCACCTCCATGGAAATCATCCCTTTATAGGTGCCAAGCCCATGTTCTTCATGGACAACAATATCTCCGGAATGGAGCTCTTCAAAGCGGACAGGAGCACCTGCTTCTTTGCGGCGTTTTCTTTTTCGCGGGCCAAGCCGTCGTTCTCCAAATAATTCACTTTCTGAGAGTACATGGAGATTTATATCCGGCAGGTCAAAACCTTGAGATATTGGATGGGGGTATATGGACAGTACATCAGGTTGTTGATCACTGAGGTCCATCGGAGTTTCTTTGATAGACACCGGCAAATGGTGTTGATGGAGTAGTTCTGCCAGATGTTTGGCATGTCGGTCAGAACGGCAGGCGATGGACACCGGTTCTTCTCGTTCCAGCCAATCACCTATGACTTTTGCCAAAGGAGGCAGTAATCCCTGTGACCGCCTTTGTATTTCCAATTCCTGTTTAATGAGAAGATGATTGCCCGAGGTGATTTTATAGGTAGAGGATTTTTCCATTTCCTGGGTGGTAAAATCGAACAGAGAAATGGTTGCCATTTCTTGAATAGAAGAGTGCAGTTCACCTAAAGGGCAGAAAAGTTCATCCGGCGGCAGGGCAATGGTAGAGGTGTTTTGGGACTCCTGGAAATTGGTTTCGATTCTTTCGCGGGTGAGGTCCATGGAGCGCTGAATTTCAATGGGATCAAAGAGAATCACCAGGCTCTTGCTGGGAACAAAATCCAATGGAATGGCTAGTTTTTCATGAAAAAACGGTAGGAAAAATTCTATGCCAGGAAAATATCGCTGGTCTTGGAGAATAGATTCGAGTTGCCCACTTTGCTCCCTCTGCCAGCCAAGTAAATCACTGAAATGGTCAAATCGCTCTAGGTGGTTTTTATCTTGGTTATCTCCTGATGGATAGAGACATTCATGGGCAGGCAAGAGGATCACTTCTCCAGCATCGGCAATGGAGCGCTGGGAGATGGGGTCAAAATGCCGCATGGACTCAATAGTATCACCAAAAAAATCGAGCCGCAGTGGTGCATCAAAACCTGGAGAGAAAATATCGACTATTCCACCCCTGACACTGAATTGGCCAACCGACTGGACCAGGCTTGCCTGTTCATACCCCAGTGAAACCAAGCGGCGACTTAACGTTACTTGTTCAATATCCTCCCCGACCATAAGTAATTCTGCCAAGCCGGAAATGGACTCCGGAGTCATTACCTTGCGGAGTATGGCTTCGGCAGAAGCGATGAAAATTATGGGTTCTTGCGCGGTGAATAATGTGTAGAGGGAGGATAAACGAGCTGCAATTGAATTACGGTCCGGAGAGAGAGGGGTGTAGGGAGGTATATCATAGGCCGGATAAAAAAGAACCGGCACCTCGGTAAACAAACCAAGATCCTGTTCAAGCGTGATACCGATTTGATCATTGGGTACAACACAGAATAATGTATGGCGTGTCGCCGCTATCATTTCTGTCAAGAACAAGGCAGGAGCAGCACCGCGCAGACCTGTGACGGTGAGCGAAGACGTTGGATCATTTTCCAGGTCTTTGCAAATAGCCTGTATGTAGTGGTTGTCTGGATTCAAATTAGGTACGCTCGTATCAATTCACCAGAGGGGGAACACAATACGACCTCGTAATACAACAGGAAAATTAAGACAAATTGATTACAGTCTAGAACATCCCGCCAATGGTGAAGTCCCAATTACTTTGGTCTTCATCTTCTTCCGGATCAAGATTATAACCCCATTCAAGCCGTAATGGTCCCATGGGGGATAACCAGCGAAAGCCTACCCCGGCGCCTGCTCTTATCCAGTTGCTGAACTGCCATCCTTTGTCAACACCATATACATTTCCTGCATCAAAGAATATAACACCCTTTAGACCTGCATCGGCCAGCAGGGGGAAGATATATTCGATGTTGGTATACCACATTTTATCGCCACCGACTCGTTCGCCGGTCAGAGGATCTTTGGGACTGATATGGCCGGAATCAAAGCCGCGGATTGTATTGATACCACCGAGATAGAATTTTTCATACACCGGTAGTTTACCCCCGGAATTCTCTCTGACATAGCCAGCCGCAAGTTTGAAATGAAATGTGGTAGGTTCGAAAAAGGGGTGGAAAAGAAATTTATCACCGGTGAAAAACCAACTGGTGTCCGCCTCTACACTGGAAAAAGCAAAATCTCCGCCCATTGGCTTGCCGGCATATTTAAAGCGAATCGAATGTTTTGAGCCTCGATTTGCGTCATAGCCACGATTCCTGGTATCGCGACCGAATCCGAGTTTAACCGAGTTGGTAATACCTTTGGAATCGAGGATTTCTTGGCTTGTTGTATCAGTAGTGTCTTGGAGATCCGTTTGGTCATACCCATAGCTCCAAAACATGGTCCATCTTCCCCAAACTGGATAACCAAATCGTAATGAGAATCCTTGGGAATCCTTGGTGTAATCATCGTATTCCCGTTTCCAATCAAACAGATCGATACCTGTAAGTAGTTTGGTATCCAGGAAGGCTGGTTCCGTGAAACTGATATTGTAACGAGTGGTTGAACCACTTATCTTTCCTTTAAAAGACAATTTTTGGCCCCGGCCAAGGAAGTTGTCTTTACTAACTTCAGCCTGAAAAAGGAGATTTTCAGCAGAGCTGTAACCGGCACCAATGGAGAACGAACCGGTTGGTTGTTCTTTCACTCTCACGACGATATCCATTTTATCGTCTTCAAGAGTGGGCTCAGGGGTAATGGTAACATCTTCAAAGAAGCCAAGTCTCTGGATTCGTGCTTTACTCGCCTTTATCGCTTTTGTGTTGAAGAGCCCTTTCTCTTTTATTGCCAGGTGTCGTCGAATTACTTTATCACGGGTGTCTGTATTTCCTTTAATGGAAATTCTATTGATGGAAACCAGGGAGCCTTTGGTTATCTTAAAATTTAAATAGACTTCTTTGCTCTCTGGATCTGACTGGGTGGCAGGTAATACTTCAGCAAAGGCAAAACCCTTTTCCGCGTAAAAATCGGTAATTCGAAGAACATCTTCGCGGATCATTTTGCGATTCATGAACTCTTCATTTGAAATTTCAAGTTTTTTCAGGAGCTCATTTTTGTCTGCAATAAGGTCGCCGCTTACATCCACGGTCCCTACCGTATAACGCGGTCCCTCGGCAATATTTATACTGACGAAAAGCCATTCTTCTTTTTGTTCAACCTTCGGCTTACTGACTTTTGCTTCAATGAAGCCGTTGTTGTGATAAAAGGCATTGATTCGGGCAGCGTCATGTTCCAGCATGCCAAGTTTCAGCAAACCAGCATCGGTGAGAAAAGAAAATAAACCTTTCTCTTTAAGCACCATGAGTTTCTTAATGCTGCGATCTGAAAAAGACTCATTGCCAATCAGTTTGATTTCTTTAACATAGATCTTTTTTCCTTCCTTAATTACAAAACGAACTTTTACTTTTCCTGTTTCAGGATATGAAAGTTTGGCTACTACATCGGTTTTGTAAAAGCCTTTTTCCTTATAGAGCTGACGAATATTCTGAATAGACTTTCTTACTTCATTGGCATTGACTATGCGGCTTTTTTCTACAGTCAGAACTTCCGTGATATCTTCTTCTTCAAGCTTGTCATTCCCATTTATTTCAATTTCATAAATAAGTGGTTTTTCTTTAACAATAAAAGTGATGATAAGCCCGTCGGAGGAAGAGCTGGAGTCAATCTGGACATCTTCAAAAAAGCCCATTTTGAAAATTTCTTTTAGATCGAGAGCAAGTTTTTTGCTGTTGATGCGATCGCCTTTCCTGGTTTGGATGTATCGAAGTATAGCGCCGGAATCTACTCTCTTGTTGCCCTCAATACCAATATTTGCAATGGTGGAAGTACGGTCGGTAAAGGCGATGATTTTATCCATCAATCGTGAAAGAGAGGCGGAAAAATGATCAATGGATTGTGCGGTATCGAAAAAATACCCAATTGCCGGTTCTCCCTTGGAGTCCAATATGGCAAGGTCGGTGCTAATGGTCTCTCCGGCCCTTGTGATACTACCAGAGGCAATAAATCTGCTTTGGAAAGTAGAGAAAAGAGGTTGGGCTTCTTCCCTTTTTAAGGGCCAGGAAGAAGGGGAATCCTGTATAACAGCGGACTGTTGTCTGGTTACTAAATCAATGGAATAGGTTGCCAACACATCTTTTAATGTCTTGTCGACAAATTGAGCAAATTCATCAGGCTCCTGGGTGTCATATATCTGAACTGGGAGAAAGGTGATTATATTATTATCAACTGCTATATCCTGTCCAGCGGTCTGGAGATAACTCCCGTCGGAAGCTGTGACGTCGTTGCATGGCATAAAGGGCAAGAGAGCAAGAAGGAAAATAATAAACCGAAGAAAATTTCTCGCACAAAAAGAGGAGCCGGAGGTTTTGGGAAATTCTATAAAATTTTCAGCCATGGGCTTTTGTGGTTCCATAGTATGTATATCCCATGCTTTGGGAGTATGAGTAAAAGGCCATCCTCAAATAGTAATGGGATAGGGGGTCAGTTTCATTAATGCCAGTTCAGAAAAGGCTTTTTCTGAGTCTCACAGACTCACTTACCTTCCCGATCTCTGCATTACAGCATAATGAAAAATGCTCGTATATGTTTAATTCGCTGCGTTTATGCCCAATGGGTTTTGGTGCTTTTTGTTGTTGCTGTTCCTTGACCTCGAAAAAAAATGACTCATTTCTGGACGGACATTCATTAGCAACCATGGCTCTCTTTGTCAAGCAAGCTCTTGTGAATCAGCATCTATTCATGCAGTTTGCCATCAGACATGGTCAGGCATCGATCGAGACTTGCAGCCAGATCATGATTATGGGTAACCATGACAGTAGTCAGATTATAAGCCTGGTTTAAATCTTTAATCAGCTCAAAAACTTTGTCCCCTGTTTTGGGGTCAAGATTTCCGGTTGGTTCATCTGCCAGCAATAATGATGGTTTTAAAATAATAGCCCGAGCCAGGGCGACGCGTTGTTGCTCTCCTCCTGAGAGTTCACCAACCTTGTGATGTAATCTATCCGGCAGACCAACCTGGGAAAGCAGTTGCTTGGCTTCTTCGGAGAGAATTTTTTTTGGTCTTTCTGCAATGAGGCCGGGAAGCATGACATTCTCCAGGGCGCTGAATTCCGGCAAAAGGTGGTGAAATTGAAAGACAAAGCCAATGGATTGATTTCGAAATTGAGATAATGGCTGATCTTCCAGTGAAAAGACATCTTGATCAGCAAAATATAGATTACCAGAGGTAGGACGGTCTATGGTCCCGAGGATATGTAATAAGGTGGTTTTACCGGTACCGGAACTCCCTACAATGGCGACCTGCTCGCCTATTTTGAGCGAAAGATCAACGCCGGCAAGGACTTCAAGGGAGTTTTGCCCTATAAAGGACTTCCGAATATTATCGGCTTTACAAAGGAAACCGTTGGTTGATGTTGGCGTTGCTTCATTTATGTCGCTCATTCGTATCTCAACGCCTCCGCAGGTTCAACGCGGGCTGCCTGCCACGATGGATAGAGGGTGGCAAGAAACGTGATGAGCACCGCGGCAAAGGAAATAAAACCCACATCAGCTACTGAGATTTTAACAGGCAATGTGGAAATCGGATAGACATCGGGCAAGGTTATAAATTCATAACGGGACAGGAGTTCTCCAAGCCCAAACCCACCTATTATGCCGAATACAGTACCAACCACCCCGATGATCAAGCCTTCATAAATAAAAATTCGCATGATGCTTCGGCTCGTGGCACCCATTGATTTAAGAATGGCGATATCTTTCGATTTTTCCATGACCACCATGATAAGTGTGGAAACAATATTGAAGGCAGCCACAAGGACTACCAGGGCGACGATGACTGAAAGGGCTGTTTTTTCAAGTTGCAGAGCAGAAAAAATATTTTTATTGGTCCGCATCCAATCCCGAGCAACGTATGCCAGGCCAAGTTTGCTTTCCAGCTCCTGGGCAATATTCTGGGCCTGGTAGATGTCAGTTATTTTTATTTCGTAGCCATGTATTTGGTCTGGAATTTCCAGGAAATTCTGGGCAGTCTTAAGTGAGAGAAAGCAGAGTACTGAGTCATACTCATACATGCCGGTTTTGAAAATCCCTACTACCCGGCAGGTTTTCATTTTTGGAATAACTCCCATTGGAGTGAGAGCGCCAGATGAAGAGATAAGGCGAATATTGTCGTAGAGGCCAACCCGGAGTTGGTGGGCGAGATCTCTCCCAATAACAATACCCGGGAGTTCACTGCCATTTGTACCCTTTGGAGTGTTAAGGTCATCCAGAGAGCCGGCTTTCATATGTTCGTTGAGATTGAGAACAGAACTGACTGTTTCAGAATCAATACCACGTAGAACAGCTCCGGTGCCTCCCATCCCTGAGCTGATCATTGCCTGGCTGGTAATATAAGGTGTTACTGCTTTAACCCCTTTATGCTCTTGTAGTTTGGGAAGTAAGGAAGCATAGTCATCCATCGGGCCGCCAAATTTCTGCACCACGATATGTGAATTTATGCCAAGGATTTTGTCACGGAATTCGTCGGTAAAACCGGTCATCACACCAAGAACAACGATAAGGGCCATTACCCCAACAGCCACCCCTGTTACCGAGATGATGGTGATAAGTGAGATAAAGGTCTGTTTCCGTTTGGCCTTCAGATACCGAAGACTGATAAACCACTCAAAACCCAAGTAATTATTCCTCCCATCCATATATGCGTAGCGAATGAAAATTCCGCATATACAAACATTAAATGATATGTGTCCTATTTATCCTTTTTCCGATCTTAAATGAGGAAAAAGAATCACGTCCCGTATTGAGGGAGCATCGGTGAGGAGCATGACCAGGCGATCAATACCAATGCCTTCACCGGCAGCCGATGGCATGCCGTATTCTAAGGCACGTAAAAAGTCCTCATCCAGTTCCGGAAATATTTCTTCATCATCACCGCGTTCGGCAATTTGTTTTTCCATTCTTTGCCGCTGATCCACAGGGTCGTTTAACTCACTGAAGGCATTGGCTATCTCGCGACCAGTAATGAAAAGTTCAAACCGATCGGTGACTTCTGGATCGTGTTGATTTCGCCTCGCCAAGGGTGAAACTTCGGTGGGATAGGCGGTAATAAATGTTGGGTGAATCAGTTTTTCTTCCACCAATAATTCAAATAGTTCTGTTTTGATCTTGCCATGGCCGGCATCACCCTCAAACTGGATTCCTTTCTCCTCGGCAAGTTTTCGAGATTGTTCTTCATCATTGAGAATATCAGCTGAAATTCCTCCAACTTTCATGAGTGCATCATCCATGGTCAGTCTTTTCCACGGAGGAGCAAGATCTACTTCTTGACCTTGATACGTGAGCTGCATGGAACTATTTACTTCCATGGCAATCCAGGAGACCATTTCTTCCGTAAGATCCATAAGATCTTCGTATGTTGCATAGGCCTGATAGAATTCCAGCATGGTAAATTCGGGATTGTGGCGGGTAGAAAGCCCTTCATTCCGAAAATTACGGTTGATTTCAAAAACCCGCTCAAAACCACCAACCATCAATCGTTTCAGATACAGTTCCGGGGCAATGCGGAGATACAGCTCCATATCTAAAGCTTTATGGTGGGTCCGGAAGGGGCGTGCTGTGGCTCCACCGGCAATGGGATGCATCATGGGAGTTTCAACCTCAAGGAAATGACGGTTGGTAAGAAACTCACGAATAAGTCGGATAATTTCAACTCGTTTTCGAAAGGTTGTCCGTACTTCTGGATTGACGATAAGATCGACGTAACGCTGGCGATATCGAGTTTCAACATCAGTGAGGCCATGGAATTTCTCAGGCAATGGCAGAAGTGACTTGGTGATCAGTTTAATGGTGTTTGCCTGGATGGTCAGTTCATCTGTTTTGGTCCGGAACAGGGTTCCGGTGAAACCGGCAATGTCGCCAATATCCCATTTTTTAAAAGCAGCATATGCTTCTTGGCCCACCAAGTCTCTTTTGACGTAGACCTGAATACGGCCACTTTCATCCTGTATATGGAGAAAGGAGGCTTTGCCAAATTTGCGCAAGCCAACAATACGACCGGCCACAGAAATGGGTCCTTCATCTTTTTCATTATCTTTCTGTAAAATATCTTTGACGTGGTGGGAGGGCTGAAAATCATTGGCAAAAAGCGAAGTTCCACCTTCGGCGAGCTCCTGGGCTTTTTGTCTTCGTTGTTTTAGTATCTGGCTTAATTCGCTCATTGGTTATGTCCGTGTGTACTGGAATAGAATTATTATTAATTACAGGGTTGATACGGTCTTAAATATCTGTCTCACAAAACAAGGAGAATTTGATTTGTGTAAGAAAAATTTTCCTGTTCTCCTTTATTGAAGATCTAATTTACTTCGTTTACCTGCCAAATTTTTTTCGTAAAATAGTCGAGGTGTCCTTTGTCAGGTCCATGACCTTTTGGGCGAGTTCTTTGGAAAGAGAGCCGGTTCCACAGGAAGGGGTGATAAGGGCTCTGGCATGTATTTCCTGAATGGAAAGATCGTGGCCACCTAATTGTAAAGCACAATCTTCCCAACGTGAGGCGAGGGATTCGGCTGTCTCTTTTTCGATATGTTCTGCTTCTCCGGTTGGCACGATTCCCCAGGCCAGAATTCCTCCCCGCTCAATAAATGCAAGGGTTTGTTCTCGGCATGTAACAAGGCGGTCAAAATAGCCATACGCGTCAAAGCTGAGAATATCCAGGTCCAGTGCAAATAAAAGATTCCAATCGGTGTTTGCGCACACATGGATTCCTGCAAGTCCGCCAGCTCCCTGAATAGCAGAAATACCCTCACTTAAATCCTGGCTGATGTCTTCATTTGACACACCGATAAATGAAGAAGATCCCAGTCCTGCCAGGGCAGGTTCATCTAGAAAGACAATCGCCGGACATTGCAGTTCTTTCAAAAGCATAGTCTGCCAGGCAGCCCGAGCTGCGATACCTTTGACAATTATCTCCCGCATCATCGGATCGTAAAAGGCGAGTTTTTTGTCAGAGTCCGTAAGACCGGTAAGCATGGTGAAAGGACCGGTGATCTGGCCTTTTGCAGCAAGGAGGCTACTCTGATTTTTTGCTGCTTCTTTAAATGAGAAAAGGCCTGCACCTCTTTTGTTATCCATTGAAAAGCGTGAATCGATAAGGGTGGCAGGATTTTCGGAAACTGATAAAAAATCTTCAAAAAAGGCGAGCATCTCTTCTTCGAACAGTGCAGTTGTAGTATCGAAAATGACATTGTCTTCGTTTTCAATTATACCTGGAAAGCCTTCTATAAACTGACGCAGCATTCTTTCAAGAGGATTGCCGGGAAGCTGAGGCCAGAGAGGTATTTCCGGGGTGGCAGCAAAAATCCAATTGAGAGCTTCTTCATGGCTTTTAAGCGGCAAACTACCAATAAGGGTTGCCAATCCGGCAGGTTGGAAATCCTTACGGACCGAGGTTTGAGAATTCGTGCTGTTGTGGTCCATGGTTCAGTAACTCTCTTTGTGAAAGCTGGATAATGGCAGGGAAATGGCTGTATCGAAAGGCTCTTAGCTATCAATAATGCCGTGAATTGTCAATGAAATTTGACCAAATCCTTAAAAACAGAAGCGTTTTTAATGCCACTAAATTCTTTTACTCATTTCGGCATGATCCACGTCCGTCTCGCAGCTTGCGCCTATTCCTCTTTCCCCTGCGAGACCGACAATTTTGACAAACATAGACAGAGCAGGAGCGTTTCAAATGCCTCTCAGTTAGTTTAAAACATATACTTGACCCACGTCCGTCTCGCAGCTTGTGGTAATTTTCGTTTATCTGCGAACCGAGAACTTACGGCTTTCTGCTACTAGATATGGAGAGAGTAGGCTCCTTATTAGGAGAAAGAGGTGTATGTTTTTCCCCAGTTGGCAATGACTATGGAAAAATATGAGAAAAATATTATCTCCATATGGGTACCGGGCCAGGCTGCAATCTCTTGAAATGACAAGAAATCAACGGCTTAAGCATTAAATCATTCCCTTGACTGAGGGGCCATTATTGATTAAAATTTCCTGATGCCATTGTCCCTTGTATGGCAGTGTGTTAGTATCTCCGGCCTTTCAATTTTTAGTTGAGAAGTGCAAAGCCCGCGAGAGTGGCGGAATTGGTAGACGCACTGGATTTAGGATCCAGCTCACGAATGTGAATGGGGGTTCAACTCCCCCCTCTCGCACCAATATTAACGGTTCTGTCCGGTGGTTTCAATAAGAGCAGGGTTTTTAGAAATCATTTGAGGATTTTATCAATTTTATGAAAGGGAAACAGTGCTAACGAGCTGTTTCCCCAGCAAAAGGAAAAGGAATTATGCAGGTTTCCGTAGAAGATGTATCTGGTTTAACAAAAAAGTTAAAAATTGTCCTCCCTGACGGCGAGGTTGGGAAAAAATTGAATGCAGCCTATAAAAAGGCAGGGAATGAAGTATCCATCAAGGGATTTCGAAAAGGAAAGATTCCTCGTCAGGTTTTAGAGAAAAATTTCGGTGAAAAAATTCGAACCGAAGTGGCTGATGAAATGATCCAGGCCACCTACTTTGATGCCTTGGAAGAAACCAAACTGGACGCTGTTGTACATCCTGATGTTAAGAGTTTTGATTTTGCCGATGATGGCACTTTTGTCTATGAAGCTGAAATTGATGTGCGTCCTGAGTTCTCTCTTGGAAAATATAAAGGAATTGATGTCGAACAGCCGGAAATCGTCATTGGTGACTCCCTGGTGGATATTGAACTTGAGATCCTGCGCAAGCAACAGGCTCCACTGCGAAGTGTCGAGGGCCGCAGTATTGAAGAGGGCGACCTCATCGTTATAGATTTTCAGGGATTCCATGACGGCGAAGCCATGAAGCAGGTTATAGGCAATGACTATTCCATCGACGTTGGTTCCGGCAATAATGGCAAAGAGTTTGAAGATATTTTTCTTGGCCTGAATAATGGTGAAGAAACCTCCCGTACCGTTGAGTTTCCAGCAGGTTTTGCCAATCCTGTTTTGGCTGGTAAAAGCATCGAGTTCAAGATAACCGTTAAAGATGTTAAAGAACGGGTGATGCCTGAACTTGATGACGATTTTGCCCAGGATGTGGGAGAAGAATTTAAAACATTGGCTGACCTTAAGGAACATGTACGTGGCAAGATCCGCGAGCAAAAGGAAGAAGTGGCCGGCGGGGACTTGGCGGATAAACTGATGCTTCAACTTCTCGATTCCCATGATTTTGAGATACCCAATCGATTGGTAGCATATGAAATTAATGCCCTCATCAAAGAGACTGAAAACAATCTTGAGCGTCAATCTCCGGGTATGACTCTTGAGGCGGCTGGTATCAACGTTGATGACCTCACTGAGCAATATAAAGAATCAGCTATTCGCCGGGTGAAAGGGGATTTTCTCTTGAAGAAAATAGCCGAAGAAGAGGAAATCACCGTGGACGATGATGACCTTGAAAAAGCTTTTCAGCGAATTGCGGATCAATACGGTATGTCAGTTCCGGATGTGAAGCAGTATTTTCGTAAGCAGGAAGACTTTTTACCTCTCATGAACGAATTACTCAGTGAAAAGGTCTTAAGTTTATTAAAGAAAGAGGCGACAATAAATATAGTGGCTGCAGATTCGGAGTCACAAGATGAAGAATCCTCTGCAGCGGGAGATGACGCATGAACCTGGTTCCAATGGTGGTCGAACAGAGCCCCCGCGGTGAGCGAGCTTTTGATATTTATTCTCGTTTGCTCAAAGAGCGTATTATATTTTTAGGAACCCAGGTGAATGATGACATTGCCAATCTCATCATTGCCCAATTGCTTTTTTTAGAGGCGGATGATCCAGACAAAGACATCACTTTTTATATCAACTCCCCTGGTGGCGTAGTAACTGCAGGTTTGGCTATTTACGATACCATGCGTTATGTCAAATGCGACATCGCCACCCTGTGTATGGGGCAGGCGGCCAGCATGGGCGCTTTGTTATTGGCGGCCGGGCAGGCGGGGAAACGGTATGCTTTGCCTAATTCCCGGATCCTTATCCACCAGCCCATGGGTGGTTTTCAAGGTCAAGCAACGGATATTGATATTCACGCCAGGGAAATCCTGAGAATGCGGGAAGATTTGAATACTATCCTGGCCAGTCATACCGGGCAGGATATCGAGCGAATAAAAGCGGACACAGAGCGTGATTATTTCATGAGTGCCATGGAAGCCAAAGAATATGGCCTGGTGGATAAAGTGCTTGAAGAAAGGGGCGCTTCTGAGGAGGAATCATAGTCATGGCCAAGAAAAACGACGGCGAAATAGAAGTGCTGTGTTCCTTTTGCGGTAAGAGTCAGGATGAAGTCCGAAAACTGATTGCCGGACCGACGGTCTATATCTGTGATGAGTGTATTGAGCTTTGCAATGAAATAGTCCGGGAAGACCGTAAGCAGGATTTGGAAGCCGAGGTTTTGACTGCGGCCCTGAAACCCATAGAAATCAAGGAGCACCTTGACCAATATGTTGTAGGTCAGGACCATGCTAAACGAGTGTTGTCCGTAGCGGTACACAACCATTATAAACGAGTGGATGCCCAGAACCAGGGTAAATCCAATGATGTTGAGCTTCAGAAAAGTAATATTATTCTCATTGGCCCCACCGGTAGTGGTAAAACACTCATAGCCCAAACTTTGGCACGAACTCTGAATGTTCCTTTTGCCATGGCAGATGCAACGACTCTTACCGAGGCTGGCTATGTGGGTGAAGATGTCGAAAATATTCTCGTTAACCTGCTGCAAGCAGCTGACCACGATGTCCAGCGAGCCTGTAGGGGCATTGTCTATATTGATGAGATCGACAAGATTGCCAGAAAATCCGATTCAGCCTCCATTACGCGTGATGTTTCTGGTGAGGGTGTGCAACAGGCCTTGTTAAAAATCATTGAAGGCACTATTGCCAGTGTTCCTCCTAAGGGTGGTCGAAAGCATCCCCAGCAAGACTATATTAAGGTGGATACTACAAACATTCTCTTTATCTGTGGTGGAGCTTTTGTCGGTCTTGATTCAGTGGTTAAAAAACGCATTGGTACCAAATCCATGGGATTTGGCGCTAAAGTGGTAAGTAACTCCAAGAAAAACCTAGGTGAAATTCTTGCTGGTATACGGCCGGAAGATCTGTTGAGTTTCGGGCTGATTCCGGAATTGGTTGGTCGATTACCGGTCATTGCCAATATGGAAGAGCTGACAGAAGAAGACTTGGTTCGTGTTCTTAAGGAACCCAAAAATGCCTTGACCAAACAATATCAACGTTTGTTTGAGTTTGACGATATCAGACTGCGATTTACTGAAGGCGCTCTTGAAGCAATTGCCAGAGAAGCAATTCGTCGAAAATCAGGTGCCCGTGGGCTTCGTTCCGTCATGGAACAGTCTATGCTTGATGTTATGTACGAACTTCCTTCTGATCCAAACGTGAAAGAATGCGTGATCAATGAGCAGGTTGTGAACGACGGAGAATATCCTGTTGTTCTTTATGAAAATGAAAAGAAAAAGAGTGCCTAGGTCAGCATTGACACTCTGTCTCTAGCTTTTCAAAAGATATTTACTCCTGCCCTGAGCTTTGCCAAAGGGTAATGTCATTTTCTTGCCCTTTTTGACTCTAAGGACCATAATAGATATATGAGCGAGCTAATTATTGAAAATGAAACTTTCCCCATGATGTCTTTGCGGGACATTGTCTTGTTTCCCCATATGGTGGCCCCCCTGGTTGTTGGGCGTAAAAAGTCCATTAAGGCCCTGGAGAAGGCCATGGCAAGCCGAACCAGTATTTTCCTTGCCACCCAGAAAGATGCTGGCATAGAGGATCCTAAAAAGGAAGGAATTCATAAAATCGGCACAGTAGCTTCTGTCTTGCAGCTCCTTCGTCTTCCCGATGGCACAATAAAAGCCCTGGTGGAAGGAAAGAAGCGGGCAAGAGTGCTTCGCTACCTGCATCACGATGAATTTTTCAGGGTTGAAGTGGAAGTACTTCAGGAATCAGGGGAAGTTTTTTCCGAGACTGAAGCATATGTGCGCCAGATTCGTTCTATCTTTGCTGACTTTGCCAAGCGAAGCAAAAAAATACCCAGCGAAGTGGTCAAGTCCCTTGGTAATCAAGTGGATCCCGCCAGGTTCGCCGATGTCCTTTCCTCGCATCTCCCTTTAGGTGTGCAGAAAAAACAAGATATTCTGCAGGCCTTCTCTATTCAAGATAGATTAGAGCTCATTCTTGGCTTCCTCACTCAGGAGAATGAAATTGCTTCCATGGAGGCGAATATTCGTTCCAAGGTGAAAAAGCGAATGGAGAAGAGCCAGAAAAATTATTATCTCTCCGAACAGATTCGTGCCTTACAAAAAGAAATGGGCGGAGAAAATGAAGATGGCTCTGATCTGGACGAACTCGAGAAACAAATTCGCCGTAAGAAGATGCCGAAGTTAGTGCGTTCTAAAGTAAAGCGAGAATTCAAAAAGCTCAAGTTGATGCCCCCCATGTCGGCGGAGGCCACGGTGGTGCGCAATTACATAGATTGTATTCTTAGCCTTCCTTGGAATGAAAAAACCAAGGAGAAAAACGAAATCAGTCAAGCAGAAAAATACCTCGAAGAAGATCATTTTGGCTTGAAAAAGCCCAAGGAACGAATTCTTGAGTATCTTGCAGTGCAGGCCTTGGTGAAGAAAATTAAAGGGCCTATTCTTTGTCTGGTTGGTCCTCCAGGGGTTGGCAAGACTTCTTTGTCCAAATCAGTAGCCCGGGCAATGGGGAGAAAATTTGTCCGTCTGAGTCTAGGTGGGGTTCGAGATGAGGCTGAGATCAGAGGACACCGGCGTACTTATATTGGTGCAATGCCAGGGAAAATAATTCAATCATTGCAGAAGGTGAAGGTAAACAATCCGGTTTTTTGTCTAGATGAAGTGGACAAGATGAGCATGGATTTTCGTGGTGACCCCTCGGCAGCACTGCTGGAGGTACTTGATCCAGAACAGAACAACGCCTTTAACGACCATTATCTGGATTTGGATTACGACCTGTCTGATATTTTCTTTATTACTACGGCCAATAGCTTACCAGCTATCCCACCCCCTCTTAAAGATCGTATGGAGGTCATTAAGCTTGATGGCTATACCGAAGAAGACAAGCTGCAGATTGCCCATGGCTTTTTGATTCCTAAGCAGTTGGAAGCGAATGGGTTTTCTACTGGTGATATTACCTTCAATGACAAGGCAATCCTGGAGACTGTCAGGCGGTATACCAGAGAGGCCGGAGTTCGGAATCTGGAGCGAAGTATTGCATCAATATGCCGTAAGGTGGCTCGAGATCGCCTGCAGAAGGGCAAAGAAAAGAAATATCGTATAACTCAGGGTGCTGTGCCAAAATATCTGGGTGCGCCAAAATACCGCTTTGGCCTGGCCGAAGAAATCGACAGAGTTGGACTGACCACAGGTCTCGCCTGGACAGAAGTGGGCGGTGAGCTGTTGCAGATCGAGACTTTGTTGTTGCCCGGCAAAGGGAAGCTCACCATCACCGGTAAACTTGGTGAAGTAATGCAGGAGTCAGCCCAGGCAGCATTGAGCTATGTGCGATCACGGGCTATTTGTCTTGGTCTGGCACCCGATTTTTATCAGAAGATAGATATTCAT
>CAYUCH010000038.1:0-30695 GCA_964443295.1 uncultured Desulfobulbia bacterium | reverse complement strand
ACGTCATTTATTTTTACAATTCTCCCTCAAACACCACTTTCGATCATAACTCCTATGGTCGATCATAGTCTTTTTATGTAATGGCAGGCCAATAAATACCCGGTTTTGTTTTCGGTCAAGGCCTAGATATTCTTCGGTGCAGAATTTACGGTAACGTATCTCCGGGCACTTTATTGCTTTGAGTAATTCAGCCCGGAATAGGTTGGAGGGAAAAAGGTTGTGCATGGCTGGTCTGTAACCATCAAGGATTTTCAAGGTTTCGTCTTCTTTCTTTATGAAATATTCAGCCTAAATTACCCAAGAAAAGCAGGCACCTCATAATTGATACCTAAGCCCAAACAATACCTGCCTACAATCACGAGGAAAGCCCCTTGGTGACCACGTTACATTTCTAACGGTATTTTTGGTATCATCAGTTATGTTATGGATTAACAATGATGCATCCAATCCTTTAACACTCAGGACATTCTGCTTAATAATATTAAGATCAGCAATGAAGTAATCCGATAAAGTAAAATTGCCTGCACCAGGAAAGACAGCTTCAACATCTGATTCAACAAAATTCCACCTGGCTAGAGCAGAAAGGCCAAACGACCAACCTTCTAATTGTGGTGGTTGTACAGTCAAACCCAAATTCAAGGTGTCCTTTGGAATGCCATCTATATCATTGGTGACACCTTGAAAGTTATCATCCGCTTTTAGCACATGGGTATATGCAAAAAATATATTGGTGTTTTTCATCCATTGCCAGTGACCTTCTAATTCAATTCCAGTCAATGTCCGTTCACCAAGATTCTGATAACTTTGCTCTGTAGTATTTGCTGGATTATTAGTTGTGAATTGACGTATCACCTGATCAATATCATTTCTATAGATATTACTGCTCAACATCAACTTGCTAGTTGGGGTAAAAATGGCTTGCAGTTCATAACTTACCAATTCCTCTGGGCCAATATTTGGATCGGCAACAATATAAGGGGGGGGTGACAAATTCGGCTTCAATTACGCTCGGAGCTCGGAAGGCTGTGCCATACATGGTCTTTAACGACCATTTATCAGTGGGCTTGTATAATAAAGCCATCCTGTAGTTCGTTGTGTTACCAAAATCGTTATAATCATCAAACCGTATTCCAGATGTTAGAGTGAATTGACTGGCAAAGCGCCATGTATCTTGCAGATAAACAGAGTATGATTTTCGAACGGCTTCTTCCGGCATTTCGGGAATAGTAAAAGAGGGGTTTTCCACATAGGTTTCTTGCACTCCGTCACCATCCAGGTCTGCAAATTGAATAATATAGCTTCCATCTGCGTCACTCCTGTTATAGCCGGCACCCAGGATAACCGCATGATCTTCATACCCAGTCCAATCTATTAAAGTATCAAAGTTGGCTATATGGCTTATATAATCATTATCGATACTAGCATCTTCATCTATAGCATCCCCTGCGATACCAAAAGGAATTCTGACCAAGGCCTGAGTCAATGGGTAATGAGTTGAAGATTCATACTTGGCCCATTTTGCTGTTGCATCAATTCGTAATGTGTCGGATAAATTGGTGGCATAATTCAGCGTTACATCAATATGCTCAGATTCACCGAAAAGAAGATTGCTAGACCTGAATACGCCCGTGTGATCTATTCCCAAAGCATCCGTTAAAGTACCATCAGCAGCCCAGCCCATGCCATCGATAGTATTGGCCTCATATTGCTGCCAATTAATCTTTAATAAGACGTCTTTAAAGGCGGTCCTTAGAAAAATATCCTTCATTTCTAATGCGTCACGGTAAACATGGCCACTGTATGTGATTGGGGTCCCCAGTGGATCCGTGATAGTTACATCCGGTATGCCAATATCATCGCCTTGATAATTATAATACTGACCACTCAGTGCTATCTGAAAATCATCATTTATGACATGCTCCACTTTAACCGTGGCATTGCGACCATCATTATCACCTATTTTTACTTCAGCAATATTCTGATTCTCAAACTCCATGCCATCCGTCACTATATTAATCACCGCTAAAAAAGCATTGGCTCCATAAAGCGCTGAACTAGGCCCGCGAATCACCTCCATCTGCTTTATGTTTTCTAAAAATTGATTGGGGGTAAATTGCAGCCCACTACCTGTCATAAAATCGTTAATTGATTGACCGTCTACCAGAATAAGCACTGTCTGCCCGAAGTCAGTCGTAGAGCCACGGACGTTTAGGCCGAGACCAGCTGCAAACCGGTCTACTTCTTTGGTTGTGGTAAAGCCAGGAATAAAATTAAGCACATCCTCGAAGGTGCGGAAGCCATATTGGCGCATCTCGTCTCGGGTTATCACAGTTACTACACCTGGTGCATCTTTTACGTTTTCGTTTCGTTTTGAAGTAACTGACACCTCAATGTTCATTAATTCTTGAAACGACATTGTAAATATTTCATCAAGATCTGGCGCTTCTTCGGCTTTAAGTTGGTAGGAAAATAGCAAGATGAGAATGGGTAGGATTATTACGGGGATTTTTATTTTCATCACGCTCCATCTCCATAGACATATTAATGTCTAGGTTATCACGCTTTTTTTCTATACCGTTCTTTAAGGCTAGGCAATTCGATGGGGACTTTCAATACGTTTTCGCAAAAAAGGCTTTTTCAGGATCGAGTAAATATATATTGAACTAGTAGGTGAATATATTAAATCATATCTCATTTCTCTGGCTTCAATCAATAAGCATATTTAAAAAGATAACGTTCCCAAAGAATGGTCATGCAATAAATGTCATTGTTGCTTTGTTATGGCGGTTTTGCCGGAGCTGTAGAATTGGATAATGTCATTGAGATGGACTGCCGGGAATTGATGGATGTTGAGAATTATCAAAAAACCATGAAACCAGTGCCGGATATCCCAGCCGGGCCGGACGTTTAGCGCTGGTGTTTCCGCCAATTTTTAATTAAGCTGTTTACATGCGTTGGAGTTCTCTTTCTTCACGAATACCTGTCTGCCGACTGATCTTTGCCCTGATCCTTACCATGGTGCTCATACCGGCCTTGGGATTCGGTGAATCTTCGCTTGATTACAAAATCAAGGCCGGCTTCATCTATCGTTTCATTCTCTTTAGCGAGTGGCCGGCATCAGCCTTCACAAAAAATCCTGACACCTTCACCATCGGCATCGTAGGTGACAATCCCTTTGAAGACTTTCTTAATCAAGTAATTAACCAACAGGTGGATGGTCGTAAACTTGTCATCAGCTACCTCTCCGCCCAACCCAGCCAGGAAAAACTGAGCGCCTGTCAGGTCCTATTTATTCCTTCCTCCCTTGCGGGCCAGGAAAAGCAAATTCTCAAAAAGGTGAAGGGGTTTCCAGTGCTTACTATCAGTGACATGGAAGGTTTTCTAGAAAAAGGCGGTATGATTTCGTTTTTCAGCCGCCGGAACAAAATCAGATTCAGCGTACACCGAACGCACGCCGACCGTGTTGGCATTAATTTTCGAGGGCAGATGCTGAAAATGGCGGCCCGGGTTCTGGAGGGCAATTAATGACCGACCAACTCTCTCTTCGTCCATACTATCTGCGATTGCTGAGTCGACTATCCATCCGCAATAAAATCCTGGTGGTCACCATGATTGCCAGTTTTTTTGCCATGTTGATGACCAGCGCCATTTTCATCACCTATCAATATTTCGTCTTTCAAAGCTGGCTTTTGCAAAACCTGAACTCCCAGGCGGAAACCATAGGCTTCAATTCCAAAGGAGCCTTGGCCTTTGACGACCCCAAAGAGGGGCATGACGCCCTGAGTTCCCTCCAGGCGGTCTCCTCCATGACCGGTGCCAGCCTCTTTACCGTTGATGGTTCCCTCTTTGCCAGCTGGCAACGCCCGGGAAGCCCGACATTGTCCTGTACGGTTCCGGACTGGCAAGGCGCCAAGGAAATGAATAACGAAGTTTTCATGGCCCAGCGTATCATGGAGAAGGAGGTGTTCCTCGGCACTATTTTGCTACGTTCGAATCAACAGGAGCGTGCCGTCTTCTTACGCAACAGTATGGCAAATATGGTCTTTCTTGTCTTGCTCTCCGGTGCGATCACCTTTCTCCTGTCAACCTGGTTACAAAAAATCATCTCCGGACCGGTGGACCACCTAGCAGAGGTGATGAACAATGTCTCAAGATACCAGGATTATAGTTTACGTGGTACCCGACAGAGCGATGATGAGATTGGAGACCTCACTGATTTTTTTAACAGCATGCTGACACAGGTGGAGTATCGAGACCGACGACTTCGGGAAAACGAAGACCTGCTCCAATCCATCATCAATAATACTAATTCAGTAATCTATCTTAAAGACTTGGATGGTCGCTATCTTATGGTCAACCGTAGTTATCAGGAGATGGTAAAGACCAATCAAGAAAAAATCATCGGTCGTACAGATGCAGAGCTGTTTCCCCCTGAGTTGGCCGAAAAATTTATCAAGATTGACCAACAGGTTATTTCGTGCGGTGAACTAATAGAGGCGGAGGAGGAAGCGCCCCATGCAGATGGGCTACATACCTATATCTCTGCCAAGTTTCCCTTGCATGACAGTCAGGGAAATATATATGCCGTCTGCGGCATATCCGTAGATATCACTGAGCGCAAGCAGAATGAGGAGGAGTTGAGACAGCTGCGTAATTATCTCAATAACGTCATTGATTCCATGCCGTCAGCCCTCATCGGTCTTGACACCACAGGTCGCATCACCCGATGGAATCGTGAGGCTGAAGCTCTCAGTGGTCTCTCCTTTGAAGAGGCCAGGGGAGGGTTTCTGGCGGACATTCTTCCTCAGTTTGCCGCTCAGATAGAACAAGTTCAGGAGGCAATCCGTGAGCGACAGGTGAAGGAGACCAATAAACTCAACTATAACCGAGACGGTGTAAATTGTTTTAAGAATGTAACCATCTATCCCCTGATTGCCAACGGCATTGAGGGAGCGGTGTTGCGGGTGGATGATGTCACCGAACGGGTACAGATTGAAGAGATGATGGTACAAACCGAGAAAATGATGTCGGTTGGCGGACTTGCCGCCGGTATGGCCCATGAGATCAATAATCCCTTAGGCATCATGATTCAGGCGGTTCAAAACATCAAGCGGCGGGTTTCACTTGAGCTTCCAGCCAACCAGCGGGTGGCAGATGAACTTGGTGCCTCCCTGGCCATTATCCATGATTATCTCGAAAAACGCATGGTACTGTCCATGGTGGATGACATTTACAATGCTGGAAACCGAGCTGCAAAGATCGTTTCCAATATGTTGCAATTTTCCCGGCGCAGTGAATCCGCCATGCAATACTCCGAGGTTACGTTACTCATTGAACAAACAGTGGAATTGGCCAGTAATGATTATGACCTAAAGAAAAAATACGACTTTCGCCATCTCAATATAGTCCGTGAGTATGAGCCGGATTTGCCCCAAGTAAAACTGGTTGTCACGGAATTTGAACAGGTTATTCTCAATCTCCTCAAAAATGCCGCCCAGGCCTTTGCTGTGAAAGAAATGGGAGAGGAAAAACCCACCATAACCCTGCGGGTACACCATGATGACGGATTTATCAGGATTGAGGTGGCGGATAATGGCCCTGGTATGCCCGAAGAGGTAAGGAAACGGGTTTTTGAACCCTTTTTCACAACCAAACCGGTGGGCAGTGGAACAGGGCTTGGCCTGTCGGTGTCCTATATGATCATTACCAATAACCACAAAGGTAGCATGGAAGTGGAGTCAACACCCGGCAAGGGATCACTCTTCTCCATTCGACTACCTGTTGCACCCAGCTAGCCTGAAAGAACGAGATGAGGAAGCCTATGACCAAAGTACTCCTTGTTGATGATGAAGAACGATTACTTCAAAACCTGGTTTTCTTTTTTGAGGATGAGGGCTATGACGTGTTTATGGCGAACAGTGGCGAAGAGGCCCTGGATATCCTGCGTCAAGAAGACATCCAGGCCTGTGTGGTGGATATGCGCCTGCCCGGTATTGATGGCAATGAAGTGATCCGTACAGCCTTTGCTGAGAGCCTTTCAAGTAAATTTATCATCCACACAGGTAGTAGCAATTACCATCTCCCACCAGACCTTATTGAAAAGGGCCTGAACACCGACCACGTTTTTTTAAAGCCTATTGCTGAATTAAGCTTACTCGTTGAGGCAGTGGAGGCTCTCATTAGAGGTGAACTATGATTTCTTATGAAAACAAGAAAATATTGACCATTGATGATGAGGATGAGTTGCGCCGTAGCTTTCAACTCTTTTTTGAAGATGAGGGCTTCATTGTTTTTGAGGCCTGCAATGGCCGTGAGGGATTGGAGGTTTTCCGGAAAGAAAATCCCGACATTGTCTTAGTTGATCTTCGTATGCCGGAAATGGATGGCTTGGAAGTGATAGAAATCCTGGCCAAGGAGGCTCCTGACGTACCGGTGATTGTGGTTTCAGGCACTGGTATGCTTGAAGATGCCATTGAAGCTATCAGGGCCGGAGCATCTGATTATATCACCAAACCGGTGACCGACCTCCTGGTCATGGAACACACGGTCAAGAAGGCATTGGAGAAGGCGCACCTTATCGCCCAAAACCGCATGTACCAGGAAAACCTTGAGGAACTGGTGGAAAAACGTACCGCTGAATTACGTCAGGCGCAAAAAATGGAGGCAATCGGCACCTTGGCCGGCGGCATAGCACATGATTTTAACAATATCCTGTCCGCCATATTCGGGTTTACTCAGCTTGCCCAGATGCGGGAAAAAAATAATCCGAAACTCTGCCAAGACCTTGAGCAGGTTCACAATGCAGCTATAAGGGCTAAAGATCTGGTACAACAGATTCTCACTTTTAGCCGTCAAGGGGAACAAGAACGTCACGCTATACAGATTCATCTCATCGTCAAAGAGGCTATTAAACTCCTTCGGGCCTCAATTCCTTCCACAATCGATATTCGTGGTAGAATACCCGGTGACTGCGGTCTTGTTATGGCGGACACAACCCAACTGCACCAGGTAGTTATGAATCTTTGCACCAATGCATACCATGCCATGCGTGAAAATGGAGGCCTTCTCGAAGTAACATTAGCTCCCTTTGAAATCAAGGCTGATACCTATTACGACCAATTATCCCTTGAGCCCGGCGAATATATTCGTCTCACAGTCCGCGACACCGGTCATGGAATTAAAGAGAGCCTTCATGGTACAATCTTTGAACCCTATTTTACCACCAAGAAGAAAGGAGAAGGAACCGGTCTGGGACTTGCAGTGGTCCATGGTATCGTCACAAGCCATAAAGGCCAAATCACCGTGGACAGTAAACCGGGACAAGGCGCAACTTTTCATGTTTATTTTCCTCGCTGCGATTCTGAAACGGATTCTTTACCCCATGAGACATCAGAGCAAATTCTACCGCGCGGAACAGAGCATATCCTGGCTGTTGATGATGAAAAAGCGATAACCATGGTCCTCGAAGAAATGTTAACCGGCCTGGGCTATCGTGTCACTGCCGTTAATGGAAGTGTTGAGGCTCTTGAAAAATTTAAAGCAGAGCCAGAGAATTTTGATCTTGTCATCACCGACATGACCATGCCCGACATGACAGGTGCGGAACTCACCCGTGAACTCTTGGCTATCAGACAAGAGCTGCCCATTATTTTAACCACCGGCTTCACTGAAAAGACGACAAGAGAAGCCGCTATGGCGCTAGGGATACGTAAGTTTCTTCCAAAACCCATTGCCATTGAAGAACTCGCCCCAGTAATCCGCGAGGCGCTGGAAGAAGGTAAGTGATTGCCCTTTCCTTAATATTATTCCAGAACCTGGGCCGCCATTTTTAACATCTGGCCCCTAAAGTGTATCCCTACTCGGGAGGCACGCGTCCGGTGTATGGCAAATTTTATTCGGTTCTTTTCGCTAAACAATCCAATCATGCCGCCCATTTCCAAAAAACCTTCTATATCACTGATGGTAACCACCGGAGAATCTGCCACTTCGTTAAAAATTTGTTTCACTTGATCAGCATGGGAGGAAGGAATGAAAATGACCTGACAACCACGCAGATCTTTTGGGCTGGATTGGGAGGAGAGAGAACGAATGACAAGTTTTCTGTTGTTCACCTGCCGTTTGGCCAGCTGTCCAAAAAGGCTGTTAAAGGGGGAATCACCAACGATGCCGATGGTGAAAGTGTCGGAGTCTTCGGCAAAGACCGATGGCTGCCATTCGGTAAAGAGAATGAATCGATAAATCATACTGACCTTGACCTTGTAATCACGAGCTGACTCGCAGGATCCAGAAGACGGTATGAACACCATGGTGAGGATCAAGGTAAAGATCAGTCGGTAAACCAATCTTTGTGAAAAATGAAGACTCCAGCACATGCAAACAGCTTAAATGAAATTTGGCATGATTGCCATCGCTAAACGCTCAGTCCACCAACGATAAGCAACCATAAGTTTGCAGCGGCAAATTGGGGATAGAACACGGTTTTTCAGGCGAAATAAATATGAGACAGTTGTCAGCTGTCGAGGGAAATGCGATCCAGGAATCGATACAAGGTAGCCCGAGAGACATTGAGAAGCTTAGCAGCCTGAAGTCTGTTGCCATCTGTTTCCTGCAGTGCTCGACGTACAGCAGCCTCTTGTAACTTGCCACGTCTTTTGGGAGAGGGAGTAAGGATACGTGTTGTTTGTGGTTGTTCTTTAATATTGGGAGGAAGATGATGTGGACGAATGACTCCTTCTCTACATCCCACCAGGAGAAAGCGAATTACATTCTGCAGTTCCCTGACATTGCCAGGCCAGCTATGAGCTAACAGGAGATCCATGGTTTCGGAGGTAATAACAACATCCTCCCGGTTCTCTTCTTCCAGGAATCGTTTGAGAAATTGGCGGGCTAAAAGAGGAATATCACTACGCCTTTCTCGTAACGATGGGAGGTTGAGTGGAACAACGCAGAGTCGGTAATAAAGGTCCTCACGGAAGCGTCCGGCAGCTATTTCCTTTTTAAGGTCTTTGTGGGTGGCAGACACAACACGGACATCGGACTTCAGGATTTTTTCGTCACCGACCCTTTGAAAGGTGCCATCTTGCAGAACTCGAAGGAGTTTTACCTGCATGGCGGGTGAAATGTCACCGATCTCATCAAGGAATAATGTGCCGCCATCAGCCAATTCAAATCGGCCTTTTTTATTGCGAATAGCGCCGGTGAAGGCGCCACGGACATGACCAAAAAGCTCTGATTCAAGGAGGTTTTCAGGTAAAGCACCACAATTTACCGGGACAAAGAGTCGGTCACACCTGGCCCCTTCGTTATGGATCGCCGCAGCCACCAGTTCCTTGCCTGTGCCAGATTCACCCTCAATAAGCACTGGGGCATTGCTTTTTGCCAGATCGTCAATGGTACGGTACAGTTCTTTCATTTTTGGATCTTGGCCAATAATCCCTGAAAATTGGTCAGACCGATCCAATTGTTTGGCCAACTCATTTTCACGGGTCATATCACGGAATGAAGCCACAACGCCAAGTGTTGTACCTAAAAGGTCTCTGATAGCAACAATGGACATGTCCAGGATTTTCTTTTCATTTTCCAGGTTGGAAAACTCAAGATTGTAGTTTAAAGCATTTGGCCCCAGCTTGGGGGGACCGTCACAAAAAGAGCATTGTTCTCCACAAAATCCGGAAGTGAAAACAGTATGCCAGGCTTTACCTAAAACATCTTTACGGTTGAATCCTGTTATCTTCTCTGCAGCCTGGTTGAAAAAGAATATTCGCCGCTCCATGTCATGGGCAAGAATGCCTTCATGGAGATTGTCCAAGAGAAGTTCGGCATTTCTTCTCGACTGAATCAGAGCAGTAAAATACCCCTGGGATAAAAGGTTCTCCAGTTGAGACTGGATTTTCTCTTTCAGGCTGGAAATCGTTTTTGTGCTGATTGTTTCAGAAGGGTGGATATTCCATCTCACCAAGGGGGGCATGCCAGGTAATGCTGGATAAAAGGTCTGCTCCGTATCTGAGAAATAAATAACTAAGTCGTATGTAAGGAAATCGACCTTGGCAACATCCAGTGTTTTTCTCGGTAATGCAATAGAAAGGGATTTAAATACTTTTTTAGCCTGTGGACTGATAGTTTGTTTTTTTTCAGAAGCGGCAAATGCTTTAATCCGGCCATCTGCCATAGAACCGGCAAGGGCTGCAGCCATGACAGGTGTTATGAGGGAATCTTTATTGGCAAAAAGAATAGAAGGCATAATGTTCTAAACGAGAGTTCAAGGTTCCGGGTTCCAGGTTCAAAGGTTGAAAAAGCCACATCCGGGCAAGGAGTTATCGCATTAAAATTATGGCAAACATCCGTGTAATTTACTTCATCAGTTTTGAGGGTTACTGCTGAGGGAGTACCCCTGAACGGTGAACCCTGAACCTCTATACCCAAATTCTATAATAAAGCCCCGGCAAAACTAAACCGGGGCTTTTATGAGTAACTAGAATATGGGAGAAAATGATAAATACAAACAATAGTCTTAAAGCGCCTTAGATTCGTCAATTTTGACTTCGAAGCATAGTGGGCCTATTCGAAAAGTCTAAATTGGCGGAGATGAGGTGCTAGAAGACTATTGTTTTAATCGTCAAAATCACCTTCAGGTCCTTTATCAGTATCCATTCCGGCGGCACGCTCGGCTATTTTTTCACCAGTCCAATCAGCCGGATCTTCAATGCAATCAACTTTTGCACCAAGATCATAGGAATCGGCACTGAGGATTGCCTCAACGGCAAGAGGTGCTGTGTCAGTTGCATTGAATACTTCGGTTAAAAGACCATGTACAAAGGTTTCAACTCGTTTCGCCATGCGATCCCGAATTGATTGTGGCATACCCATGATATGGGGTTCAAAGGGCAGGTTCAGTTTTTTGAAGTTGCCGCCTTTCCAATCATTTTTTCCTGCATAGGCCAGCATTTTTTCCCACATCGCTTCGGTAACACCTTCGTTGGGAACTTTGATGAAATTACCGGCATCGTCAAGTCTGGCATTGCCGTAATCATTCACTTCAAGTCCCCAGGAGATCATTTGCAAGGCGGTCGCTACATTGGCTTTGGTGGTTCGTGTCTTTTGGGCAATTTCTCGTAAGCGTTCTGAGCTGTTGCCAGAGGTGCCGTGCTGGGCGCCGGATATTTTATATGGAAACAGAGCAGCATGTATTTCCGCTGTAAGATCAACTTGTATGCCCTGACCAGAGGCTTCGATTCCATGGGTGGTGCCGTTATTAAGTGCAATCCAGTCTGGGAAAATATTATGGGCATTTAGACCTTGAATTAAAAATAAGGCCTCTTCCGAAGAAGAGAGACCTTGGGTGCCTTTTATTTCTCCCACTTCTGTTTCCAATCCAGCCCAACTCGGAACAAAATGGTTGAGAGCCAGGTTGACCAATAGGTTTTTGTCATCAGGAAGGTGGGAGGCATCTATGGCTATTGATGTAATGCCGGCCTCAAAAAGAGTGGGAATCTCGACTTTGGCAAAATCAATGTCCTCTTCCATTTTAATGCCATAATGATCGGCGTGGATGGCTACAGGTATGGTGATCCCAAGTTCATTACAAATGGCATCAACTTGACGGGCCATGTTCCAGTAGTTTGTGGCGCAATAGGCGTTGGCACCACCTTCGGAGCGGGCAATTTCAATAATAATTGCCGCATTGGCTTTTTGAGCGGCAAGCAAGGCTCCACGGATTACGAGATGGTTTCGGCCATTTGCAGCCATAGTCATGGCCTGGCCTTTAGCAATTAAAGCCCGATCAATGACTTTGCCACTTACAATCAATGCTTTTGAATTCGGGAAGAGCTTTTGGATATTCGGGGGGCGGCCTACGGCCAGGGCCTTTTCAAAGTCGACCTGTGATACAGTCATGCTGATTCCTCCTTGCATAAAGCGACGGTAGGATTAATTTGAATCAAATCACTGAGTAACAGATACAGCAAGTCTTTGGAGCTACACATGCAAAACGTGTACTCTATCATCATCATGCTTTATGACAATGATTTTTTTTACAATCACAAGAGTATATATAAAGCTACACCATAGAGCTAGAAAATTGTCAGAAAAAAACAATCCTTCAATTAACAGCAAATGAAATATTCATTCATTGGTTGAAATTGTCGAAAATACCTCGTTTCCAAGAGAACTCTAGTATATAATCACCCGTTTCCGGCGGACCATTTTATGGTTTGCCGGTTTTGTTGTTGCATATAGAAGCCGTATGTACGGGTCATGGCACACATGGAAGATTCAATCCTAAAACTAGCTGATATGAGAGAGAAGCTTGACGCCAAGGAAGTGGCGCATCTCTCTGACCATGCAATTCTCAGTAGAGATGGTGTGCGTAGATATGATGAAGAAAAGACGGGCCATCGCCAGTCCTTTGCTGTGGATACTGATCGTATACTCCATAGTCGTGCCTATACGAGATATATTGATAAAACCCAAGTTTTTTATATGGTAAGAAATGACCATATCACCCATCGTGTACTTCACGTGCAATTAGTCTCGAAAATTGCCCGTACCATTGGCCGTTTTCTCGGTCTCAATGAAGATCTCATCGAATCAATTGCTCTGGCACATGACATTGGACATCCACCTTTTGGCCATGATGGTGAATCAATTTTAAATGAGTTGTGCCAATCACATGGACTCCCTTCTTTCCAGCACAATTTACAAAGTGTTATTTTTCTGGATCGCATTGAAAAAAGAGGGGCAGGGTGCAATTTGACCCTACAGACATTGGATGGGATTCTCTGTCATGATGGTGAAATACACTCCCATGATTTACACCCAAAACGTGGGAAGACATTTACCGATTTTGACCGTGAAATGCAGGAAAAAGCTAACAATCCACAAAGTGAGCTTGTTCCCATGTCTTTAGAAGGATGCGTGGTACGCTTTGCCGATACTATTGCTTATATTGGCCGGGATATCGAAGATGCCATTGAATTGAAAATTATAAGCCGGGACGATATCCCTGACGACTGCCAAAAAAATTTAGGACGGAGTAATGGGACTATTGTTTATGCTTTAGTGACCGATCTTATAGCCAATGGTATTGAAGATGATGGGATACAGTTTAGCTCTCGAGTCTCGGACAGTCTGAAAAAGTTGAAAAGTTTTAATTATAAGCGTATATATCTCAATCCTCTCATCAAGCAGGGTTTGGATAAAATACAGAATGCCTATACAATATTATTTGAGATATTTTTAGATCAAATCACCGGGGATAAAAGACATTCTACTGTCCTTGAAAAATATTTAGGGGGATTTAAATCAGAGTATCTACAGACGATGACTGCTCCCGCCATTGTGCGGGATTTTCTGGCTGGTATGACCGATGATTTTTTTCTTGCCCAAGCAGTGTACCACGGTTGCGAAATACCGGAGAAATCATGATAACTCGCATTAAAAAATTCTTGCCCGGCGAGTCTCTTATGGTGGTGATCGCCTCCTTCATAGGTGTTGGCGCCGGGCTCATCAATATCATTTTCCGGACGGTCACCGACTTTGTTCACGAGGTGATCTTCGTTGGAGGGCATGAATTTTTGGCGTTACATGAGGGAAGTTGGAATATGCTTCTTCTGCCCCTTATACCCATAGCAGGTATGGTGTTGCTTATCCCTCTTTCTCTTCTTTTCCCAGGTCAGGTAAATGGCTATGGATTCTCAAAGTTTCTCCGTAAGGTGAATTTGGAAGGCGGAATTCTCCGTTTTAGAGAAATTCCCTTAAAAATTCTTTCTTGTTCTCTTACCATTGGTACCGGTGGTTCCGCCGGTGTTGAAGGTCCCATTGCCAATGTTGGCGGTGCCCTGGGATCCCAGGTGGGCCAGTTTTTCAGAGTTTCCGGTAACAGGATGAAGATCTATATTGCCGCTGGGTGTGCCGGCGCTGTAGGAGCTATGTTTAATGCCCCCATTGCCGGCGTCTTTTTTGCCGCAGAAATTGTCCTCCTGGGGACCTATGAAATCTCCTCCTTTGCAGCCCTGGTTATTTCTTCGGCCATGGCCACTGTTGTATCTCGAGCCTATTACGGCGAGAGTCCCACATTTCCAATTCCCGATTATATGGTGGTCAATCCCCTTGTGGAAATTCCCCTATACCTGCTTATGGGAGTATTTGTCGGAGTAGTTGCAGTTGTGCATATTCGATTTTTTTATATCATCCGCGACCGGTTTGCCCGATTTCCTCTCAATCCACAACTCAAGCCCATTCTGGGGGCTTTTCTTGTGGGGACAACGGCCATCGCATTTCCACAAGTAATGGGCGATGGGTATGAATATCTTGCTGAAGTCCTGGCAGGTGAAGGTGTACTCCTCATCATGTTTCTGCTTATTTTTATGAAAATTATTACAACTGCCATCACTTTGGGAGCTGGTGGAGCTGGAGGGGTCTTTGCCCCGGCGCTCTTTATCGGTGCGGTTCTTGGTGGCTCTTTTGGTTCAGTTGTCCATGATCTTTTGCCGAATTATACTGCAACACCAGGAGCCTATGCGGCGGTAGGAATAGGAGCATTTTTATCCGCCACCACCCATGCCCCATTAACTGGTATGTTCCTCCTTTTTGAGATGACCGGCAATTACCTCATTATTATTCCTGTCATGCTTGCTTCGGTTATTGGCAATCTGGTGGCTAAACGGCTTTATAACGATTCCATTGATACGGTGGATTTCAGTCGAGACGGTATTGATATCCATGAAGGCAGGGAATCGGCGGTCATGAAGTCCATCAAGGTTGGAAAAATTATCCATGAAGATGTGGACCTCATCAGTGAAAATGCCAACGTAGATCAATTGCTGCGTATGTTCAGAATGGCCACCGACAGTTTTTATTTTCCGGTGGTCGGTGATAGCGGCAAAATGACTGGTGTTGTTTCTATGCAGGATGTAAAAGCGGTTCTGCATGATGAGGAACTGCGCCTTTCCGTCCATGTAGGCAATATTTGCTCCCGGGATGTCATTGTGCTTAAGCCGGATGATAATCTCTACACCGCTATGACTCTTTTTGATGTAAAAGGTATTGAGGAGATTCCAGTTGTGGAGTCTGATGAAGAACGGTGGGTGTTGGGAATGCTGAAACGGGCCGATGTCATTGCTGCTTACAACCACGAAGTTCTGGAACGTGGGATCAGCGAGCGTACCGCATCTATTAAATTACAATAAATTACCAGCTCACTTAATTCTTTCTCTATTAATGTAAGCGATGTTATTTTAAAGCTTCATAGTATACTCTTTTAAAATCTACATACTCCTGTACGGAAGCAGGAGAAAATGACTCGATCCCCAAGCCGTCCAATATCTTTTTTCCCTCCGGATCCTTTGACTGCATCTCCTGAAAAGCTTCCATGAAAGCACTCTTAATATCCCAGGAGAGGTCATTTCGTACTGCAAAGGGAAACTGTGGGATGGGCGGGGAGGTGGAAATAATTTGCAATTCATCTCTAATAGATGCAAATTTTTTATGATCAAGGGTTTCTAGTCGAATACCTCCTGCGTCAACAACTTTATTTATAACAGCATGGACAATCCATTCTAAATTTCCTTTGATAATAAACTGCACATCATTTTCAGGATCAAGCCCCACCTTTTCCAACTCCTTTTTTATAAATAAATGGGAGCCATAGCTTTTCTTACTTATGGAGGCAATTATTTTTCCTCTTAGTTGACTTAAGTTGATTATCCCACTGTCTTTTCTCACGATCACTCCACCGTGAAATGCCGGTTGGCCTTGAATTATTGCA
Organism: uncultured Desulfobulbia bacterium; assembly: GCA_964443295.1. Lineage (GTDB taxonomy): Bacteria > Desulfobacterota > Desulfobulbia > Desulfobulbales > CG2-30-60-27 > CAYUCH01. The sequence goes on along the minus strand of CAYUCH010000038.1, from coordinate 14,932 downwards.
GAATAGTTACATTTTTCATTGAGAGAAAAATAACCCACATTATTAGGCCAAATAAGGTCATAATTCTCAGCACACGCTTTCTTGGTAAAAAGTTTAATGGAAGGTGGAATGATAAGGTGGATTTTCATGTTTACTTTTTTTTCTAATTGTTGCTTGATCGGTTCGAATATTTTTTTTGTTAGAACGGGGGGTTTGATGGGCACAACTCCAAAGGTCAGGGATATATCCTCCATTGCAAACGCAGTCTGATTCCCAAGGAAAAAGGGTAAAAGAAAAAAGAGAAGGGCGAATTGTTTTTTCGACACGAGCATACCTCGATATATTCGGCTTCCTATTTCAATAAATTAAGGAGTTTTGTGGGGTGATCGACAATGGCATCAGCACCTGACTCCAGTAGCTCCTGCTCGAAACGAAAGCCCCAGGTTGCACCAACTGCAAAAATACCGGCACTGTTTGCAGTTTTCATGTCAACGTTACTATCACCAAGATAGAGAAAATTTTCTGGATTTAAATTAAAATTTTGAACGATTTCCCGCGGCCCTGCCGGATCAGGTTTCATGGGTATCCCTTCTCTCTGTCCAAGGATTGCGTCAAACTCCCAATTGGGAAGAAATTCTTTTACACAGATCTCTGCAAAATCCTGTGGTTTATTGGTAAGCACAGCTATTTTAATTTGCTGTGCTGTAAGATTATCCAATAATTGCGTCACACCAGGGTATGGTTTTGTCTTGTTGTTCCAATTCTTTTTGTACACATCTATAAATCTCTGCAAACAGTCTTCTTTTACTTTTGCATTGTTTTCTTCGTCCGGTAACGCCCTTGAAACAAGTTTTGCCGCACCATTGCCGACAAAATAGCGATATGCCTCAACAGGATGGGTGGGAAGTTTCATGTCCTGTAAAACGGTATTCAATGAGTCCGCCAGGTCTTCCAATGTGTCCAACAATGTGCCATCCAGGTCAAAAATAATTGCTTTAATCATGGTGTATTTCCTTCAACTTTATCTCTTATGTCCTTCCAGTTAAACCAGCAAGACAATATAAACGCAGAAAGCCCGCAAGTAAGAACAATGGCGTTAATGAGAGTTGGATCCCAAGAAGTGCCTGTGAGTTTATCTGTATAATACTTGATGTATGAATAGGGTAAATGCGTTTCTCCGAGTCTCCGTTTGACCTGCCAATGCCAATCTGTGCACGGGCAATATCCCCAACCGTAAAAAATGCCTAATCCAAACCATGACATAAGTGTCAGGCTGATGGTGGTAAAGTGAATTCGGCGTACTCTATGCCAGGCCCACCCGGATAGATTAAATGCCACCAAGATGCCATGAAATATCAGGAAAAAATAATCAAGGAATGTGTACATTAATTTTTTTCAAAATAATAGGGCTTTGGTTTTGTGTTTGTTCAAGATTGATCATGCTTAGGAATTCAGTTGAGTCTGCATGAGGTTCCATTGATATTGCAATTGTCCGACTGGAAAGGGCAATCTGTCCATCCTTTTTTTGGCGCAGGCCCTGTCGTTGACTCCAGACAACATTATTTTTACGAGAATTTAACTTATTGTAGCATATCATGTTATTTATTGTTTTTACTGCCCATTTGGATCTGTTTTCGCTAAGATTATAAATAGTTATCTCGGATCCCACAAATTTAGAGGAGGATTACGTGTGAATTTATTGGAAGAATTAGGCATCCAGGATGGCCATCCCGGTGCGTCAACCGGACAGGAATGGCAGCAGTCGACCTCAAATGATTTACTTGAGATTGTCTCTCCGGTGGACGGCAAATTAATTGCCTCGATATACCAGGCCTCTGGTAAGGAATATCAACAGGTGGTGGAAACTGCCCAGGAAGCCTTTCTCCAGTGGCGAATCATCCCGTCGCCTCAACGGGGTGAGATAGTCAGACAGATCGCTGTAAAAATAAGAGAAAACAAGGAGTCTCTGGGGCATTTAATATCGTACGAGATGGGAAAATCCCTGCAGGAAGGCCTGGGAGAGGTCCAGGAGATGATCGATATTTGTGATTTTGCTGTCGGTCAGTCCCGTATGCTTTATGGCTTTACTATTCATTCTGAAAGAAAGCAGCATAGACTCTATGAGCAGTATCATCCCCTGGGAATTGTCGGAGTGGTTACAGCATTTAATTTTCCCCTGGCAGTCTGGGCCTGGAATGCCATGTTGGCGGCCATATGCGGCGATGTGATAATCTGGAAACCGGCAAGCAAGGTTGGCTTGACCGCTATTGCCGCCCAAAGGATTATTGCCGAGGTTTTACGGGACAATAATCTTCCGGAAGGAATTTTTTCTCTACTTATCGGATCAGGAAGGACCATTGGAGAAGAGATGCTCAACGACCGGCGTCTGACCCTGATTTCCTTTACCGGTTCAGTGGCCACCGGTCGCCACGTCCAGCAGGTGGTTGCAGGCCGTCTAGGTAAAACTCTGCTGGAGCTGGGCGGTAACAACGCCATTGTGATGACTGAAAATAGTGATCTGAACCTGGCTATTCCAGCGGTTGTCTTTGGAGCGGTCGGCACTGCCGGACAGCGTTGTACCACTACTCGTCGTTTGATTGTGCATGAATCAATTTACCAGCAGGTAAAAACGTCCCTGATCAAAGCCTACCAGAGTCTGAAGATTGGCAATCCTCTTGAGAGCAGCAATCATATGGGCCCACTGATCGACAAGGAGGCTGTATTACAGTTCAACCAAGCCCTGGAGAGCGTAAAAGAACAAGGAGGCACGCTGCTTTGGGGAGGAGAGACCTTAGAGGGCTCTGGCTACCAATCAGGTTGCTATGTGCGGCCGGCAATCGTGGAGGCCGAGAATCACTATCCCATTGTCCAGGAAGAGACCTTTGCCCCCATCCTCTATCTGATCCGCTACCAGGGTGAGGTGGCCGAGGCCATTGCTATCCAAAATGATGTGAGACAAGGACTGTCATCCTCAATTTTTACAACCGATCTCCGGGAGGCAGAGCAATTTTTGGCCCAGGCCGGCTCGGACTGTGGGATTGCCAATGTTAATATGGGCACCTCCGGGGCGGAGATCGGCGGCGCTTTTGGCGGTGAGAAAGAGACCGGCGGTGGCCGCGAATCAGGATCAGATTCTTGGAAAGCCTATATGCGAAGGCAGACCGTGACCATCAATTTCGGTACCGATCTCCCCCTGGCCCAAGGAATTCAATTTGAGATCTGATTTTAATTTTGCTTTGTAAAGGAAGACCAAATGGCAACTGTCTCTCCCAAAGATGTACACTCGATTCTGTCTCAACATATATTGACCGATGGATATGATTTCGTTCTCGACCTGAAGAAAAGTCAGGGGGGATATATTTATGATTCAGTCACGAATAGAAGATATCTCGATTTCTTCACTTTTTATGCCTCAAATCCCATCGGCCTCAATCATCCCGCTTTAACAGGACCTGAATTTCTTGAAAGACTTGTCCGGACCGCAGTGAATAAACCATCCAATTCTGATGTCTATACCGAAGAAATGGCCTCTTGTGTCAGCACATTCTCTCGACTGGCCATTCCGGATTATCTCCCTCACCTCTTCTTTATCTCCGGTGGGGCTCTGGCCGTGGAAAATTGTCTGAAGGCCGCTTTTGACTGGAAGGTACGTAAGAACTTTGAAAAGGGTTACAAAGAAGAAAGAGGCCAACAGATTCTTCACTTTCAGAATTGTTTTCACGGTCGATCCGGTTACACCCTTTCCCTGACCAACACCGATCCAATTAAAACCGACTATTTCCCCAAATTTAACTGGCCTAGGATTCAAGCCCCGGAGATTACCTTTCCTTTGACTGACGAGGCCATAAAAGAACTGGAAGTACGTGAGAGGCATAGCCTTGACCAGATTCATCAGGCGATCAAGGCAAATCCTGACGATATCGCTGCCATCCTGATTGAACCGATCCAGGGCGAAGGCGGTGATAAGCACTTTAGGGGAGAATTTCTGCAAAGCCTGCGTGAGATCTGTGACGAAAATGATATCCTGCTCATCTTTGATGAGGTGCAGACCGGTATCGCCATGACTGGAGAGATGTGGTGCCACCAACATTTTGGAGTGAGACCAGATTTAATGGCCTTTGGGAAAAAGACCCAGGTCTGCGGAGTACTGGCCTCAAACAGGCTCGATGAAGTGGAGCACAATGTATTTCAACTCTCCAGTCGGATAAATTCGACCTTTGGCGGCAACCTGGTTGACATGGTGCACTTTGAAAAGATCCTGGAAGTTATTGAGCAGGAAAACCTGGTCAACCATGCCAAGGAGAAGGGAGCATATCTTCTGACCGGCCTGAGAAGTTTACAACAAGAATTCCTGGATCAAGTATCAAATGTGAGGGGAAGAGGGCTGTTCTGTGCTTTTGATCTTCCTTCCCGTGCCAAGCGTGATCTGCTAAAAGCAGAGGCCATGCAAAACGGCATGATTATCCTCGGCTGCGGCGACCGAACCATCCGCTGCCGGCCGCGGCTTAATGTCACCGAGGATGAAATAGATGAGGCTATGAGGATTCTTTCAAGCTGCCTGAGTAAATAAATCTCTACTGAAACTGAAAAAGATTTCTTATTACCTCAACGAACCAGGAGGTCACAAATGACAGCATCCGATGAACAATTATTGTCAGCTTGTGGTTCCTCAAAAAATCAGGCCAAGAGTTGCGAGGGGTTCAATCCAGAAAACTTTCAGACCCTGATGAAACGTTATCAATATCCAGGGGAAATTTATTCCATAATTCAAAAAGAGAATCTCCTTCCCATCGGCCTCCTGCGTCGATTGCAGACCTGTTATCCACAACACTCCAATTTGCTAGAGAATTCACCCTTCCTCTTTAGAGATCAAGAGAATTACACAGGACTAAGCGGTTTTCGCCAGGTATGCGAGATTCTTAAAAGCAACGGCATCAACCTGCCTAACATTGCCGAGCGCGAGGTATTTGTCCAGGTCTATCGATTTCTGGCAACCCGTCATACCCTGAACAGCATAAATTGGTCTGATTACGAGAATGACCAGATCTACCAATTGGTTATGCCGCAGCCTGGTATGATTGATAAAGAAATTACCAAGGCCTATATTGAGGCCGAATCTGAAGCCGAGCGAGATCAGATCGTTAAAGGACATATTAATAACACCAATCCCCATGATGGTAAACAACTCCTCAACAAACCCTATTTTAAAAACGCCCAAGGAAAGTTAGAGGTCCTCGAGGGCTGTCAGCATAAATACCCCCAATGCATGCTCATCCTCGACAAGGCTACTCAACACTGTTTTTCCTACTGTACCTATTGCTTCCGCCATGCCCAGGTCCGGGGAGACGAGGATATGTTCGTCCAAGATGATATTGACCAGGTCCATCGCTACCTCAAAGTTCATCCGGAGGTTACGGACCTGTTAATCACTGGCGGCGATGCGGGCTTTATGCCAGTCAGTCGCCTTGCCAAGTATGTTATGCCACTTATCGACGATCCGACTCTAAGTCACGTCAGGACAGTGCGCCTGGGATCTCGCTCCTTGACCTATCAGCCGGAGATGATTCTGGCTGAGGATTACAGCAAACATCTGGATCTCTTCGACACCCTCTATGATAACGGCATTCAGGTGGCCTGGATGGCCCACTTTTCTTGTCCCCAGGAATTGTTGCATCCAAGCACGATTGCCGCGATTCGACGCCTAAAAAGCCATGGAGTTATGATCAGAAGTCAGAGTCCGATTCTGAATCATATTAGCCTCTTTAAAGATGAAGGGGGCAAGGTTGATATAGAAAAATCGGCCCAAAACTGGATTGATCTCGCCAATATTCAAGCCATGCTGGGTGTTGGTTTCCATTCGATGTACTGTGCCCGTCCCACCGGCGAGCATCAATATTTTTCTGCACCCCTGGCCGATATTGAAAAAATCTTCAGCCGAATCTATCGCTCACTTGCATCGATTAATCGCCCATCCCGTTATATATCCATGACCATCTCGGCAGGGAAGCTGGCTCTTATTGGCACTGCATTCATTGGAGGTGAAAAATGTTTCGCCCTGAAATTTACTGAAGCCCGTAACATGGAGTGGATGGATCGGGTTATTCTGGCCAGATACGATGAAACCCAAACCAAGATTAGTCTATTAAAACCCTTTGATAGTGAAGAATTCTTTTTCGACGCAGAGCTGACAGAGATTGAAAATAAATTGACTGAGTCCCTCCAACATTACCTCACCTGCCATAGCTGATGAAAGGCTGGCTATCAAGAGCAATCAGAACTGATCGCCAATATCCAAAACTGCCTGTTTGTCTCTCGAAGATGATCTGAAAGTATCTTAAATTGCAGTTTTGCTGAAATGGTTAAGGACTAAACCAGGCATTAAAATGTGGTCTATCCCTTTGAAAAAAAAGAAAGTTTTAGTTGAAGGCAACCGGATGAATAGTATTCTGTTCATGGCACACCTCCCGGATGTTTTATGAGCAACAGCAAGGAGTTGGAACACCAAGTCCTGCTGATTTTAAAATGCTCAAATCAACACCTCGGCCGGCACAGCAGTCGGCGAGTTTTCCGTCAATTACAATTGCAGGGATAGGGCGTATCCCTAGAGTTTTCCACCTTGGCCGCCACAGCAACTGCCATCACCGTGATTGGATTCGGTGTAACGGGTCGGATCTTGATCGAACTTTTCAGCACAATGGGTTGAACAGAAGAAGATGGGTGTGCCTTGGTGGACACGGCTGGCAGCGGCAGATTTAAGGGTCACCTCCATACCACACACCGGATCTTTGACAACGTCATTGGAATCTTTGTGCTCATGGGTATGGCCACCGCAACAGCCTCTGCCTGCACGCATCCGGCTTAACACGAAGATCAGAGCAATAATGACGATAAAAAATACCAATAGATTTGTGAGCATCATGGCAGCGCCTCCATGTTTGGTATCAATTGTTACAATCCTCTTGTGCTTCCAGCGCCGCCAGGATTGGACAATCATTTATTTTTCAAAGATGAGAAACGGTTCGAATAGATTCAGTTCCCAAACCCGTTTTTTGCCTTTTTATTCAGGTTAGAACGCAAGGATAATGCCAGAGCAGTGGGATGTTTTGTAACTTGCTGAAATTAATGGATAAACAAAGCAGGAAGGCCGCCTGTTACTTTCCACAGGCGAAGATGACTGAAAAATATTATCCAGTCAGTAGCGGATATTCTACATAATTAGATTATTTTTCGGCTTCTGCATTGGAAAAATGGCCAAAAAGGTTGACATGATAACCTGCATTTTTAAAAACGTAATTTCACTCCTGCGCCAGCCTCATAGTCCGAACCATGGCTTGCCACGGCCGAGAACATCTTGGTAAAACGGTATTCCAATTCCAGAGAGTACTCGTCGTCCGTGTTTAAAGACCATTCAAATTGCAGCCGGTCGGTGAGTTGCAACTCGCTTTCCAGAGCAAGCCGCAATTCCCCCTCGGAGTCCACTCGGAGTTCCGCTTCGATGAGCATCGGCAGTACATAATGTACACCTGCAATAGCCAGGTCTTCTTTGTCACCGTTCTCGTCCTTTTCAAAACTTCCTCCCACGAATATCTCAAGAAAGCGGGTGAAAGTTCGTTCGTAAATCGCCTCAATTTCGAATTTCCGGTCGTAGTCAGTATCGAATTCAAAATCAAAAGCGTTACGACTATTTGATGGTCTACACCATCCGGACGCCATGTTGGATTGAGCACTCAAAAAACCAGTGATGAACCAGTCGTCATCGTGCAGATCCGGATCGGCTTTTTGGGCCTCAATGAGGGCCTGGTCCCGTTTACTGCCTTCGTAATGAATCACACGTGCCATGCCGGCCTTCATATGATAGAGGTTATGACAATGAAAGAACCAATCCTTGTCCTCGTTGGCGAAAAACTCGATGGTCGACTCACCCATGGGGGGAACATCCACTGTGTGCTTAAGCGGGCTACGCTGGCCCTGGCCATTCAGAATCCTGAAGAAATGTCCATGCAGATGAAGAGGATGATGCATCATGGTTTTGTTAACAAAAACAAACTTGACGTTCTCCCCTTTACGGATGTGAATCATGTCCGCTTCCGACAGGGTTTTATTATTAAAGGACCAGACGTAACGCTCCATGTTGCCGGTGAGTTCCAGGATTACGGTATTTTCCGGATTTCCTTGGGGCAGTGTGGTGTCATGGATGGCTCGCAGCATGGAATACTCCAGCATTTCATGACTGTCGACCGCCATGGTGGTGCCGTGCCCCATGTCGTGTCCCATATGATGGCCGGTTTGTTGTTTCATGCTCGAATGTTGCATGGCTCCGTGGTCCATGGTATTGCCATTCATGGTGTGACCTTGGTGGTTCTGTCCATGTTCTTCGGCCTCATGATTATGCATACGGAATAAATTTGGTTTTTGGATGTCCGGTGCCGTCACCAGAGGACCATCACCAACTATTGAGGAGCTGTAACCTGTGCCATCTTGGGATGTGGCTCGAAATTCGTATGATTTATTGTCCGGAATGCTGATAATGACATCATAGGTCTCAGCAACAGCAATAAGGAGTTTGTCAACTATCACGGGCTCAACGTTTATCCCATCCGCTGCCACAACCTCCATGGGACCACCGGCAAAATTCAGGTGGAAATAACTGGAAGCCGCGGCGTTAATGATTCTCAGCTTTATCCGTTCACCTTTATTGGCAGCACCCAATGCAAACTCAGCCTTGCCATTCTGCAAAAATAGGTCATAGCCTACATCAGAAAGATCCATCGGTCCCATCCTGGTCCAAGACTGCATGAGCCTTTGGCGCCATGCCCTATTGGCAAGAACTTTATACCAGGACTGTACAGAGTCTTTTTTCAGGGCGTAGTAATCGCCGTCCTTTTTTAGGTTTTTAAGTACATCCTGAGGATTTTCATCGGTCCAATCAGAAAGTACAACCACATACTCGCGGTTATGTTGCAGGTTTTTTTTCCTGGGGTGGATGACGATGGCGCCGTATACACCCCGTTGTTCCTGAACGTTGGTGTGAGAATGATACCAATAGGTACCCGATTGTCTTATTGGAAAAGTATACGTAAATGAGGTCCCTGGCCGGATGGGAAGAGTGGTGATATAGGGCACGCCGTCTTGGTCATTGGGCACCAGAAGCCCGTGCCAGTGAATGGATGTGTCCACGTCCATTTTATTGTTAAAGGTCACTGAAAGAATATCGCCTTCTGTAAACTCCAGGGTAGGGCCTGGGATTCCTCCGCCAACAGTCATGGCCGAAACGGTCTTACCGGTGTAGTTGACCGGTTGATAGGCGATATCGATGTTGTAGGTAACAGTCTTTGCGAAAAGTAAAGAAGGAAAAAGCAGTAGTAGAAGGCAATTAAAAACGGTTTTCATGGCGTAACTCTTAAGTAATGTTTGATCTATCGAGCATTTCAGGTTGTTAAACTACAGTGCTCTCATTTTCACTAAATAATAGAGTCTGTATAAGTCCCAGTTTGGATGGGATAACTATGAAAGTCAATTTATTCCAAAACTTCGGCTGTTGATTGATTGTGGTCGGTGAGTGAAGAATATTCTACATGTTTTCGGTTATCCCTTAGCTGGCTCCCACACTGCATGGTGATTACTCCTGTTATTACAGCGGGTTATGAGGGGGGGCTGATTTGGCACGCTTATTGCGATGCCACTATGTAGCACACGAAAATAGCCGGCGGAAGGGTCGGCAACAGGGTTGCAAAAAATTCCGGAATTATGCCGGGACTATTTCAAAACAGGAGGCCTGCTATGAATACCAACAAACTTCTAACCATTATCGGAATTATTCTGATGACCTTTACCTTTGGGATATCAAGCGTCGGCGCTGCCTGGGATGCAAATGAATCTGACTACCATTCTGAATTCTATGACAATGAACCAATCAGTGAAATCGCTAGCAAAGCCGACGTGACTGAAAATTCCGAGGATCTCTATGCCTGTGATGAGAATGAGGGAGACTATCATTCGGAATTTTTTGGCTACACGACTATTGTCCCGTCGGAAACGCGGCTCTGCATGGAATAAGTAATAGGCAGATAATGCAGACATCATCATAAGTTTCCATTCCATACCGGCGGTCCTATCCCATGGACAGGACCGCCGACATTTTTGAGAAATAGCTGGTTAAATAATTCCGACGCTTTTCATAATGTCGCCAATGGTGATCACAGTCTGTTTTTTTATTTGGAAGATGGTAATACAATTGAACTGCCTTTCCGCATGCAACAGGGGATGAGCCTGTCATTGGGAACAATTAATCTTCATGATGGCCAAGTGGATTTCAGTGGTTTCAATGGTTACCACTTCGGATTTGTTGACACTGACCATGACGGAGTGAACGACCATTTTACAGATATTGACGGTGACGGTATAGCTGACATGGGCATGGCCTATGGCGGTTATGGATATCTCATGCCCCATGGCTATGTTGACTTGGATGGTGACGGGATCAATGATCTGTTCCGTGACGCGGACGGTGATGGTAACAACGATCTTGACGCTATGCCATACATGATGGGCTTTGGCTGGATTGATGAAGATAGCGACGGTATCAACGATTTTTTTCATGACGTTGATGGCGACGGTATCTGCGACTTGACCGGTATGCCTTTCAGACACCCCTATGGCTACCGAGACCAAGACGGTGACGGTGTGAACGATCTCTTTACCGATGCAGACGGTGATGGGATCAATGATCAATCCGGTGAAGCATACATAGGAATGCCTGGTTGGGTTGATCTGGATGGAGATGGTATGAATGATTTTTTCCAGGATGCCAATGGAGATGGTGTTAACGATCTTAATGATATGCCCATGGGATATGGTCACGGCTTCGGCTGGGTAGACGAAGATGGCGATGGCGTGAATGATAATTACCATGATGCAGATGGTAATGGAATTAATGATCTCATGGGCGGTCCTTTGGCAGGCATGGGAATGATGTACGGATTTATGGAGGGAATAATTGATGCCGATGGCAACGGTATTGATGATAATTCCGGCATGCCTTACATGATGGGCTTTGGCTGGGTTGATACTGACATGGACGGGATCAATGATATGTTTGTCGACCAGGATGGTGATGGCATCAACGATTTGACCGGACGGGGATATCACCGTGGTTTTGGAATGGATGTTAGTTCCGGCGAAAATCCCATGGACGGTTTTGACGACTGGCCGACGCCCGGACCTTGTATAGGCCGGGAGGCGGCCAGATGAATATATGTAATCAACCTTTTACAATAACTATTGGAAATTTTGATACCAAAAGTCAGGATGTGGTCTGATGAATAGAGGGCCTTTTAATGGGTGATCATTTATTAGTACTTGTACTCCAATAAAGCGAAGAGGCATGTTTTACTTGTCATCCCATTGGTGAAATAAATATGAAAAAACCTCTCTTCCACTTCCAACCTTTTTCCACCTCTTACTCGATATCAACTGTTGGTTGCAACTTCCATTGCGAACACTGTCAGAACTACGAGATTTCCCAATTCCCCCGAACATATGGGGCAGAGATTCTCGGTCGCGATCCTCGGCATTTCCGTGGTGATAATGACTGACTCCTCATCCTCGGTAATATCAGCCTGGATTAAATCACCAATGACATCGTTGTATATCGGAGCACCGAAGTCCCGATAGAAATCCGTTATCATTCTGTCCATTTCGGCTCGCAACAGTCTGAGTTGCTCTTGTTTCCAGAGGATTAAATCAGCCATCATTTCACCCGGAGTTATCTAACAACACTCTTCCATCTTATAATGTTCTCCATCAATGGCTACGAAATGCACACCGGCAGGCTTGGGAAGCCCGGCAATCTTCCAGGCTTTCATGGGATCGATGAACTTTTCGTTTACGCACTCCCGCGGCTGGTGAATATTTTTGCACACATAATTCAGAATGGGAAAGGCATGGAATTTTTTATAGTATTCCCGCAAAAATTTAACCACCTCAATTCTTTCTGCGCCCAGGTCATCAAATCCCTCTCGAGTGGCCAGGGCCCGAGCAACCTCTGCATTCCAATCGTCGAGTTCGACAAGAAAACCATCGTCATCCAAAGCAATTTTTTTTCCACCGCATTCGAGTTCAGTCATTGTGTTCCTCCGTACTTGTTGACAGTTCTTATTGAGTTAAAAAAAGGAATGGATCTCTTTCTTGACCTCTTCCTGAATAAATTCATGCTGAACCAAGGAAGCCGCACGGATTAGGGGCAATCGCTCATCACAGGACTCACGACTATTCCTGTAAAAGATACCGGTGGGGATCCTCTTTCCCCATTCCAGAGAACGTTTAAATGCCTCAATCCTGTCAAAAGGATCATAGTCTTCCTCCAGACGGTAAACCCTTTCCTTATACCAATGGAAGGTATTCACCTTGTTAAAGGAAACGCAATTCTGCAAGATGTCCAGCAGGGCAAATCCCTTATGGATCAAGGCTTCTTCCATGAGTTTCTGCAGGAAGGGGAGACTGCTTGCTCCTGCAAACCCTCGCGCCACAAAACTGCAATTCATGGAGATTGCCAGAGCAAGTGGATTCAGCGGCTCGGAAGGATTGCCGAAAGGTTGGGTGTTGGTAACCAGCCCATGCTCCGAAGTGGGCGAGGCTTGTCCTTTTGTCAAACCGTATACCTGGTTATTGTGGACAAAGAGTTTGATATTGGCATTACGTCGGATGGCATGGAGTAGGTGGTTGCCTCCCTCGCCATAACAATCCCCATCGCCGGCAACGGCAATTACGGTCATCTCATGATTGGCCAGATTAATTCCGGTAGCCACCGGCAGGGTGCGACCATGCAGGCCGTTAAAGGTATTGCACTGCGTGTAGTGCGGGAGCTTGGCACCTTGTCCGATACCGGAGACAATAGTGAATTGGTGCGGCTCGATATCAAGGGCCACCAGGGCCTTTTTTAAGGTGTTCAGGATGGCGAAATTTCCGCACCCCGGACACCAGGCGGGTTTGGGCCCCTGATAATCACTGAAGGATACCATTGATCTCCTCCAACAAGTTATTCACAGAAAAAGGACGTCCGTCATATTTGTTGATAGACGATGAAAACTCAATGCCGGTTTCGGCCCTCACAAGCCTCGCAAATTGCCCGGAGGCGTTATTTTCGACGCAGATAGTATGGGTAGCCTGCCTGAGCAGGGCTAGGTAATCAAATGGCTCTATAAGGGGGAATGGATAAAGCTCACTGAAATGCAGCATGCCTATCTCAAGCGTCTTGCCAAGATGATCCACTGCCTCCCGCATCACGCCATAGGTCGAGCCATATCCCACCAACACAATTTGCGGTTGCCGATGCCCATGGAAAGAAGGTGGGGCTATTTCTTTCGTGATTGATGGAAGTTTTTTAAAGAGTCTTTTTTGTACCATCTTGATTCTGGTTTGGGCATCTTCGATGATGTGTCCCTCTTCATCATGTTCGTCACTGTCGACAACTACCAGGTGTTTTGATGCACCAGGCACGGCCAGGGGTGAAATGCCGTCTTCACTATCAGCATACCGGCGATAGGACTCTAACTCCTGTAGTCTATCCTGCCGAAGCCGGTAATCCTCATAAGGAAATTCTTCATTAAACCCGGTGTAAGTCCATTGGGAATCAGCCAGATATTGATCCGATTGAATGATCACCGGAATTTGGTATTTTTCAGCCAAATCGAATGCCTTGCAAGTGAGATAAACAGCCTGCTCAGGCGTGCCGGGAGTCAAAAGAACACGGGGAAACTCGCCATGGCCTCCATGGAGGGCAAAAAAGAGGTCGCTCTGTTCAGTGCGGGTCGGAAGACCCCTGGCCGGCCCCGGGCGCTGTACTTCGGCAATGACTATCGGAGTCTCGGTAATTCCGGCAAGGGAAAGTCCTTCGGTCATTAAAGCAAAGCCGCCCCCTGATGTCCCTGTCATTGCCCGGACCCCTGCATAGGAGGCCCCCAGGATCATATTGACGGCCGCAATTTCATCTTCTGCCTGCTCTACCAGGACACCATGTTGTTCAGCCTTGGAAGAAATATAGGCCATAATGGAAGTGGAGGGGGTCATGGGGTAGGCGGCATAAAATTTACAACCGCCCAAAAGTGCCCCCAGACCGATGGCCTGATTGCCGTTGATCAACAGCAGTTTTTGTGACCTGGGTGGGTCCAATTTAAAATTATCAAGAAATGCACAATGTTCACGCATATAGGCGAATCCCGCATGGGCGGCGGTCATATTTGATTCAATAACCTCTGCATCTTTTGGGGAGATATGGCTCTTGATAATTTCCGGCAAAATTGAAATGTCGAGATCAAATACTCCCAACACCGCGCCAATCACGGCAGTATTGGCCATGATCCTATGGAGGCCTCTTTGCTCGGTAATTTCGACAAAAGGTATTTTAACGAATTCATCTCCTGCAAAGAATTCTTGCACTGTAACATTGTCGCATATTACAAGGCCCGTATCGGTTAGGGAATTATGGTGGAGGGTGACCGTGTTTTCATCAAGGGCAACCAGGATGTCCACCTGATCGACAGAGGCTGTTACAGGACGATCCGCAATTCGGATTTGATAAAAATTATGCCCACCTCTGATCCGGGACATATAATCCTGATGGCTGAACACATGAAAGCCGCTACGGGAAAAAAACTTGACGAGAATACTGCCAATGGTCAGCATTCCCTGTCCAGCCTCACCGCCGACTCGAATGGTAAAATCCATGCAAGTTCTCCTGTCCTGCCGGATTAACTGTCCGTAAAATCACCCCTATCCGAACCGGAATTGGATAAGGGGCCTTTTTAGTCAAGATCAATATAGATTCGGCCAACATCTACGCATTCAGAGTCTGCCCTTGCTTGCGCAGATAATTTTTATATATGATCTAAGTTCAGTGTATGTCAGCCACTCCCGTTTTGGCATCCAAATTAGCCGCCAAACAGGATATCTGTAA
>CAYUCH010000037.1:7115-30793 GCA_964443295.1 uncultured Desulfobulbia bacterium | reverse complement strand
TGAACAACAACATAAGCAATTAGATGTGTCCACTTTTCGTGGGTAACACCACTTTGATGAAGATGAACTGGCAATGTCAATGAGTTCTGGAGAATTTTGGTTATGGAAGCTCCATACACGAGGGTTTCTTTGCTCAAACAATCCATATCCAAGCGGTGGTTGAATTGTCTCCACCAAACCATGTAAACCACGTTTAACAAATATATTTCTACGAAACTCATTACTGTAGTCTTCAGATGTGACTACGGCTATGGGCTCATCACCTGCTAAGGTGAGATGATATATATTATTTTCAAAGTTACTCGAAATTAACTGGCCAGAATCTTCAAGAGACCAGCCGGAACTCCATGATTCTGTAGCATCATGAACATAATTGGCATAGGTCCAAAATTCTTCTTCTTGATCAAAATGATGAACGGCTACTCTCATGTCACCATTTTGTTGAATGACAAAGGACCATCCTTTGTGGGGTAGTGTTTGCTGAGAAAATGAAGTGGGTATATTTGCATTCCCGCGGAACATATAACTAATCTCGGAATCCTGCCCATCACATTGATAATCAGGGCTACCGATATAGATATATGGTCGATCAGCCGGGTCTCCTACAGCGATTGAAGAATATCGCGCGAATGCGTAGACACAATCACTGTTATTAATGTTCCATGTATATGTCGAATTATTCCAGTTACCACCTGACCTATTTTGATAGCGTAATATTGCATACGAGCCTTCTCTGTGAGTAAGAAAAGCAATATGTGGTATATCATTAGCATCAATAGCCATCCCAACAAGATAGACCAAGGCTTCACCTTCTGAAGAGCCAGGATCGTTAACACGTTCAATATCTATCCATGAATTATTGCCAAGTGGACTATCGATTGTATTGAATTGGGAATAATATACTGAGCCATCACCTTCATCAGCAGCCATAATAATATGGACAATATCCTGGCTATCAATGGCCACAGAAAGCTCATTGGCATAAGTAGAGAGCGGTAAGTCGTTTGTCGATGTCCAAATACCTTCCGCATTTAGAGAAAGAACACGTACCTCATTTTCATTTAGGAAAAAATCATATAGTTGACCTGTGGAGGTTCTGACGACATTTGACTTTTCCAGTTCAAAATTACTTTCGCAACCACTTATCTTGGATAGCTCTGTTGCAAAAACAGGGGAAAAAGAAATCACAAAAACAAAGAAGAGTAAAAAACATCTTCGCAGGTAGGGCAACATCATTATATCCTTTATCAATAGCCTGTGTTTATCGATATTTAAAAATGAGAATTTATAAATGTACGAAGAAACAGCTTTTCATATATTCAACTGTTCATTTAATGAACCGTCCTACCTAGCATCTATTTATATCTTTGTCAAATATACCTTACAAAAATTAGGCTCAGCCTAACTCTATTCGCTCTGCCCGAGGCAAATCCAAAATACTTTGCACCATTATCTGCAAATCATGTACGTTAAAAGGTTTTGCAAGGCAGGCGAAAGCTCCACTTTTTTGAAATTCTTTGATTGGGCCGTCTGCTGTAATAACCAGTATGGGTACTGAAGGAAATTTTACGTTTATCCAGCGGGTGAGCTCCAGCCCGTTCATATGGGGCATTTTATATTCTGTAATCACGAGGTCATAAAAGCTACCATCCATTCGATAGGTGGCCTCGATTCCGTTTCGGACAAAATCTATATGGTAATCATCTACCTTATAAAGTGCCTTCGCCATGGTGTGTCTAATGATACGATCATCATCTGCAATAAGTATCTTTTTCCTGACCATAATTATCTCCTTTTTCAATCTATTTACAACCAAGAAGAGATGTCGTCAAGATAAATTATTCAACCATGAGTTGTTAGACAGTAATACTTATTTATGGGAAAGCTAAAAGCAGTGAACAGTGCAGAGTTAAGAGTGAAAAATGTATGGTAAACAAAGGTACAAATAGTGAGTGAAAAAAAGTTAGGCAAGAAGATAAAACAAATACGGAACAGCCTTGGTTTATCCCAGATGGATCTAGCAGAGAAAATAGGTGTCTCTTTTCAGCAGATCCAAAAATATGAAAAAGGCGCCACTAAAATTTCGGTGTTGCGCTTACAACAAATATCAGAAGCACTTGGCATTCCCATATTTTCATTCTTTGAAACCTCAGCAACACCAACAGTTTCTGAAAGTCAAATCTCATATAGTACTTCTGCAAAGTCTTCTGAACAAACATTTCCTCCCCTGCTAGGTGATGAGTTGTCCTTATTAAAGCTCTTTCGTAAAATTGAAAATCCAAAATTGAAAGAAGGAGTAATCAAGCAAATTCGCGGTGTTCTTGAGATTGAAAACGCTGCGAAATCATGCAAAAAATAGCAAACCATTTTTCTCCACAGAGGATACAGAACTCACAGAGTAAAATTTATTGCCAAATATCTCTGTAATCTCTGTGGTTTCATATTTTTTATTGGCCGTTATAATCCTAGAATTTACCTCCCCATCCTGTTATATAGTTAGAGTAAAATAATAACAGGAGTCAGTACTTGAAAAAGCTAAAGAGTCTCCATGATTTTGACAAACCACGGGAAAAACTTGCCAAGAAAGGAGTTAAATCCCTGACAGATATTGAACTTCTGGCAATTATCATTGGAAGCGGTATACAAGGTCGTGATGTTTTTCAGGTCTCCAATGCCATTTTGAAAAAACTGGATAATACACCCTCATCTACAACTCTAAAAGATCTTCTTTCTATTGACGGTATCGGGCCCGCGAAAGCCTGCCAGATTTTAGCCTCTTTGGAGTTTTCCAGACGGAGGTTGCTGAATAAGGGTATATCAATCCGAGGGGCAAAAGATGTTCTCCCGCTTGTTTCACATATATCCACTAAAAAACAAGAATATCTCGTGTGTATCTCATTAAATGGAGCCAATGAAGTTATTAATAACCGGGTCGTAACAGTGGGGCTTCTCAACAGGAACCAAGTGCACCCCAGGGAGGTATTTGCAGATGCGGTTGCAGAAAGGGCCGCCCATATCATTCTGGCCCATAACCATCCCTCCGGTCTACTTGAGCCAAGTTTAGAAGATATGGCTACTACGAGGCAGTTAGCTGAAGCAGGAGAAATACTTGGCATCCCCCTTCTGGATCACATAATAATTTCCCAGAACGGTTATATATCATTGAAGGAAAAAGGACTGATGTGAATCTTTACAATCTTCAGTCTTCAGCTATATTACGTGCAAATGGGCCTGCTTTCCCAAGTAAAATCACTTCCTCTTTTTTCACTTACTTTCCGTATTCCCGAACGGATTTTTCCGTAATCCAGGAATTCGGCCACTAGCTAAGTGGCCAACACCAATTCCTAACTTACACGTAACTTATTAATATCACATAACTATTTAGATTAATTTTTTACTAGGCATGCATATTGCAGTCATTTTGTGAAGTAACAAAAAGACAATTAGAAAATTTATTAGATCTGCAAATACGTAACATCAGGAGAAATCAATGAAACATAAAACATTAATCACCACGTCTGTTCTTTCAGTATTTCTATTATTGGGGGCAAGCAGTGCATCAGCGACCAGTCTCTCATATACAGATCTATCTGCTTGGCAAGCAGCTGTCGGAACTGCCACTGCAGTAGAAGATTTCAATTCATATACCACGGATACGTGGGCACCTGTTGATGTCGGCTATTTTACTATCACCGCTGTTGGTTCGTATGCCGGTGATAATGGAATTGAGGCATATGACCCCAATCCAGATGATATTCAAGTAATTGGAGGCTCCTGGGATAGGAATATCGATGGTTCATCATATTATTCTGGCGATGTCGACAATACGATTGTAACGATTTCCTTCCATAATCCTATCTTTGCGTTTGGTTGGGACTATACAAGTTTAGGGTCGAATGACTATCTTACAGTATTAGGTGAAACTTTCGCATTTCCATTTGTAGGCAACCCTCCTGCTAATGATTTTTTCGGCATTGTGAGCGATACCCTGTTCACTGATATAACCATAGGCGGGTCTGATGGTGCGTTTGGTGCTGATAATTTCAGGTTTGACACTGCTCCGGACTCTGCCCCAGTCCCTGAACCAGCTACCATGTTCCTCTTTGGCACAGGCTTAGTGGGCTTTGCGAGCACCAGGATCAAACGTAAAAAGAAGGCATAACTGATCTATTAATTGCAGCAGAAATATATAGGCAGGGTCATTAAGTTGGCCCTGCCTTTTTATTTTTCATGTACGTCAAAGGAGCACAAGTATCTATCTATTAATCCAAGCTTTCGCTTAAGGTTGAACTACAACCTCCACCCCTCAAACACTTCATCTGCCAGTGGAGCAGCTTTAATCATTTCTTTTTCCTGACCATTGGCGGTTAAACTCACCTCAACCTCTTCTGGGAATTTCGGTCCCTTTTTGGCAAAGCGGGCAATGAGACCGGCGGTAGATTGTTTGTCGGAAGGATCTTGTGAATTTCGCAGGATTCCTATTGGACCGGGTCGATCTTCAGTATCCAGAAGGATATCACCTGGCTGAAGTAATTTTTCAATGCGCTCATTGTCTACTTGGTTACGTCCAATAGTCAGCCAACCACCACTTGGCAGCGTGAATTGCCGGCCTAATAAAAGAAGCAGGATATCATTCACTGCTATATCATCGTGATTTTCATAATATGTGGCCAATCGTTTACCAAGTTCGGGGTCTGCCAGAACACATCCTCCGGCTGGACTGGGATAATCAGTAATACCCATTTCCGCAGCCAGGTTCATTTGAGGCTTGCGATTTCGTCCACTGAAGTCGAGAAGCCGACTGCGATCAACAAGACCCTGCTTTTCAATTTCGATTGGATTCATATTCCTGGCGCATAAAGGCCGAAGTAATATCCCCTCACAGCCACTATCCCGCTCGATGATGCGTAAAGTATCCCTCCGCTGGCTCATGGGGCGTTGGCCCACCACTTCACCGGTGATAAGGAACTGCGCTCCAAGGTCATCCATCATTTCTCTGGCCTTCTGGAGCATGAAGATTTTACAATCAACACAAGGGTTGAAATTTTTACCAAAACCATGAGCAGGTTTACGAAGCAGTTCGAGGTATCCCTCACTCACGTCACAGAGTTCAACCTCAATGCCGTATTGAGCCTTCACCTCAGCACGATATTCCTCTTCTCTTTCCAGTAATTCATAGCCGAAAAACGGCGTGACGAATTTAACTGCCTTTACTTTGATATCCTGAGCCATGATAACCCGACAGGCAAGAATGGAATCAAGCCCACCGGATAGTAAGCCAATGGCAGTGACCTGCTGCGACGTCATTTACTGATGTCTCCCAAGCAGTTCTTTGGCATATGCCAAAGTCTTTCCGGAAACCGAGTCACCGTCAAGCATGCCGGCAACAACCTGGACGCGTTCATCGGGTTCAAGTTGGCGAATGGAAGTAAGAGTCCGGTCACCAGTGATTTCCTTTTTTACCTGGAAATGATCAGAAGCCCTGGAGGCAATTTGGGGAAGATGAGTGATGCAAATGACCTGGTGGTGTTGGGACAGCTCATGAATTTTATCCGATACGGCCTCGGCTGTACGCCCTGAAATACCAGAATCCACTTCATCGAAAAGAACAGTTTCTATTTGATCTCGATGGGCAAGAATGCAGCGAAGACCAAGCATTAGTCGTGAAAGCTCACCACCGGAGGCAACCTGAGACAGGGACCGAAGCGGCTCGCCTGGATTGGCGGAAAAATGAAATTCAAGCTGATCAATTCCCGAGCGACTGAAACCTTCCTGCCCTTCTTCACGGTCGGCGAAAACAACTTCAAAGCTGGCACCATCAAGACACAGGGAATCGAACTCCCCTTCAAGCTGAGTCACCACTTCTGCAGCTGTCTGTTTACGAGCCTTGGAGAGTTTTTTGGCTTTTTCCCAAAGGACAGATTCAACCTCAGCAAGCTCTTTTTGGGCCTTTGCCAGTCGCTCATCAATTTCATCGAGCATCTCCAGCTCTTTCTGGGTCCGCTCACCAAATTCGATTACCTCATCCAGGGTTGGCCCGTATTTTCTTTTAAGCTGTTGCAGAAGATCGAGACGACTGGAGATTTCATCCAACCGTTGGGGATCATTGGGAATTTCATCCAGATAATGTGAAAACTCACCGGCCAGGTCATCAATTTCATAGGATGCATCTGTAATTCTGCTGGCAAGTTCTTCCAAGGACCCATCGAGCTCTGCCATCCTGGTCATATTTTTGCGGGCAATTTCCAGGGCCTGGGACACTGTTGTCCCCATAAGATGCGCTCCTTCCCTGGCTAATTTCTCCAGGTCATGGGACGCCTTATACCGTTCTCTTTCAATGGTCAGCGCACCATCCTCTCCCTCCGTCACCTTGGCATTTTGAATTTCCCGTGCCTGAAAATTGAGAAAATCCCGGCGCTGCTCTTTGTCCTGCTCCTTTTCCATGAGATTATTAATCTCAACACCGAGGCCATACCACTGATCATAATAAACCTGGTATTTCTCCCTGAGCGATTCAAGTCCTCCCACCGCATCTAAAAATTCCAGGTGATATCGAGAGGCAAGGAGTTGTTGGTGGTCATGTTGGCTAGCCACCGCCAGAATTTTCTCCAAAAGTTCACCTGCCAAGGCAGCAGTTGAAAAGCCGCCATTGATATAAAAACGACTTTTGCCGTTGGCAGGAATTATACGTCGAATAACCAGACAGTCTTCAAGCTCAAAGCCACTATCGGTGAAAAAATCCAACAGCACTCGACGTTCGGGAGCAATTTCAAAACGTGCCTCGACTGTTGCTTCCTTTGCGCCGGAACGCACTAACTCAGGGCCACTTTTACCGCCTGCCAGTAAATGAACAGCCTGCAGTATGATGGACTTCCCTGCCCCGGTTTCACCTGTAAGTACGGTCAACCCTGGATTCAATGTCAGCTCCAGGGAATCGATGAGCACCAGGTTTGTGATTCTTAATTCACGCAACATAAGTGTGAAGGTGTACCAAAAGTCTTGATGTAAGCAGTAAAAGGAACTTTTTTGCCAAAGGAGACGTCAAATTTATATCAACGGAATTGAGACTGAATACTCTTTTTTCTTCAGTCTCAATTCTTCATTCTAAAAAACCTGTTTTTTCCAAAACCACCGAGTATAATCCTGCTCCATGATATCGTTCAAACGTTCACATGATACCCATCCCATTGCCTGGAAGCAATATTCATTTCCATGGCAAAGGCAAAGAATGCGCAGATCCCATAACCGCCTTGGCTTATTGGGAAAAATAATTTTAATTTTCTGTCTGTTCTGCCAAATTTGCTGCCCTGGGCTCATGCAATTAGGCCTTGTCAAGCAAGCCCACGCATTCAGTGTTGGAGAAGAAAAAGAAGCTGGCGAGAAACTTCTTACCATGGTTCGCGGCAACTTTAATCTCATTGAAGAACCAGATTTCCTGCAATACGTCACCAGACTGGGAAATGAGATTCTCAATGTTACTGACTCGCATTATTTCAACTATCATTTTTTCATCGTAGATCAAGACGAGTTCAACGCCTTTGCCGCACCTTCCGGCCTTATCTTTCTTTATACCGGCCTCATTGAAAGCATGGAAACCGAAGATGAACTCATAAGTGTTCTGGCCCATGAGACAGCCCATGTAGCGTATCGCCATATTGCCCACCGAGCAGAAAACACCACTCTTTCCAATCTTACCGCCGCCCTCATGCTCTTAGCTGGGATTGCCAGTATTGCGGCAGGAGGAGATCCTGATGCCAGCCTTGGTCTTATATACGGTGGAGCTGCGGTCAATGCCACTTCATACCTTAAATACACTCGACGTAACGAAGAAGAGGCAGACCGTTTAGCTTTTGACTGGATGCGGGCCATGGAACGTGATCCAAAGGCCATGGTGGGAATGCTCAGAAAAATGCATCGGGTAAATGTCATAAGTATGGACACAATTCCAACCTATCTCCTTACCCACCCAGAGCCAAGTTCGCGAATGAGTTATGTGGAAGACCTCATTGAAAGCACACAACATGGTAAATATAAGCAGACCGATTCCTTTGATTTTCAACGAATGAAATACCGGCTTCTCTCCATCACCAGTGATCCCATAAAGCTTTTAGAACGCCTTCACAAAAGTGACAGTGAAAATGTACCGGTGATGACACTCTACGGCCAATCCCAGGCGTATCTGGCAAATGCTGATTTTATGAACGCAGAAAAAATTCTGCGCAAGGTAATGGCTCTTTTGCCTGAGAAGACAATCTTACAAACAGATCTTGGCAGAATTTTCTTTGAGTCTGGCAAATATGATAGAGCATTGAAGCTCTTTCAGGAGGCAAGAAAAAAGCGTCCTGCTTGCGCGTATACAGCTTATCTGCTGGCCCAGACATTACAACAAAAAGAACATTCACATATTGCCCTGACGATCTATGAGGACATCCTAAGAACCATCCCTACACTTTCTCGTATTCATTACCAAATCGGCCAAATTAAAGCTGCCAGTGGAAAGACAGCAGAGGGGCATTATCACCTTGGTTTATACTATTGGTTTGAAGGGAGTTCGCGATTAGCCCATTTTCATCTGAACAAGGCCATTGAAAAAGCCAAAGATAATGATGCAATTAAAAACAAGGCAACTGAAATGCTGCAAAAAATTGCCGAGCTAAAAAAACTGTAGCCCTAACTATGCTTTCCGATTTTATCCAACCATCAAAAAACAACCAACCTACTCAGCCATTGGCAGAGAGAATGCGGCCCTCTTCTCTTGACACCTTTGTTGGACAAAACCACCTGGTTGGCAAGGGTAAATTCTTAGCGAAATTATTGTCGGAAAAGGCCATCCCGTCACTTTTACTATGGGGGCCGCCGGGAACAGGAAAAACCACTCTGGCACGAATCTTAGCCCGGGAATCCGGGGCTGAATTCATCTTTTTTTCTGCTGTCTTATCAGGAGTTAAAGAAATCCGCAAAATTCTCGAACAGGCTAAGGATTTTCTCAATAATGAAAACAAGGCAACTATCCTTTTCGTAGATGAAATACACCGATTCAATAAGAGCCAACAAGATGCCTTTCTGCCCCATGTAGAAAGCGGTCTTCTCACTTTAATTGGTGCCACCACGGAAAATCCTTCCTTTCAGGTCATTGCCCCTCTGCTTTCGCGCTGTCGCGTACTGACACTAGAACCTCTCACCTCGGATGATTTAAGCGCTATTACTATAAATGCTTTGCGTGATAAAAATCACGGCCTTGGTGGCTTTGAACCTCAATGGGAAGAAGAAGCCATTGACCATCTTGCACAAATGGCAGATGGTGATGCGAGAATGGCCCTCAACAGTATCGAGATTGCTCTTTCCCTGGCAGAAAATAAGGATGGTAAACCGTCAATCACACTTGCCAATGTGGAAGAGGCATTACAGCGTCGTGCACTACGTTATGATCAGCAAGGAGAAGAACATTATAATCTGATTTCCGCTTTGCACAAAAGCCTGAGGGATTCTGATCCTGACGGTGGATTATATTGGTTAGCAAGAATGCTTGCAGCGGGCGAGGATCCGCTTTATATTGCCCGACGGCTTGTCCGTTTTGCTTCGGAAGATATTGGAAACGCTGATCCGCAAGCCCTTGGTGTTGCTCTCAACAGTAGAGATGCATATCATATGCTAGGATCACCGGAGGGTGAACTTGCCTTGGTCCAGGCTGTTATTTACCTTGCCACGGCTCCCAAGAGTAATGCTCTGTATGCAGCCTACAAAAAAGTCATGCAGGATATCAAGCGAACCGGCAGCCTTGCCCCACCGCTGCATATCCGGAACGCACCAACAAAGCTCATGAAGGAATTGGGCTATGGTAAGGGGTATAAATATGCCCATGATGATCCCCATGGTCTTGTTGAACAGGACCACCTGCCGGAAAAAATAAAAGGTACTGTATACTACCACCCCACCAATCGTGGATACGAGGCAGTTATCAGCGACCGCCTCCGTAAATGGCGACACATTTTAAAGCAAAGAAAAAAGGCGAATAGCCCTGACAACAGTGACACTTGTGGTTATCAAGGAAAGGAGAAAAAATAATAATGCATTATTGGCCAATGCTCTTCCTGATCTTATGTTTCAACTTCATAACTGTACAAACAGTTCTTGGCTCAGCAAGTCAAGATTTCACTTTATTTTATTGTAATAATGTACAAGGAGAGACTGCCCCTTGTGGTTGAAAAACCAATCAACTGGGCGGTCTGTCCAAAAAAGCATATCAACTGGATTTAATCAGGAAAAAGACGTCAAATCCCATTGTGTTATTAGACGGTGGAGCCTTACTCTTTAAGCATGGTTCTGTTTCTCCAGCCAAAATGGAGCAGTCAAAAATCACTGCTGAGGGAATTGTAGAAGCATATAATGCCATGGGATTCTCAGCGGTTGGCATTGCTGAACAGGACTTAACAGCCGGGATTCCTTTTCTTCAAAAAATGGCCCAAAAAGCTCGATTTGATTGGCTCTCGGCAAATTTAGTAAATGAAGCTGATGGACAACCTCTTTTTATGCCAAGCAAAATTATTCCTGTGGGTAAAATCAATATGGCTCTTATTGGTCTTACAGATGAAATGGCAGGAAAACATTTGAGTGAAGACTCTAAAGTAAAAATCATCCCCTGGAATGACGTATTACCTGAACTAGTTCAACGAATGAGTAAAAAGGCAGATATCGTTGTTCTCCTGTCAAGCTACGCCTTAGCAAAAAACAAAAAAATCTCTGAAGCTATACCAGGAATCAACCTTGTTATTAGTTCAGGCAAGCGTCCAAGGAACACCCCACCTACTCTTTATAAAAACACCCTATTTCTCCAAACGGCGAGTAAAGGAAAATATCATGGCACCCTGGATATTCACTGGCATCCTTCCCATATATGGAAAATTAGTAGAGCCTCGGAATACAAGGCAAAAAAAGACAGTCTTAAACATATGCGAGAGCAAGTTCGGCGATCAGATAAAAAAGAAAAGGAATATGGCTTTCTTACTAAAAACAAAGGGGCGCAAAAAGCATATGATTTTATGCAGAAAAGAATCCCTGTTGTTGAAAAAGAAATCGCCGCTTTAGAAATTGAGGTGAAGAACGATGCTGGCAAAGAAAAAAATGCTTCGATGTACACAAACACATTCACTGCTTTGAAAAAAGCAATGCCGGATGAGCCTCAAGTTCTTAACATTGTGAGTAAAATCAACAATCAAATTGAGCAGATACAAAGGACAACAAAATCCCAGAAAAAATCATACCTTCCTTTCACTGGCTGGTATGCTTGCAGAAAATGTCACCCAAAGCAGACAGAAGCTTGGCGCCTTAACAGGCATGCCATGGCATTCAACACTTTACGTCGAAACAACCAAAATAATAACCGTGATTGCATAGCCTGTCATGTCACCAGCATCACCACTGGTGACGAACCCCATGCTCTGTCTTTGCCTGCAAGTCTTCGCGTAGTTGGCTGTGAATCATGCCATGGCCCAGGAGAGAACCATATTAAAGATCCACAAAACAAACCAATGCCACAGAAACCAGTTGAAGAAACCTGTCTTTCCTGCCACACACCAGAGCAGGACGATGCATTTAATTATCAAGGTAAAATAAAGAAGTTAGGATGTTTAAAAAATAAAGATTAAATGAGATTTATTCTTTTGTGTTGACCAACTTTTGAACAGGTTTTTCCTGTCTGAGAGCAAAAACTATTTTTTAATTTTCAAGCGAGAAAGAACATCGGTGAGTGCATGGGCAGGTAAAATTTCATCAAAACAAATATGAACTGAATAATCGTTAAACAACATGTCTCCAACACTTGTTACCCTGCCATGTTGTTCTATTTCTTTTTTTAACTCGTCTATCTTGCCGTGAATGGACAATTTAACCCGACGACCAAGAAGCATTCTGGCAGTCTTTTTCTTGGAAGTCTTTACGAGGAATGACAATCCCCCGTTGGAAATATCTGCTAATTTTCCTTTGAATTCGCGCCCAAGAGATTTTCCAGCCGCATTTAAAAGGTCCACATCAACCACACCTTCTATCTCATAGCGCTCCTGCTGCCGCCGATCAAAACCCTTCTTTTTTAGAAGATCTGGTACTTTTTCAAATGTTGCAGCGTATTCATCCAGCTTTGCTTCAAGACCTGGATTGCCTACCATTAATTCTTCAAGGACTGCCCTTTCGAGATACTTAACTTTTGTTCGAGTTGAAGAAACAAGAGAGGCTGTGCAGGTGGAAATTTGAAAGAAAGTATCTTCGCCGGCAATGTTTCCGTTTGTCAAAGTCTTTATAAAAAGTTGGCGACCTTCTGCACTGTGAATGAGTTTCAGTTGGCCACTTACAATAAAGTAGAGATTGCCGTTCCGCATTCCTTGCTTAAAAACAATCTCATTGGGCTCAAAAACCTTTTCCTTCAATGCGTAATAAAAAGCACTCGTTTCATTCTCACTCAGTTTCTTGTTCAATTCCGGCCATAAATCGATACAGCTGTCATCCAAGCTCCCAACCTTCTCTTCATCAATTATGTCACCTAGCCCGACAATCTCAGTCAAGGCCATAGGATCTATTTGATAAATTTTCTGTTTGCAAAAGTCTGCTTTATCAAATTCACCTTTCTTTGCAAAGGATAATCCAAGTTTATACAGGGCAGAGATTACTCCTTCTTTATCTCCTGTTTCCAGTAGCTCCATAGCCTTCTCTTCGAGAGCTTTAAGATCTGCCATGCAATCCCCTTATAATAAAAAATACCCACCACCCTCTGCGTGGTGAGAATGATGCGAAGCTATATCAATTTTTACCAATATTTTCCATTTTGTCATATTAGCATGAGTAGCACGTGATTTTCAATAATTCTATTTTGTCCATACATTATAATAAATCCCTACTGGAATTGGCTAGAAGGCTTCAAATTTCGTTTGTTATTTCAAAATATTATACGAACATTTGTCTCTGTAATAATTAAAAGGAGAAACAATATCTTCTACTACTCCGTGGAGGATCGATTAATGAAATGCACCATTTCATCCTCCTAACCAGCAATAGAGAGAAGAAACACCCCAACAACCATAAAGAGAGCTCCGATTCCTCTGGAAACTCGATGTCCTTCATTGAGAATATACCAACTTAAAATGACGGTGAATAAAATACTGCACCGTTTTACAGCTACCATGTATACCGCTTTAGCACTGACAATGGCCAAGGCATGGAAGGAAACGTGGAGGACAAGAAGCATGGCTAGCCAGCCTCCCCGTTTTACATCTTTTGTCATCTCTAAGAGAGAACATTGTTTAAACAGAATGAGCCCCGCAAGAATAATGAGGTTAAATGTTAAGAAAAAGAAATAGGAAAAAAAGAGAGGCGAAGAATGCATCATTGCCTTTTTTCCAACCACGGCGGCCATGGCAAAGACAAAGGCAACTATCAACATAAGCCAGGCCCCTTTTTCCCTGGTAAACGAACGAAAGGGCTCAAGTAACCCAGCTTTCCCATCTCCCATATGCAAAACATAGCTGCCGAATACAATGCTCACCACGCCAACACCACCATATGCATTCACACTCTCACCTAAAACCAGCATCCCGGTCACCATCATAAAAACCGGTGTAAAAGAAAGGAAGGGGACAGACAATGAGACGGGAGAATATTTGATGGCATAGAGATATAGAAGGTATCCAACAATATTTAACGGAATTGACCAAAAGAAATTCCACCAAAAAATGCTATCCAATGGAGGGATCGTTATTATGGCAGTACCAATTATCAAGACAGGCAGTGACCAAAAAAGTTCAATACCGGCTACTTTTAAAGGCGGCAAATCCTCGTAAGTCTTTATACTTACATCTCGAATGGCAACACTTAATGCGGGAATGAGTGCTAAAAGAATCCAGTGCATAAGTCTGTATGATCAGTGTTAAATTAAATAGATATTTCAAGCCTCATATACTGGCAACTATACTCAATGTACTATCTGAAAATATTCTTGTAACAATAAACCGACTAAAGCATAAAAAAGTTCTATTAAGACATGCACATATCTTGCACATCAATTAATAATGATTATTAAAGAAAAGAAGCACTTGACGCCTGTGAGACGGTTTTAGCTTGACAAGCATCTGTGAAAAATAATGTAATGGGACCATAATTATAAATAACAGTATGAAGATAAATATAATCTGATCAAGGAGGTCACCAGATGACGGAAAATTTACAAGTGTACAAATGTGATTTATGTGGAAATATTGTAGAAATGATCCATCCAGGCGCAAGTGATTTAGTCTGTTGCGGACAGAAAATGTCACTACTTGCCGAAAACACCGTGGATGCTGCCAAAGAAAAGCATGTACCGGTTATTGAGAAAATCGATGGCGGTGTGACTGTTACTGTAGGCAGTGTTGCTCATCCCATGGAAGACAAGCATTATATCGAATGGATTCAAATAATTGCCGATGGCAAAGCGTATCGTCAGTTCCTCAAACCTGGCCAGGAACCAAAAGCAACCTTTATGGTTGAGGCAACGTCAATCACAGCCCGTGAATTATGTAATCTTCACGGTGTTTGGAAGGGGTAACTCATGCTTTCGAAAAAAATGGCAAAAGCCTTAAACGATCAAGTCAATGCGGAAATGTATTCATCCTACATGTATCTCTCCATGTCTGCATATTTTGACTCGGTGGATTTAGAAGGATGTGCACAATGGATGCGTGGTCAGGTGCAGGAAGAACTGATGCACGCCATGAAGATATATGACTACATCATTGAACGAGGCGGCGATGTGGTATTAGGCACTATTGATGCTCCGTCCAAAAAGTGGAAATCCGCTGTGGATGTCTTTGAAGCGACCTTAAAACATGAACAGCTTGTGACCAGTTTGATTAACAAGTTAATGGATTTGGCCGTAAAAGAAAAAGATCATGCTGCCCAGGTTTTTCTGCAATGGTTTATAGCTGAACAAGTTGAAGAAGAGGCAACTGCAGGTGGAATTCTAAATAAAGTAAAACTGGCTGGCAAAAGTGGCCTTTTCATGCTTGATAATGAATTAGGCCAGAGAGTTTTTACGATGCAGACGAAATAGACTGAAAGATGAAGGCTGAAGAAGGGTAGCAGAAACACCCCCTTCAGTCTTCGGTCTTCAGTCTAAAAATCTAACCACCCGCATTCACTTTATTCATTGCCGCATTCGCTCCTTCAGTGACAATGAGTTCCAGACCTTGAGCAATATCACCCATAGCCTCATCCATCACGACCTGTTCATCCTTTGAAAAGGAAGAAAGCACGTAACGATCAACCGGGATTGGAAGTTCTGGCCTGCCGACTCCAACCCGAATGCGGGAGAAATTTTTATCTCCCATATGCTCAATAATGGAACGAATTCCGTTATGGCCTCCAGCCCCACGACCGACCACAATTTTAAGTCGCCCCACATCAAGATCAATATCATCGTGAATGACGATCATATTGGCAGGCTGGATCCTGTAATACCTGGCAATGGCCCCAACCGCAATACCACTTTTATTCATATAGGTCTCGGGTTTAACAAGAACGACTTGCTTTTGCCAGAGCTCTGTACGAATAACGTCTGCCTGCCATTTGGAACTGGAAAAACGAAGGGAATATTGCTGCTCCAGATAATCTAAAAACTGGAATCCAATATTATGCCGCGTATGTGCGTATTTTGCCCCGGGATTTCCTAGCCCAACTATGAGAAAAGAACTCATCTCCGCCATAACACTCTTGTCATATCACTCATAATTAAGAAAAAAAAGCGCCGAAAAGGAGTCCCCTTCCCGGCGCCAAAGAACAATATACTGAGGTGAACTTACTCAGCTGACTCCTCGCTTTCTTCTGTATCAGCTGCAGCAGCCTCGCCTTCTTCTTCCTCTCCGAACTCTTCTTCTTCAACTACTTTGGAGGCTACGGTTACAGATATGCAAACCTGCTCATCTTTGTCCAGCATAGTCATATCGCTTGGAATGTCCAGGTCTTTACAGAAT
This sequence comes from uncultured Desulfobulbia bacterium, assembly GCA_964443295.1. Classification (GTDB taxonomy): domain Bacteria; phylum Desulfobacterota; class Desulfobulbia; order Desulfobulbales; family CG2-30-60-27; genus CAYUCH01. Next base: position 14,801 of record CAYUCH010000037.1, on the reverse strand, counting down.
ACTTTATCACCAATATCCATATCAGAAACATCCACCGCAATGAAATCGGGGATATCAAGCACTGTTCCCCTGAGAGTAACAGTCGTCATGGGGGTATGAAGTTCACCACCCAATTCAACACCTTTGGCATTACCATCCATTTGAATCGGTACCTCAAAGGTCATTGTTTCTTCCTTGGAAACCTCCATGAAATCGGCATGAACCAAAGTATTGCGAACCGGATCGGTTTGGACTTCTTTGATAAGTGCATACCGCACTTCTGATTTCCCATCTTCCGCCTCAATGGTCAGGTTGACCACTGCGTTACGCCTTTGAAGCATCAACAGGGACTTGGTAAAATCCCGGCTATCAAGGTCCAATGCCATCGCTTCAATTTTCGGTCCATAAAGTACCGCAGGAGTTTTTCCCTCACGACGAAGAGAGCGGGCAGCTCCTTTACCGAAACGATCACGGGTATTTGCACTTAAATCAATCTGAATCATCACTGAACCTCCTTACTTCATAAAAAAACCAGGCCGTCTCACCAATCCAGTGAAACCATATCCTGAGGTGTTAAAAACACGTTAAAATTAAACAAACAACGAACTCACAGACGACTCAGAATGTATGCTGGCGATTGCTTCACCTAGTAATTCTGAAATCGACAAAACTTTTATTCTATCACAGTCCTTTGCCTCACCATGCAACTGGATGGTATTGGTCACTGCCAACGTTTTTATTTGGGACTGATTAATCCGTTCAATGGCAGGACCGGATAATACGCCATGGGAGCAACAGGCGTGCACTTCTTTTGCACCGGCCTTCATCAAAATATCCGCTGCAGCGCAAAGTGTACCAGCGGTATCCACCATATCATCCAAAAGGACAGCTGTCTTACCTTCAACATCGCCGATAACGTTCATAGCCTGGGACTCATTGGCTCGCTCACGACGCTTATCAATGATAGCAAGATCTGCATCAATTCGTTTTGCGAATGCCCTTGTCCTTTCCACACCACCTGCATCGGGCGACACCATAATCACATCGTTATGGAAAGACTCTTTTATATAATTCAACAACACGGGTGCTGCATACAGGTTATCAACCGGGATATTGAAAAATCCCTGAATCTGTCCAGCATGCAAGTCAACCGTAAGAACTCGTCTCACCCCGACTGCCATGAGCATCTCAGCTACAACCTTTGCAGTAATGGGTACTCGTGGAGCAACTTTTCGATCTTGTCTGGCATATCCATAATATGGAATAACCGCGGTAATTCGCCGAGCCGAAGCACGCCTTAATGCATCCACCATGATCATCAATTCCATAAGATGGTCATTGACTGGTGGGCTGGTGGGTTGAATGACAAACACGTCACGCCCACGTACATTTTCTCCGATCTCTACAAAAATTTCACCATCACTAAAGCGCCTCACTTCTGCAGCAGACAGCGGGAGCTTCATATGATCACAAATATCCTGAGCCATGGAACGGTTGGCATTACCGGAAAAAATCTTAATGTCTTTAATTGATGCGATCATGCGCTCTCGCTTTTTAAAAATGGCTGGGGCGGTAGGATTCGAACCTACGAATGCAGGCGTCAAAGGCCTGTGTCTTACCGCTTGACGACGCCCCAGCAGTGTTTATTAATGTTATTATTGCAAAGGCCTGGTAAGGAAAACATGGCCCTTCCCATTCGTTTTAATTTTTTCAACGCAGGAAATTGCAGATTCTTCAACGTCAAAAATGCCGAACACTGTAGGACCACTTCCAGACATCAATGCCCCAATTGCTCCAGCGGAAATACATGCTTCTTTAATCAACCCGACTTCCGGATACTTTGCCATGGTGACAGCTTCAAGATCATTATGAAGTAAAACTTCCTGGCCATCAGCGTACAGAATACTCCTTTCACCCTGGCGCGGTTCGCGGCCTACCATATATGGATTACCCTTTATTGTCAACGCAAAATTCTCATAAACCCATTTTGTTGACACATCAAAACCAGGATTAACCAAAACGAGCCAATAACCTTCTAGACTTGAGGCCGCAGAAAATTTCTCACCAATTCCCTCAGCCCACAAAGCACCTTCCGGCCGGACAAAAAAAGGCACATCCGCCCCAAGTTTAAGAGCCATGCCTTCTAATTTCTCAATAGAAAAGCCTGTTTTCAGAATGCTATTCAAGCCGAGAAGCACAGCCGCAGCATCGCTGCTTCCACCTCCCAACCCAGCAGCCACCGGAATGTGCTTTTCTAACTGTATTGACACAGCCTTTTCAAAATTGCACTCATTGAGAAAAAGCTCTGCAGCCCGGAAAATAATATTTCCTTCATCACATGGCAAATTACTACCCGGGCAATCCAGGTTAATGTCGTTTCCCTCGGAAACCTTTATATGCAGCTGATCAGCAAGATCAATTTTTTGCATTAAGGTTCTCAGGGCATGATACCCATCTTCTCTTCTTCCAAGAATTCGAAGGGATACATTGATCTTTGCCGGAGCTGTTAGAGCAAGTTCATTCACCAAGATAAGAACCCTGAAAAAAGAAAACCTGATTTCAAAGAAGAAACCAGGTTTTCAAACATTGAGCAAAAGAGCTTATTTTTTAGCCATTACAAATCGTAATTGCAGATCGCGTATCATGCTCTTCAAAAGAGTATCTTCAGACTCGGTAAGATTCCCCTTCGTTTTCTCTTCCAAGAGCTTCAAGGTGTCGATGGCGTGCCGTGCCAAGACAGGATCTTTTTGTTTTTTTCCTGTGTCTGGATCGGCCAATTCTCCCATGTGGAAGAGTGCGGAGGTATTCAACGAAACAATGAAGGCCTCAAAATTCACCTCAGGCATAACACATTCGCCGTCTTTAAACACCATGCCTTCAGGACATGGTTTGTCACTGCCGCATCCACCCTCTTTAGTCATGACTCACTCCGAATTATTCTAGCCTTGCCTTTAGCCCTGGGGAAATTCCAATTCCATGGCGTCATCAACATTGTCCAAATCGAGAACCTTCTGCAGAACATCCTTGTTCACTACAGTATCAGTATTGAGCAGAATAATATTTCGCTTACTCTCCGGTTCACGGCCAACAGTCATTCTGGAAATATTAACACCGGAAGCTCCAAGGGTTGTTCCTAATGCACCAATAACACCTGGTACATCCTGATTACGAACAAACAACATCGGACCTGCAGGTAACGCTTCCAGACGAAAATTATTTAAACGCACCAAACGTGGCTCGTTCTTTCCAAAAACAGTACCGGACAAGATATTGTCACGCTCAGACGTTTTCACCCGAATAGATAACAGACTTGTAAAATCTTCTTCCTGGCTTGTTTTTGACTCCACGACTTTAATGCCACGCTCTTTGGCAATAAGAGGTGCATTTACAAAATTCACCGCGTCTTTCAAAATCGGGGTAAACAGACCCTTCAAAAAGGCTACGGTAATAGGACCTGTTTCCATTTCGGCCAGGTCACCAATGAATTCAACATCAACTTCCTCAACCCCACCTTGGGCGATTTGCATATGGAAAGAACCAAGCATTTCAGCCAAAGAGATAAAAGGACCAACTTTACTGAGTACATCTGCACTCACGGACGGCACATTTACTGCGTTTGTTACTGTACCGGTCTTCAGATAATCTGCCATTTGCTGGCCGATGACTTCAGCAACGTTATCCTGGGCTTCGGTTGTTGAAGCACCGAGATGCGGAGTACAAATAAAATTGTCTAAAGAGAGCAGCGGGGTATCTTTGGTGGTGGGCTCAACGGCGAATACATCAAGCGCTGCACCTGCAATCTCTCCATTTTTCAAGGCTTCGTAAAGGGCCTCCTCGTCAACCACACCACCCCGGGCACAATCAATAAACATTGCTGTATTTTTCATGGTCTTGAATTGATCTGTGGAAAGGAGGTTTTTGGTCTCTTTGGTAAATGGGACATGTACGGAGATGAAGTCAGCTCGCTGACAGAGCTCATCAAGGGTGACGAGTTCAATTCCCAGCTTTTCTACCATTTCTTTGGGCATGTGGGGATCATAGGCAATGACCTTCATTTTTAATCCCATGGCACGATCTGCAGCAATGGAACCAATTCGCCCGATACCTACAATACCGAAGACCTTGCCGGTTACTTCCCGGCCCATAAATTTCTTCTTTTCCCATTTGCCTTCTTTCATGGAAGCAGTGGCCTGGGGTACGTTTCGAGTCAATGACATCATCATTGAAATGGCATGTTCTGCAGCTGTAGTCGCATTGCCGTCAGGAGCATTCATTACGATGATACCGCGTTTACTGGCCGCTGGGATATCAACATTATCCAAGCCAATTCCGGCCCTGCCAACAACTTTAAGATTGTCAGCAGCTTCAATAATTTCCTGGGTCACCTTAGTGGCACTCCGAATCACCAGGCCATCATAGGCGGGAATTATCTTGACCAACTCTTCAGGGGCCAAACCGGTATTAATATCTACTTCCAGCCCTTCTCTCTCAAGCACTTCTGCTCCGATAGAGGCCAGGTTATCACTAATAAGTACCTTCATCACTTCTCCTTATATATAGATGAAAACTAAAATGTAGTGTGTTGCTGGTAATAAAAAACACCATTCTTTAAATGAACAAAAATTGCCCAGAGAATGTGGCTATTTTTGAAAACATTGAAATATGCTGGCATCCTTATAATTTGTCAAGAACAAATCCCGGTTAACCTTATATAGATGCTATTAATTTTACCAACTTCACAACAAGCATCCTAATAAAGGTCACTGCCCTCCTTCCCTTTTCGACGATTTCTGAGTATACTCAACGCCTTTCTTATTTGGGGTATGGAATTGGTGAGCAATAGTTCTCAACCACCTGATATCCCTAACAATTATCATACAAAAAAGACCTTTTCATATAATGCACGAAAAACAACTCAACAAACGATTATTCGAACTTGTCAGGCCTCATCTCAAAATTCTCATTATAGCCATGTTTTGTACTCTCATGGCTGGGGCCCTCGCACCGGTTTTAGTGTATATGCTTAAGCCTATGGTGGATAAAGTTCTAGTCAATAATGATATAGAACTCCTTAACCTACTTCCCTTTGGCGTTATCGCAATTGGATTTTCCAAAGGTTTTTTTGAATTCTGGTCTGTTTTTTTACTTGAAAAAGTCGGCCAAAGAACTGTTATGGATATCCGCAAATCACTCTTTTCGCATATCCATTCTCTCCATATCTCCTATTTTTATAAAACTCCGGTTGGTGAGATTATTTCCCGCTTGATTTCCGACACCCTGCTCATTCAAAATGCCATTTCCCATGCCCTTATAGGCATTCTCAAAGATACTGTTGCTTTCGTAGGTTGTATCGGAATGATCCTTTATTTGGATTGGAAATTGGCTTTACTCTCAGCAGTTTTTTTACCTCTGTCGGTTATCCCCATCATATATATTGGCCGACAACACCGCCGCCTCAGCACCAAAAATCAGCAAACCACCGCTCACCTTTCTAACATCATTCACGAAACCATAAGTGGCAATCGGATAGTTAAAGCTTTTTGCATGGAGGATTATGAAGCAAAAAGATTTAATAAAAGAACAGAAAAACTTTTCAGAATCATAACAAAAGATGTAGGCTTCAAATCATTCAACAGCTCTCTTATGGTTTTTCTCGGGGCCCTCAGTATTGCATGTATCATGTGGTATGGAGGCCACCAGGTCATGCAAGGGGAATCAACCCCTGGAACATTTGTCGCCTTTATCGGTGGCTTAATAATGCTCTATTATCCAATCAAAAGAATACGCAAACTGAATAGCACGATCCAACAGCGAATGGCTGCAGCTATTCGCATATTTGCATTGATGGATGTAAAACCGGCAATTAAAGATGCTCCCGATGCTGCCGATTTACCTGTTTTAAAGAAGTCGATTCATTTTAATGGCATCTCTTTTAGCTACAATAACAAGGTGAAGATTCTACGGAACATCAACCTTGAGATCCAGCGTGGAGAAGTACTTGCTGTGGTGGGTCCCAGCGGCAGTGGTAAAACAACCATGGCCAATCTGATTCCTCGCTTTTTTGATATCTCATCAGGTGTCATTGAAATAGATGGTATGGACATCAGGCAGGCATCCCTCAAATCATTGCGCCAACAGATAGCCATGGTCACCCAGCAGACTATTTTGTTCAATGATACCATTCGGAATAATATCGCCTATGGTGACTTAACCCGTTCTGAGCAAGAAATAAATGAAGCTGCAAAAGCTGCTAATGCCTGGGAATTCATAGAAAAACTACCCGAAGGCATGGACACGATTATTGGCGAATCTGGCGCCAGACTGTCTGGTGGTCAACAGCAACGTCTCTCCATAGCCCGGGCTCTCCTGAAAGATGCCCCTATACTTCTTCTTGATGAAGCAACAAGTGCCCTTGATACGGAATCAGAACGTGAAGTTCAAAAAGCCCTTGAGAATTTAATGCAGAATCGTACCACATTTGTCATTGCCCACAGGCTTTCCACCATTCGTAATGCAGATCGCATCATTGTCATGCAAGACGGGGAAATAGTCGAGGAAGGCAACCATGATGATTTACTGGCCCACGATGGAGTATATAAAACGCTGCACACAATGCAGCAGTAGATAGATATGCCAGAGTTTTTTTAGATTCATTTGTTGAGGAATACCATGGATCTTAGCCTTATAATCACAACGTATAATTGGAAAGAAGCTCTGCGACGGTGCATATTCTCGGCCATCCATCAAACACTTCAACCAAAAGAGATAATTGTGGCTGATGACGGCTCAGAGCCCGAAACAGGTGAGATGATACGGAAACTTAAAGCCGGCGCTCCAATGCCGATTATTCATTCATGGCATAAGGACAAAGGCTTTCGAGCCGCTTTGGCACGGAATAAAGCCATTGCCCAAGCCACATCCGATTACATTATTTTAGTGGATCAGGACATGTTGCTGGCCCATCATTTCTGTGAGGACCATGCCAATGCCGCACGGCCAGGATTTTTTATTCAGGGATCCCGAGTTTTGGTTGATGAAGCATTGACTAAAAAACTTCTGGCTGAAAAGGGTCCCCATCCCCGCTTTTTTGATTCTGGGATACAAAATCGAAAAAACTGCCTTCGTTCACCGATTTTAAGCCGTATTTTTTCTGGCAGATCGAGGAATTTGAAAGGAATTCGAACCTGCAATTTCTCATTTTGGCGCAATGATGCAATAACAGTAAATGGTTTCAATAACAGTTTTGTTGGCTGGGGAAGAGAAGATTCCGAATTCGCCGCTAGACTTCTAAACAGTGGTATAAAACGCTATAATCTGAGATTCAGAGCCACGGCTTTCCACCTTCACCATCCACAACTGAAAAAAGATGAACTTGCTTGTAATAATGCCACGCTTGGATACACTGTTGCCAACAAGTTGACCTGGTGTGATAATGGCTTAGATAAATACCTTGATGATACGCTACCGCGTGGAGAGAAATAAGATGATCAATCAAGATTTACTCGACATCCTGGCCTGTCCAAAATGTAAAGGTCCGGTAAAATTAATTGAGGACAAAAATGGTTTAGTCTGTGATCAGTGCAAATTAGTGTATGAAGTCAGAGACGACATCCCCATTATGCTCATTGAAGAAGCGAAAAACATCAGTGAAGAGTGAAGAGTGAAGAGTGAAGAGTGAAGAGTGAAGAGTGAAGAGTGAAGAGTGAA
>CAYUCH010000037.1:0-7015 GCA_964443295.1 uncultured Desulfobulbia bacterium | reverse complement strand
GAAGGGTAATTTGTGACAAGTCATTCGTCAACCCTAAACACTTCAGCCTCATAGGCTAAGAGAATCATGCCAGATAAGCAAATCCACCCATATACGGAAATCACTGAAAGTTGTTTTATCCATATTCCTTTTGGCATGCTCGTTGATAGGCTGGATTGGATTATTGAAAACCGCATCCAGCCTGAAATCGGCCTGGAGGGTGATATCCTATACGTGACCCAGCCTGATGAATATTCTCGTATTGCAACTGCATTACAACAGGCCAAATTATCATGCACCCTGCATGCACCTTTTTTTGACTTGGCCCCAGGTGCCCTGGATCACCATATCCTCAAGGCAACACGAAAGAAACTCCGTCTGGCCTTCAATCTCATTCCTACGTTCTATCCACGCTCCATAGTGTGTCATGTGAATTACGAAGAAAACAAACATGGATACAAACATGCCGCCTGGTTTGAACGGTCTACTGAAACCTGGAAACAACTACTGACCACGGCTTCACAGTTCAGAACATATTTAATGCTTGAAAACACATATGAATTAAGCCCTAAAACCCACCTTGCCATGTTCGAAGAACTTGATTCTCCCTGGTGTAAATTCTGTCTCGACTCAGGCCATGCAACAGCCTTTGCTGACGGTACCTGGCAAGATTGGTTACCAGCATTACAACCCTGGTTAGGTCAATTACATCTCCATGATAATAATGGCCTGGCCGATGAGCATCTTCCTGTTGGTGATGGATCTATTGATTTCCAAGGACTTTTTCAATATCTAAAAGAAAACAACAACAAGCCGATTATCACCTTGGAGCCCCATAATGAAGAACATCTTTGGCAGACTCTTGAAAACTTAAGCCACATGGAATTACCGAGATAATAACTGTGCAAAGTGTAGAGTGCAAAATGCAAAGTGAGCGGAAATTCCATAAAACACTCTAAATACATTACACCTACTTTTAACCTTTAAAAATATAAGAATAAACCATGTCAGAAACTGCACCAGCACCGACTTCCGATTTTGTCCATCTTCATGTTCACACCCAGTACAGCTTGTTAGATGGCGCCATCCGTTTTGATGACCTATTAGATAAATGCAAAGAATTCGGAATGGACACAGTGGCCATCACCGATCACGGCACCATGCATGGTGCCTTGGAATTTTATTGCAAAGCTAAAAAGGCTGGAGTTAAGCCGATCATTGGCTGTGAGTTTTATATTGCTGTAGCTGACCGGTTCAGCAAAAAGGCCAAAAGTGCCGGCACCTCTGCATTTCATTTGGTTCTGCTGGCCATGAACGAAACCGGCTACCAAAACCTGTTGAAACTAGCAAGCATAGCTCAACTGGAAGGTTTTCATTATAAGCCGCGGATCGACAAAGAAATTCTAGAAAAATATAACGACGGCTTAATTGCCCTGTCTGCTTGTTTACATGGAGAAATTCCTTACCTGCTTTCCAAAACCGGCCAGGATGACCAGGCCAAAGAAGTGGCCCAATCTTTTAAGGCTTTGTTTGGTGACCGCTTTTACCTGGAAATTCAGGAGAATGGTCTACCCGAACAAGCCATTGCCAACGCAGGCCTCAAGAAACTCTCGCAAGAATTAGACATTCCTCTGGTTGCTACCAATGATTGTCATTACCTTAACAGAGACCAAAAACACGCCCATGAAGTCCTACTCTGCATTCAAACCGGCAAAACCATGCTCGACGAGAATCGATTTAGATTCTCAACCGATGAACTCTATTTCAAGTCACCAAACGAAATGGAAGCAGCTTTCGCTGGCACTCCTCAGGCATTGCAAACCTCTCGAGAAATTGCCAATCGTTGCCATCTTGAACTTTCCTTTGGAGACCACCACTTCCCCATCTTTCCCATTCCAGAAGGTGAGACCCTGGATTCGCTTTTCGAATTGGAAGTTCGCAAAGGTTTTGCCAGGCGCCTTGAAGTAATAAAAAAAGCAGGCATCTCAAGCAAGGTTGAAAAGCAATACCGCGACCGATTGGAAATGGAAATCGATGTTATTAATACCATGGGGTTTCCAGGATATTTTCTCATTGTCGCCGACTTTATCAACTGGTCTAAAGACCAAGGTATTCCCGTTGGTCCCGGGCGTGGATCTGGAGCAGGCAGCTTGGTGGCATTCAGTCTTGGCATTACTGATATTGACCCCATCCCATATGGCCTGATCTTTGAACGCTTCCTCAATATCGAACGTAAATCGATGCCAGATTTTGATGTGGACTTTTGCCAAGACCGGCGTGGTGAAGTTATTGAGTATGTCCAGAAGAAGTATGGTGGAGCAGATCATGTTGCCCAAATCATTACCTTTGGCTCAATGAAGGCAAGGGCCGTTATACGTGATGTAGGACGGGCTCTGGCCATGCTCTACGGAGATGTGGATCGTATTGCAAAGCTCATTCCAGAAGAATTAAAAATCACCATAAAAAAAGCCCTTAAGCAAGAGCCACGACTGAAAGATGCCGGCAATCGTGATCCTCAAGTGGCCGAACTTCTTTCCATTGCTGAAGCCCTTGAAGGACTGCCTCGACATACTTCCACCCATGCTGCTGGTGTTGTCATCTCACCTGAGCCCATGTTCGAATACCTACCTGTCTGCAAAGGTTCAAAGGATGAGGTGCTCACCCAATATGACATGAAATATACTGAGATGACCGGTCTTATTAAGTTTGACTTTCTAGGACTGAAAACCCTCACCGTCATCGATCGAGCCCTAAAACTCATTTCATCTGACCTTGATACCGAACTGGACATCAGCTCCATCCCAATGGACGATGCCAAGACTTTTGACCTACTTTGCAAGGGGGATGCCTTAGGTATTTTTCAGCTGGAAAGTTCCGGTATGCGATCCCTTTTGACTAAAATGAAACCAGAGGTGTTTTCCGACCTCATAGCCTTGGTGGCTCTTTACCGTCCTGGCCCACTGGAATCAGGCATGGTTGACGATTTCGTCAACACCAAGCATGGTAAAATGGTGGCAGCATACCCACTTCCACAGCTCAAACCTATCCTTGAAGAAACATATGGAGTTATTGTCTACCAGGAACAAGTAATGAAAATCGCCAATGTTCTGGCCAGCTATTCCCTTGGGGATGCAGATATGCTGCGGCGAGCCATGGGCAAGAAAATTCCCGAAGTCATGGCGGCTGAAAAAGATAAATTCATGGCCGGGGCTGAAAAAAATAAAATCCCCACGGACAAGGCAGAATATATTTTTGACCTGATGGCCAAATTTGCCGGATATGGTTTCAACAAATCACATTCCGCCGCCTATGCTTTGATAAGTTACCAAACCGCCTACCTGAAAGCCCATTACCCAGCACAATTCATGGCCGCCCTACTCTCCTGCGACATGAACAATACCGACAAGGTTGTTCTCTATATTAGCGAATGTAAAGAACATGAGATTGAAGTACGGCCACCTGATATCAACGAATCTAACCTTGATTTCGCGGTGGTAAATGACCGTATACGATTTGGTCTGGCTGCGGTAAAAAATGTCGGCAGTTCAGCAATTGATTCAATTTTAGAAGAGAGAGACAGCGAAGGCAAATACACATCTATTGATGATTTTTGCTCTAGGGTTGACTCACGCAGGGTCAATAAACGTGTTATAGAGAGCCTCATTAAAGCCGGTGCTTTCGATTCTCTTGGAGCGAAGCGTAGCCAATTATATACAGTCCTGGAACAGGCAATGGATAAAGCACAGGCTGCTCAACGTGATAAATTGAGTGGCCAAATTTCACTTTTTTCTGCCTTACCGGAAACAACTGATTTGCAGAGTTCTGATATTGACCTACCGGACATTCCGGAATGGGAAGAGAATGAAAAGCTGGCTTTTGAAAAGGAAACCGTTGGTTTTTATATTTCCGGTCATCCTTTGGATAAATATCGTCGTGATATTAAGGAAGTAGTGGACAGCGACTTAACTGGATTATCTTCCTGGCCCGAGGGGCAACCCGTCAGAATCGGCGGCCTGATTCGGACTAAAAAAGATCACAAAAGTAAAAAGGGAGACCCAATGGCCTTTTTGACTTTAGAGGATACCAGTGGAACCCTTGAAGTCATTGTCTTCCCTGATACGTTCAGACAATACCATCAATTGCTAAACGGTACCGACCCCTTGGTAATCCAGGGAGAATTTCAAAAAAACGAAACAGGTGGAAAGGTTATTGCCGAAACAATTGATATCCTCTCTGAGGCGAGACGAAAATTCACTGCTCGCATTCATATTCAAATTCCAATGGAACGCATTACTCGACCACTGCTGGATGACCTACGACAGGCGGCCCGCCGTCATTATGGCCCTTGCCCACTCCTTGTAACTCTTCATTTCCCAGAACGCGGTGAAGTAGATTTAGAGCCTGGCGGGGAACTCACTGTTGCGCCGGGAAGAGAATTCAGCACAGCAGTGGAAGAAATCTTCGGAACCGGCAGTGTTTGTTTTGAAAAAAAAGCGACAGAACTTTCCAGACCCAAAAAGCGAAGCTGGGGAGACAATAGAACAAAAAATTAATGACATAACGCACCATGATTAACGACAATAAAGCACTCAATTTTTTCATTGAAAACATCTCTCCGGACGACAAGTTAGGCAAATCGATCGTTCCGGTAAAGATGTATCTTAGCTATATTAAAACCGATGCAAAGATCTACAATCCAGGTGCTTCTGCTCAAAAAATCCAGGATGTACTTCAGAAAAAGGCAAAAAGCATCGATGGGATTGAAGAGACCTATGAGCTACTCGCCCGGGACTTAGTACACCGTATCCTCACCGATAAAATCATCCGTGAAAATGACAAGGCAAAGGGAATAAAAATTGGAGAGGCCCTCACTGTTTTTCAACGCACTCCGGATTTCATCTCCGGAAATATGATAGTCACTATGCTTAAAACTGAAGCAATCAGGAATCAATTCCAACACCAGATAAGCATTGGCGGTGTTGCGGTTTCAGGATTTTCAAATATGGAGTATGAACTGAACTTTGTACCTTTATATGGCCCCTTGGTAAATAAGGGTAAAACAACAATTTCTAAAAGTGATATTTCAGAAGCTACTACATCTTTTTTAGATCACTTGCTTCTGCTTGAGAAGAGAAAAAGGGATATTCTCCCCCATAAGGAACAGGCTGCCTTTTTCCAAAAAATTTCTAAGTTAAAAGGAGAGCATAATGAATCCTGAATTAGAGTTTATTTTTTCTCGTCGCAGTGTCAGAAAATATCAAAAAAAAGAAGTACCCCAGGCAATGATCCAGGATCTCTTAGAAGCTGCAATGGCAGCTCCCTCGGCGGTAAAAAAAGATCCCTGGCATTTCATTATTGTTAACGAAAGTTCAGTGATTGACAAAATAGCCGACCTTCTCCCCAATGCCCCCATGTTAAGGCATGCTCCGGTGGCCATGGTGGTTTGTGGTGACATTAACAAAGCCCACGACCAACAGGAGTCGTTTATGTTGCAAGACCTCAGTGCAGCAGTTGAAAATATCCTTTTAGCGGCAAATGCCTTGGGTCTTGGAACCTGCTGGCTCGGAGTTCATCCACGTCAGGCGCGCATGGATGGCCTCAAGCAGCTTTTCAACCTCCCGGACCATATTATTCCCATGTGCGGCATTGCCATTGGCTGGCCAGCAGAATCACCGGAAACGCGAACACGTTTCAACCCCGACTTGGTACATATGGAAAAATGGTAGAAACACTATTCATTTGATATTTTGCTTTGTTCATAGTTTTTATTTGCTCTTCTCCATTTAAATATGAAAAGATGTTTAATGAGGACAGTGTGACATATCAGTGAGTTTTCATTTTTCTCTTAAACAACAAGGGATGGAATCTTTATGGATTCATCTTCATTGAAGCGAATTGTTTACATCGTTGGATTGGGAGTGATGCTATTTTCACTTAGTGTTTTTTCACCATCCAGCATCCTTGGCGCCACTTTAAAATGTGTCGTTACCGATCATAATGGTAAGCCCGTCAGTAATGCGGTAATCAGCATTTTTTCCCAATTCGACAAACCTGTTGAACCAACGACAATAAATCCACCTCCCACCGTGGAGATGGTTCAAAAAAATCGGCAATTTTCCCCATATGTTCTGCCTATCCAAAAGGGCACTTATGTCAAATTCCCAAACAAAGACAAATTAAAACACCACGTGTACTCTTTTTCTTCAACTAAACGATTTGAACTGAAGCTATATTCCGGTGTGCCGGAGAAACCGGTATTATTTGATCAGGCAGGAGTTGTACCGCTGGGCTGCAATATTCACGATTGGATGCTGGCATACATCGTCGTGGTCGACACCCCCTATTTTGGCAAATCCCACGAAAAAGGCTTTGTGGTCATATCCGATATTCCAGAAGGTAAATACATTGCCAGGCTGTGGCATCCGCGACTCAAAAAAGCATCTTCAGAACATGAAAAGCCACTTACCTTGGTCTCCTCAGAAACGACCAAGATGAAATTTAATGTCCAATTAAAGCGATGGCCACGTCAAAAAAAGGCGCCGGCCTATGACGAAGAGGAAATCTATTAGTGTTCCGAAGCTTTCAGGTAAAGCTCGTTGTGTTCTTTGCAGGGTTGCTGGCCCTCGTCCAGGTTGTGACCTTCCTTGCCGTCAATACTGCCACATCCAAAAATGTTATTGCTCAAACCAAAGACCAACTCCAGTATGCCAATCGAATTTTCACCAAACAGATTTCCCAGCGTGGTGAGCTTCTTGCAGAAAAAGCCCGGATTCTGGCAGCTGATTTCGGCTCCAGGGAAGCACTCACCTCCGATGATCCAGAAACGGTCAAATCAGCCCTCTATAATTTGGGTGCACGAGTAGAAAGCGATAGGACTTTACTCGTATCCCTTGATCATACTATTACAATTGATTCCGGTGCCAACAAGAAATCACCACAACTTTTTCCATTCCCTGATCTTTTAACCAAAGCGGAAAACAATGGGAGTTATAGTCAAATCTGGTGTTTCAGAAAAATTCATTTAAGCGACGTTCTT
>CAYUCH010000036.1:0-30806 GCA_964443295.1 uncultured Desulfobulbia bacterium | reverse complement strand
TCAGTGGCCGGAATCAAATGGAATGGGTGGTCGGGATCGTCTGGAATTCGCACTTTTGGACCCGATGATTCTTTTGACACGAGTACATGGTCCATCATAGGACGTATCTCAGGCTCTAGTCACTATGACATTGAACAAGGTGAGATGTTTACCCCGAGTTCGAGCGGATTTTTATCCGAGGTTGTTGTTGCTGCTTTCAACTATAGAGGTGCTGGAGAGATGATTCTCACAGTCAATTCGGATGACAGCGGCATACCTGGTTCAATTTTAGAAACGTTTTTTCTTTCAGGATTACCATCAATGGGCACGAATTCTGTTCAGAGTATTATCGCGTCCGGCACAACCTTCCTAAATTCGTCGTCATCGTATTGGCTGGTTGCATCCCAACCTAATACTAATGACACTTCATCATGGATGTTAAATAGTATTGGTGCTGTTGGTCCTTATGCCTATAAAAGTAATGTCTACCCAGACTGGCAAGCTAGTGAAAGTCAGCAAACCGCGTTTCGCATTGAAGTATCAGAGGTTCCTCTTCCCTCAGCCTTTTACCTCATCACCTTTGCCTTCACTTGCCTCACAGGACTACGCCAGAAAAAATAAAAAAGCGCAGCAAAAATAAGAATTCTAGCCTCTCCTGGAAACGGGAGGGCTTTTTTGTTTGGTGAGAGAGTCAAGGTATTATCTTGATGTACGAACCACCTATATACCAAGGCTAGTCACATTGTTTTCCTCAACCGTTCAATCTGTTTGAGCCGTTCAATCTGTTGAAACCGTTTTTAAAATCCAATCTTTCTTTTCGGCTTCTCTTCTTCCTCTAATAACTGCCGCAGTGCCTGAAAAACCATCTGAAATTGCTCGTCGTATTTCTCCTCCATATCTTCAATTTTCTTTTTCAGGTCCTCATGTGACGCGAGCATTTTTCGTAAATTTGTGAAGGCGCGGACCACATGAATACTCACCGCGACTGCTTGTGTGCTTTTTAGAACGGATGCTGCCATAAGGGCTCCATGTTCAGTAAAAATAAGAGGCTGGTGCCTTGATCCTCCATGACCGTTGTTTTTACTTGAGGTCGCAAAATGCGACTTCAAGTTTTCCCATTCTTCCTTGTTGAGTTGAAACATGAAATCATCAGGGAAGCGCTCAATATTTCTTCGAACCTGCTCGTTGAGTCGTTTCGTTGGAACGTCGTAAAGCATAGCAAGATCGCTATCCATAATGACCCGTTGATTTCGGATAATAAGAATTTTTCCGGTGATAGCCTCGGTTGGTATTATGTTGTTTGTTGTCATGCTTATTTCCTGACAGATATTCTTTTTATAGGATTTCTATTCTCAATTTTTTCTTGTCTTGAGCACTTAAATCGTTAGGTGTCGGAAATTGAGCTGTAAGGAATACAGTGAAGAAAGGGGTCTGTCAATTTTTAGGAGTAGGTTGGGAGTATAAATACGAGTGGATTTGTAAATCAGGGCAACATTTTGATCAGTTTTCGGTGGCCGGCTGGAAAGGCAAAGTCAGATAGCTCTTCTTTCGTAACCCAGCGTCCGGCCTGGGCGGCATGGAGGACAGGTTCGTTATCTCCATCAACGGTGCAGAAATAGCCATGCAGGGTAACTTTGTAATGCATATAGCTATGGCTGACGGTTTTGAAAAACCGGCTCTCCACGACCTTGAGTTCTGTTTCCTCTATTACTTCACGTACCATACCCTGTTCCGGCTCTTCACCATCTTTCAAGCGACCACCGGGAAACTCCCAGAGGCCAGCCCAGATATCGTCGTCGTGTCGTTTCTGAATGAAAAATGTGTCATTCCTCTGGATAATTCCACAGGCCATGGTGATAAATATAGTTTTTTTGGGCTTGGCTTTTACAGGCCTTTGGTCGGTAATTCCTAGCCGTCGAGCTTTACATCCTTGAGAAATCGGACATTCCGGGCATTGAGGATTCTGCTTTGTGCAAATTAAGGCGCCCAATTCCATGATGGCTTGGTTGAACTGTGATGCTTTTCCGGTGGGAAGGAGATCCTGGGCCTTTTTCCAGAAAATGGTTTGCGCTTCTTTGGATTTGATGGGTTGGTGGACATTATAATATCTGCTGAGAACCCGCTCCACATTGGCGTCAACAAGAGGTTTGTCTTGGTCAAAGGCGATACTCATCACCGCAGCCGCAGTGTATGGCCCGATGCCGGGAAGTTCCAGAAGAGCGTCATGGTCATTGGGGAGTATACCATTCTCTCCATCAAGAATGTGTGCGGTCTTATGGAGATTTTTGGCCCGGCTGTAATATCCAAGGCCTTCCCAGTACTTCAGTACTTCTTCTTCCGAAGCAGCGGCTAAAGTGGGAATATCAGGAAACTGCTTTAGCCAGCGCTGGAAATAATCAATTACTCGGTCCACCTGGGTTTGCTGCAACATGATTTCAGAGACCAGAATGGCGTATGGATCCTTGGTTCTCCGCCAGGGAAGATCCCGTTGGTGCTGGGCATACCATTGAAGAAGATTGTGGGAAAACTCGGCATCAGTCACTGGAAGTGTCTCCTGGTCCATATCCACCGCCGCCAGGGGTCTCAATGCGGATGCGGTCACCTGGTTCTATGTGGACATGGTTCTTTCCACCAAGGTCATCGATATTTCCGTCTACATGGATGTGTAGGTTTCTGCCTTTTTCTCCATCCTCACCACCGGCCAGGCCATAGGGGGCAATAGTACGCCGTTCCGACAATATGGCGGCGGAAAGAGGAGCAAGAAACTCTATTTCACGGACCAGACCGTCACCTCCTGCAAACTGACCTTTTCCTCCGGAGTTTCGGCGGATGGCAAATTCATGTAATAGAACAGGATAACGCCGCTCCAGGATTTCCGGGTCGGTGATGCGGGTATTGGTCATGTGGGTATGCACCCCGGATTGGCCATGCCAGGTTGGACCGGCTCCGGCTCCGCCGCCGATGGTTTCGTAATAGCCGAATGTTTCATTACCGAAGGTGAAATTATTCATACATCCCTGGGAGGCGGCTGCGGCGCCAAAGGCCTTGAGGATAACGTCCACCACTCTCTGGGAGGTGAGGACATTGCCTCCCACTACCGCTGCATCTTCAGAGGGAGCAAGAAGAGAACCATCCGGAATGATGACGGAAATAGGGGCAAGACAGCCCTGGTTCAATGGAATGTCCTGTTTGATGAGACAGCGAAGGCCATAGAGGATGGCTGACTGGGATACGGCCCGAGGGGCGTTGAGGTTGCCTTCGAGTTGTTTGCCGGTGCCTGAGAAGTCAAAAACCGCTGTGCCTTGCTCAGGATCAATGCTCACTTTTAAGGCAATGGCACTGCCATCGTCCAAATGGTCCACGGCCTGCAATGTCGTTTGGCCGGTGGTCTCGGCAAATTCCTCCAGAAGATATCGTACCGCGTTTTCAGCATTGCTCTGGATATGATCCATATAGGCCTGAACGACTTCGAAGGAAGATCGTTGAATAATTTCTTGCAGAAGTCCGATGCCCTTATTGTTTGCCGCCACCTGGGCTTTGAGGTCCGACAGATTGTCAGCCAGGGCTCGGCTTCCTTGAAGAAGGTGGGCAACTCCCTCTTCCTGGAAAAGACCATTTTCAACCAATTTGAATGTTTTTATGCAGGCCCCTTCTTCATCCAGATGCGTAGAAAAAGGAGGCATGGAGCCGGGAGTGATACCGCCGATGTCAGCATGATGGCCCCGGTTGGCCACGAAAAAAGCGGGCTTGCCATCCTGAAAAAATGGAGTAATCACCGTGATGTCCGGCAGATGACTTCCTCCAGCCTGGGGATGGTTGGTAACCAATACATCCCCATCTTGAAGAGTGTCGCTGGCCAAGGCGACCTGTTGCCGAACCGCTTCACTCATGGCGCCAAGATGAACAGGTTGATGGGGGGCATTGGCAACAAGCCCTCCATTGCCATCAAAAAGAGCGCATGAAAAATCCAGCCTCTCTTTGATATTGGTGGAGATGGCGGTGCGTTGCAGGGTGCGGCCCATCTGTTCAGCCACGGACATGAAAAGGTTGCTGAATATGGCCAATTGCACTGGATCACAGGTTGTGGAAATAGATTTTGAGGACATTTCCAATAGAGTAATTTCAATATCGCCTGCGGTTGTGATGTTTGCGATACAATGGGGTTCAACAACTATCGTGGAGGTGTCGTGGATAAGAATGGCCGGTCCGGTAATAGACTCACCTGCCCCAAGATCGGTCATGATGAAGACGGGAGTTTCAAACCAACCAGATTCGAAATAACAGGATGAAGTGGATATGGGGGGAGTTTTTTCATCCTTGGCCGGGAGGGGAATTGTGTCCACATGGCCGGCATGACCCACAGCACGAATTCGCACATTATCCACATGAAGAGCCCGGTTTTGCAGGTTGAAGCCAAACTCTCGAAAATGACGGTCCCGGAAGGCGCCGGCAAAATCATCATCAACCGGGCGTTCAATCATCAGGGCGGTATCGGTACCGTGATATCGCAAATTTAAATAGGGCTGGATGGAAATTTTGTCCGAAGTAAAACCCTGTTTCTGCAAGGCCTCCTCGGCCTCTAACCCTAATGCCTCAAGCCGCTTGAGAATTTCATTTGTATTCTCTTCTTTCCAGATCTCAGCCGCGGGTTCCTGTCGTTCTTCCACTACATCTGCCAATCCCATGCCATAGGCTGAAAGGATTCCGGCAAATCGATGGATCCTGATTTTCTTTACTCCCAATCGCCGGGCAATGGCACAGGCGTGCTGGCCACCGGCACCACCGAAACAGACCAAGACATGATTCTGGATATCATATCCCTTGGCCACGGAAATTTCCCGCATGGGTCGGATCATGGTTTCATTGGCAACCTGGATAAAACCCAGGGCCATCTCTTCAAGGCTCTTTTGGGCCTGGTTTTGGCCGGCCCGGTGTTTATTCACGACAGTGCGGAGTTCCTCAAAAGCTTTATTGGCAGCTGAGATGTCCAAGGGCTGATCACAATGGGGGCCAAAGATATTGGGGAAAAATTCCGGTACCAGGCGACCCAGAACCAGGTTGGCGTCGGTCACTGCAAGATAACCATTTTTTCGATAACAAACCGGGCCAGGATGGGCACCGGCGGATTCAGGCCCCACTTGAAACATACCGTTTTTGAAGAAAAGTCGAGAACCACCACCGGCCGCCACGGTGATGATGTCCAATTGGGGCGCCTGGATCCGTACCCCGGCGGTTTCGGTCTCATGGACCATTTCATAGGCCCCGTCATACCGGCAGACATCGGTTGAAGTGCCCCCCATGTCAAAACCAATGATAGCTTGCAAGCGTCCACAGTGCACAGCATCTACTTCGGAGTCTCGCAGGCTCGCTTTCCTGTCATCGGTCTGTCCACATACGGGTGATGAAGTATAGCGGACAGACCTTTTCCGCGTATCCGGAGTCTCTCCTTCGGTTCGCTTACCTGCCGCACCCTGTGGACGCTTAGAGGATTGGTTGGGGGCAAAACCTGTCATGGCACAGCCCACCACCCCGCCGGCCGGACCTGAGAGAATGGCTTTACTGCCATGGAAGTTTTCAGCCGAGGTCAACCCTCCGTCGGAACGCATAAATAGGAGATTATTGGCATCCAGGTCATCTGAAAATCCGGCTCGGAAAGTATCAATGGATTGGCGAATGTGGGGAGTGAGATAGGCGTCCACCACGCAGGTATCACCGCGGGCAACGATCTTCACCATGGGCATCACAGCTGAAGAGAGGGATATCTGTGAGAACCCCAGCTCCCGGGCCAGTTCCCCGATCTGTTGTTCATGGTCTGGAAAGGTATAGGAGTGCATGCAGACCACGGCAATGCTGGTGATTCCATCTGCCTTTAAGCGCTGTAGTTCCTGGTGGATTGTCGTTAGATCAGGCTTTTTGAGAATCTCCAGGTACTCACCTGTAACACCTTTGACAATGCTGTCGCCGGTTGGTTGTTCATCTTTATCAAGAAGGCGCACCCGTTCGTCCACCTCCACCACGTGTTCATACAGTTGTTCTGGTTTCTTGATTTCAAGATCAAAGATGTTGGGCCGGTTTTGGTAACCGATCTGGAGAAGATCGCCAAAGCCCTTTGTAATAAAAAGAGCGGTGCGGGCTCCTTGTCGTTCCAAAAGGGCATTTGTGGCAACCGTAGTACCCATCCGGATCCATTCAATGCGTTTGGTGTCAACCTGTCCTGCAGAGATCGGACTACCTTCTACCTCTTCGAATATTCGCCGAATACCTTCCAGGGGAGCATCGTCATAATGCTCTGGATCTTCTGAAAGGAGTTTGACGATCCGAAAGCTTGGCTCTCCAGGTACTTCCGCATACACGTCGGTGAAGGTGCCACCCCGGTCGATGGAAAAGCGGAATTTGTCTGGATAAGGCATTGTGTCTAATTTGCAGAAAAATGGTCTGGATTGCACGCGGGAAGCGTTTTAAAACTCCAAGCTTAGGAGGTGTTTGAAAGCATTAATAGAATGGCGATTTACTATACTGATGACCATTATTAATGGCAATACAGTTTTTGTCGATTTCCATGTTGCTGGCCGAATAGAATTTCGTTTAAATAATTCCGAAAAAATTGAAAAATTTTCCGGAAATCTGTAAAAAGTGTGCTACGCTGTGTCGATTCCTGGAAGGCCTTTCGCCTAACGTGTGGAATAGATTGAAGTTATTTGTTTTATGTTGATGGCTTGTTATTTGCATGTTCAGTGTAGGTGTTGTGTTGAACTGCCTGTTGTTTGGTAGCATTGACATATGAAAATTTTAAGCTGAAAATAACAGAAATTGTCGAAAAATGGCAATGATAAACCAGGGGGGGGTTAAATGCGTTTCACAACTATTATTGCGACAGGCCTGCTTTGCCTGTCAACTCAATTGGCCCATGCCGACCTATTCAATCCAGTATTTCCTGAATCCATTCAAGACTGTATAGGCTCTTCATGTAGTGAGCCTGCTCTTTGGGCGGCTCGACCTGATACAGGTATAGGCATGTATAGGTTGGATCGATTTGGACCATCAGGCGTTGAGAGTAACTGGTTGATCCATTACAACATAGTGGAACCGTCCGGGCACGACGATACTACCTTCACTCCATACACAGGCAATATCTGGATGGAAGTCCCACAAGTACTCAGTCAAGGGCAGAATCTTTTCAGTGTTTATACGGATAAAATTACTCCCGACCCTAATCCTTATTCTGTTGTGCCTCATGAACCATATATATTTGGCATGGATTTCAATGCTGCGGCCACCGGTAGTGCATCCGGTTCTCAATCTGGGGAGCCTGACTACATTCAGTCGGGAGAGCTGGAATTTTTAAACTGGTTTGGTTGTGTGGAATGTGGTTACGATGTCACTTTAAATTTGGTTGCAATGAGCTATAACTCGCAAACGGGGGAGAGTAATTTCGATTTCGATGACCAGCGAGGACTACTTTTAGAATATGCTGAATATAATCCCTATGATGATGACTCCGGATTTGACATACAGCAGTTCTACGTACAGCCGGTTCCTGAGCCAGCCAGCCTTTGTCTCCTTGGTTCAGGGTTGGGTTTGCTCCTGGCGCGACGAAGAAAGATGAAATAATATGATATGGGAAAGAGATTCTCAGTAACGGCCGGAGCCTTTTGGTTCACGGCCGTTATTTTATTATGGAATATACTTTTTGATCATTTTTTTAGCCTCAGCAGAGTCCCATTGCCTGGGACCGATGACTTTTTTCTGTAAAGTACCTGTGGCGTCAATGATGAAGGTTTCAGGCACTCCTGTGATGCCATATGATGCACTCACCGAACCGTCATGATCAATGAGGATGGGAAAGGTAAAGTCATTTCCCTTGGCCATGAGTACCGCACTATTGGGGTCATCATTCATCAAGATTGTCAGCATCTGAAAACCATTGCCACTGAGCTCTTGGTGTAAGTTCTGCATGGAAGGAAGTTCTTGGCGGCAGGGAGGACACCAGGTTGCCCAGAAATTAACAAACACAACCTGGCCTTTAAGTTCCGATAGCGTCCATATTTTTCCCTTTGTATCCGTCAAACTGAAACCAGGGGAAGGTTTGCCGATTTCCGCCTGAGATTGAACCGGCTTCCCCTTGCCACAGGATATGAGGAGGAATGCTGATATGAGAAAGATTAAAGTAGTGTTTAATAAACGGTTTCTATTTTTCATGGTTGATTCCTTGTTGACTGGAGTGTTCCTTACCATAACCATCAAATAAATATGGCACAAGAGAAGGCTTGCATTGCCAGCTCCAGTATGTCATTACCTGTGAACTGCTCACAGAGTACCGAATCTTCGGAGTCTTCGCTACGCTGTGAGCAGTTACAACACCGATAGTGTTACTTGAACTGAGGTGGCACGGGGTGGATAGATACGCAGGAAGATAACCATGTCTCAGGAGGCTCGGATGCCCTTATCTTTTGTAACCATACTTGGAATTATTCTCATGGCAGTGGGTGGAGTGGTCTCCATCCTTTTCTGGATACCGAAGGTTGTTAACCGGCCACGGCTTAAGGAGTTGTTGGGCTCCCGTTATCCCATGATATATGTGATATACATGGCCAACGGTCCTATGCTACTCCTCCTTGGTTTGCTCATTTTATTATTCTTTGGCCAAAAGGCATAAAGCAACCTTGGAAAATTGCCCTTTTGCCCGATCGAAGTCTCACAGGCTCGCTTATCTACTGCGTCATGGCGAAAAGAAAAATACTCACATATGCCCTATATGCGGAGTTTATGCCCTGTAAGGGTGCTTTTTATTTTCACCATTCCTTGTCCTCGGACAGGTAAGCGAACGGAGTGAGACTCCGAAATATCGATTTTTTCAAGGTACTTATAAGTTTCAAAATGGAGGAAGACCATGCGCAGTCACGAAGTGGATTATGAGATTTACGGTAATGATATGCAGGCAGTGGAAGTGGAGCTGGATCCCAACGAGACGGTTATTGCTGAAGCAGGCGCTATGAACTGGATGGAAGAGGATATTTCTTTTGAAGCAAAAATGGGCGACGGCTCTGAGCCGGACCAGGGATTTTTCGGCAAGGTGCTGGGGGCAGCCAAGCGAGGTCTTACCGGCGAGTCTATTTTTATGACCCATTTTACCAACCAGGGTGTGGGTAAAAAACGGGTGGCCTTTGCTGCCCCCTATCCAGGTCATGTCATTCCTGTGGATCTTTCTGACATCGGCGGCAACCTCCTGTGCCAAAAAGACGCCTTTCTCTGCGCTGCCCTGGGCACCAAGGTGAGCATTGCCTTTACCCAAAGGCTGGGGACCGGATTTTTTGGTGGTGAAGGATTCATTCTGCAAAGCCTGTCCGGCGATGGCATGGCTTTTATCCATGCCGGTGGTACAGTTATTAAAAAAGAGCTGAAGGGTGAGACATTGCGGGTGGATACCGGTTGTATCGTTGGTTTTCAGCCATCCATTGATTATTCAATTGAGCGGGTCGGTAATTTGAAATCGATGTTTTTGGGTGGTGAAGGTCTTTTCCTGGCTACTCTCCGTGGAACCGGCACTGTGTACCTGCAAACCCTGCCTTTTTCACGCCTTGCAGACCGCATTTTCCAGCATGCACCGCAAACAGGTGGCAGCGCTAAAGGTGAAGGCTCCTTGCTTGGCGGATTGGGCAATCTTATAGACGGTGACAATTAGTGCCTTACTCCAGAAAAGCTGTCTAAAAAAACAAGAAACTGGAAAATAGCTCTTGAAATTGCCAAGTTACGTCAATCTCCAAGACACTTACACCCCTCAAGCACCCACAAAAAGGGCATAAAGGGGTACTGAAAAGAGTCCTAAAAAATCTATAGCCACCTTCCACTTTAGTGGGTTAATACCCGTAGGGGCGAACCTTGTGTTCGCCCTTGAATAGGCTCATTTTACATCTCATTGCCTGAGTTTGGCCAGCAGATCTTGTACTGCCTTGTTGAGCGCGTCCATACGGAAAGGTTTTGCAACAACTCCCGCAAAACCATATTCTCGAAAATTGGCCATAACCGGGTCATTTGAATAACCACTGGCAACAATAACCTGGGCTTCAGAATCCAGAGTAAGAATCTCGCTCACCGCTTCTTTGCCGCCCATACCGCCGGGAATGGTCAGATCCATGATAACCAGGTCGAACCTGTTTCCACTATCCATTGCCTCCCTGTATGCTTCAACGGCCATGTCCCCGTCTGGAACGGCAACAATTTCATGGCCAAAATGCTCCAAGATTTTTTCGGCAATATTGCGTACCATTTCCTCATCATCCATAATGAGGATTCTGGCTGTACCACTGTCCTGTAAAATCTCTTCCAGCTCTTCTGTTTTTTCGACTAATGGTCCATCGCTGACCGGTAAGAGGATCGTAAAGGTGGCGCCTTTTCCTGGCTCGGAAGAGACAGTTATCGATGCGTCATGCTTGGTGATAATGGAGTGGCAGACGGCAAGCCCTAATCCGCTTCCTTCTTCCTTGGTGGTAAAGTAAGGATCAAATATTGAATCAATGAGGCTCGGTGGAATTCCTGGGCCGTTATCAGTAATTTCTATAGATACGAAATTTGTCGGGTCTTTTTCAGGCATTGTGACATTACGACAGGTAATTGAAACCGCACCACGGCTGGGCATGGCTTGCCGAGCATTGATCAACAAGTTTTGAATGACCTGGCTCATTTGGCCTTTATCAATTGCAACAAGCTGGAGATCGTCCTGTATGTCAAAATTGCATTGAACATTGCTGCCGCGCAGGACAAAGGCGGCGGATTCTTTGATTACCCCCGCGATGGAAGCGGTTTGCTTAATGGGTGCGCCACCACGGGCGAAAGTCAATAATTGCTGAGTGAGCTCCTTAGCTTGCAAGGAGGCATTTTCTGCTTCTTCAATGAGTTTGCTGGTCTCTTGACTCTCAATAAGCTGAGAGCGGGCCAGATCGAGATTGCCGATTACAGCTGCCAAGAGATTATTAAAATCATGGGCAATACCTGCGGCCAGGACACCTACAGACTCCAACTTCTTGACTTTGAGCAATTCTTGCTCGGTACGTAATTTTTCCGTCACATCGCGGAAAACTAGGACAACTCCAATGGTCTTGTCCGCCATGTTGCGGATGGGTGCTCCGCTGTCGGCTATATGGTGTTTTTTTCCTTTTCGATCAATAAGAATAGTATGGTTGGTCAACTCAACAGTAAGGCCGGTTTTCATTACTTTACTGGCTGGATTATCCAGCGGTTCGCCTGTTTTTTCATGGACAATATGAAAGATCTCAGGCAGTGGACGACCTTGGGCTTCCGACTGAGGCCAGCCGGTCAATTTTTCCGCCACGGTGTTCATTAAGAGAACCCGCCCCTCTGTATCGGTGGTAATGACGCCGTCGCCGATACTGCGCAAGGTTACAGCCAATTGTTCTTTTTCATCGGCTAAAGCGTTTTCAGCCTTTTTTCTATCATCAATATCGCGAACAACAGCTATCACATAGCCTTCATCATGGAATGTTGTATAGCGTAGGGCTACTTCAACCCAAAAGAGATCGCCTGCCCTATTTTTTGCTTCCCATTCACAGACTTGGGGGCCTTCGTTGCTGGCTGCGCCAATCCGCGTGACAGCTTCTTCTTGAGTGTAAGGGGGGGCGGTTGGAACTGAAATTTTCCACTGGCAAAGATTTAGCTTCTTCCTTGGAATATCCATACATGTTAAGCATTGCCTGGTTTACATCGACAATGGCTCCGGTGTCTGCTTGGTGGATGAAAATGGCATCGCTGGGTGCGTTGAAAATTACCTGGTTGCGCTCTTCACTCACCCGCAGTTCTTCCAGAGCTTTTTGCAGGGCTTTCTCACGTTCTTGGATGAGAGCAAGCTGGTGGGCGGCCTCCTCCATATTATGGCGGAGAATAGACACCATCTTGATAATATGCTGTTTTAAAACCTCAAGTTCCAGGGTAAAGCGGCCTTTTATTTTTGCCTCGTAATTACCTTGGCCCACTTCTGTGGCAAATTTGGTGATTTTGATCAAAGGTGTAATAAGGAGTCGCTGCATACCAATGGTGAATAAGACAGCTAGAATGAGAACCGCAATGAGGACGAGGAAGTTGATTTTGAAAAATAAGGTGCGCGGTGCAAACAGTTCAGCTTCACTGATACTGAGACCAATATAACTGTCCCACGGGGCAAAGTACTTATACGCTGCCAGCTCTTTGCCATGGTTGGAAGAGGTGAAAGCAATGAGTCCCTGCTCTGCCGTATTGAGGCGGTCGAGAAAATTTTGAAACTCCGGGGCATTGGTGTAGCGGAAACCAGGGGATAAATACAGGTCTCCTGCTCGGCCTATAACAAAGATTTTTCCGGTCTCCATATACTGAAAAGCAGCAAAGGAAGCCAGGGCCTTTTCTCTAATTTCCTGACGGTGCACGTAGCTGTCTTCCAGACCTATGCGTTGCAGTTTTTCATACCTGCCGGCTACAGGGCTGATCAATGCAGTAAGTTTTTCAGTGAGGATTTCTGATCCGAGCTGGTAAATAATCCGGTCCATCAGAGTGCCGCCGGAAATGATTAGGGGAAGGGAAAGAACGGCGATTAGAATTGCCATGGCCAGCAGAAATAAGGTTCTGACAGACTTGGTTTTCTGCTGAAAAGGTTGAGAATTCTTCATTTTTGCATTACCGGAAAATTTATTTTATTACAATATCCACAACTTCAAGGGCATTGAAAGAAATGGGAATGTCCATACGCCTGGCATTTCGAAGGTTGATAAAAGCTTCCTGTCTGGACGGCCTTGGCCTGGTGTTTTCGATGGTATTTTTTCCGAGAAAAATTTCAGAGGTCATCTCGGCAGCCTGCATACCACATTCACGGAAAGGATTAAAGAGTCCGGCCACAGTTGAATCATTATGCGTATACTCTCCGATAGATCCACTGTCAATATCCAGAGTAAATGAAGTGATGACAGGCAGATTGCTGGCGGCCAAAGCGTGTCTGTTTTTAAACGAACCTACAATGCCACCATATGCATCGATCCGCTTCTCCTTAAGATTGTTGAGTGTTTTTTCGATTCCACCAGCCAGGTCGATATAATGCAGGTTGATCGCATATCTGTCAGAGATGTTGAGCTCTTCATAGGCCTTTTTAAAGACGAGGTCAGCCGGGATGCGAGAGTCATATACATATGCATAGTTCTTGATATTCGGTAGAATCAGCTTTGACATGCGAAGTATTTTTTCAGGAGGATACATAAGATAAAGGCCGGAAAGGTTTGTGCCTGGGGGTTGGGTAACTGAAGGCAGCATCTCCAGAGCTACCGACCTGAGAACAGGTACAAAGAGTTGCGGCACGTTGGTTCCCTTTAATAGGTTTCTGGTAAACATGGAAACCCAACCGCAGGTGATGAACATGTCGGCAGTATTTTTGTATTTGTTCACCGCTTCTACAACATCCGGTACAGAATCCTGTGAAGCACTTCTGGTAAGGATGTCGATGTACTCTATATTTTTTCCCTCCTGGAAACCTTGCGTTGCCATGGTGGTTTTAAATCCTTCCACCACTGAAGCAAAATAATTGGGAGCGATTCGATAGCGGATGAAAACCACTTGTTTTGTCTGAGCAGCGGTAACTGCGGGAAGCAAAAATAGTATGCCTGTTACGAGCAGAACAAAGAGAGCTGCTATTCTTTGTGGGAGCATTTTGTTTTTCCTGAGAGGGATTATTTTCATGGCGGAATATGTAGTATTATTGAGGGTGTTTCTGGCACCATGTGATATGTCTTCCATGCCGGTATTTGTATGGTAGCATTTTTTGTGGACTATCGTCCAGTCTTTGCAAAACAGTATGGAGGTGGGGTGTGGACAACTGGTTTCTCTCAGCCTTTTTTGCCTTAATTATCTATGGATTCTGGGGGTTCTTCCCTAAGCTGGCAGTGAACTATATTGACCCTCGAAGCGCTTTGATCTATCAAGTGCTGGGGGCGATGGCGGTGGGCGGTATTGTTCTGGGGATGGTCGGCTTTCAGCCCCAAAGTCATCCCAAGGGTGTACTGTTTGCCGTACTCACCGGTGTGGCGGGAATAGTGGGCACTCTCTTTTATTTTGCCGCTGCGAGTAAGGGGCGGATTTCAGTGGTTGTTAGTCTGACCGCTCTTTACCCTCTGGTCACCATTCTCCTGGCAGCGATTTTTTTGCGTGAGCCTATTACTCTGAAGCAGGGCTTTGGGGTGATTTGCGCTCTTCTGGCAATTACTCTGCTTTCCTCATAAATGCATTAATTGGTGGCCAGATGGCCGGCCCGAATTTTTTCTATTTCTTTTTTATTGAAATTATACTCTCTGCTGCAGTAGTGGCACCGGGTTTCCAGAGGGAAATCGCCATTTTCAAGAATATCATCAAGCTCCGAAATGGGTAAGCCCATGAGAATGGTCTGCAACCGTTTTCGGTTACAGCGGCAGAGGAACAGAATGGGCTTATTGTCCAGAATCTCCGGCTTGAAAAGAGAAAAACTATCATTAATCAATTGTTCGGGGTCATTGCCCTGGGCAAGGTATGCTCCAAGGCTGGGCAAAGCCAATACCTGCTCTTGCATGGCACCGGCCACCTCTTCGTCAGCCCCGGGCATGGCCTGGAGAAAAAGGCCTCCGGCCCCAATTACTTTGCCATCTTGGTCAAATTGAATGGATAGAGAAAATGATGTGGGAGTTTGCTCTGAAGTATGAAAATAATGGGCTAAATCTTGGCCTATGTTGCCATGCTGGAGCTCTACTCTTCCAGAAAAAGGCTGTTTGGCATCAACAAGGTAACGGGTGATGGTGAGAAAACCGGCCCCAAAAAATGGTGAAAGGTTGAAATCCTCCAAAGGTTTTTTCAAAGGAATAGGCACTTGTTTCAAGTAACCGCGTATGGCTCCATCCGCTCCGGCATCAGCTGTGAGGCCTTTGATGGGGCCTGAACACTCAATCTGCATGCTTAAGGAGTCGTTACCCTTGAGATTGGCCACCAATAAAGCCACACCCAGACATGCATGTCCTAATGTCAAAGTCTCCAGAATGCCCAAATCATGGGCCGATCGCATGGTGTTTACGAGACTAGTCCCTGATACCAAAGCCCCACGCACTGCGCCCCCTGCCATGAGGAATTGATAAAGTTTGTCTGCTTTGAGTCTTTTTTGAACATTGTCTTTTGGGGTCACGTTTATTTCCTTGTTTCGAAAAAGTCCTCAAGGATTTTTTCGAGATGCGTGGGATTTAATAGATAATCCCTTATGGATAATTTCCAAATGAGACTTATTGTTAATTAAAAGAATGAAAAAAGTACAATGAAACCTAAATTTTTTTTCCCTGATGTGTCCTTGGGGATGCCATAAGGGGGTGAATACAATGACAAATCGAGAAACTTTTTTTCAAGAAGCAAAGCATCTTTTCGCAACTGGTCACCCAAAAGAAAGCATAGCATTGTTCACTCGGGCTGAAGAAGAAGGATGCAACCCGGTCAATATCCACATGAGCCGGGGTGCAGCATACATGGCTCTGGGCGAATATGAAAATGCTTTCGAGGATTTCAGCCTGGTTTTAGACATTGACATTGACAATGAGAGGGCCCTGTACTTCAAAGGGATTTCTCTACTCAATCTTGGTCGTTTTGAGGAGGCGGTAAATGATCTTACCCGCTCAATTTCTTTGAACCATGAGCGAGGCACTGCATTTCTTGCCAGGGCTCTGGCATTCAGTGAGCTAGGTAGAGATGAAGAGTCCGTGCGTGACCTGAAAACCGCTGTGGCCTTTTCCGGTGTCGAAGTCGAAAGCTTTCTCAACAAGTATGGCAGTAATCGGACTTTGTTTGAAAAATACATGGCATTACTTGATGGGGATCGTGGACCGGTGACCATGGTTTTAAACGATGAGGAGGTGGAGAAAATCAATAGGTTTGTTCACTAGATGTGATTATTAACGAGAAACAGGGGAGGCAGGTCAGGTCTGTCTCCCCATTTCGATTGTGCTTCATGTCAGTGCAGTTTGTGGGTTTCCTTAGGATCGTAAATTGTTCTCATTCCAGCTGCTTCCTGCATCTCGGATAATTTCTTACCTGCTTCCTCTTCACTGATTCCCAGTGCTTGGGCCAGGGCTTTTATGTCATAGACCGGTTGGCCGTCTTCAGTGTATCCAAGGGTTTTTAACTCAGGAAATTGCTCCGACGTTGCGTGGCTTGAAGCCTGTTGAATAACTGATTTTACTTCCGGGGGCCCGAATAATAACAACCAGCGGACGGCATCGGACCACATTTTTGCATCGGCGTTGGGATCCTGCATGACAGCCATGGCCATCTCGGCATCCCATTCTTGTAGAAAGTCACTCATTATATTTCCCTCCATGAATTTTATACACTGTCTTTGCCCATACAATGCGTCCCGTGGAGGTTTCAGTCAAGGTCGGTTTTTTTATAGATTGTTGATTTCAGTCCTCGTTAAGCTTTTGTCCTGCAACCAGCGCATGGCCGGTGGAAATTATCCAGGCTAGAAGAATGAGATAGATACTGGCCCGTTCCAGCCACCATTCATGGCTACGGGCGACCTGAAAGCTTAACTCGAAAATTCGTCCATAATCAATGTTGCCCTGCTGGGCTTCCATGGTGACTTGTTGAACCAGTGGTGGAAGTTTTTGGATTAACCCACAGGTTATGCCTGTCATTCCCAGGATCGTAGCAACAATAAACACCATACCCAGCGCCCGGAATCCCAGAGACATTTGACCAAAACCCGGGAAGACAAATCCAGAAAGCAAAACCCCTTTGGTGGATGGTTTCATACATTCTCTCCTTGGCTCATTTTGAATCTATTAATGTGATAATACTGTAAAGGAAGGCGTGGGTAAATGGGAAAAGTTCCACAGTCTTTTCTGAAAAATATGCTATCATTGCCCAACGTTACTGAATTTCAGCATCTCGTGTAAAAGGGAAAAATGTCGTTATTTGAAAGTAGTTCCATACTTGTTTGCCTTGCGGCGCTCCTGAGCTATGTCAATTATCGATTTATAAGGCTGCCCAACACCATTGGACTGATGCTCATTGCCCTCATCTTATCCCTGGGTGTAATAATTTTCGGGAAAATTGGCCTTGGCACAGAACTAGAGGTGCGAGCTGCGCATTTACTGGCTTCAATTGATTTTGAAGAGACCCTGCTCCATGGCATGCTCAGCTTTTTACTCTTTGCCGGCGCACTTCATGTGGACCTTAATGACCTGGCCAAGCAAAAATATGTCATCAGTCTGCTGGCCACCGTTGGGGTTATTACCTCAACTTTTTTGGTGGGGAGCCTGTCCTGGTTTTTGCTAGAGGGCTTTGGCATGGAAGTTCCCTTTATGGCTTGTCTGCTCTTCGGTGCTCTCATATCCCCAACTGATCCCATTGCAGTCCTCGGCATATTGAAAAAAGCAGGTGCACCCAAGACTCTTGAAACAAAAATTGTCGGCGAGTCTCTTTTTAATGACGGTGTCGGGGTAGTGGTTTTTCTCGTGCTTCTCAGCCTGGTTAACGGAGAGCATTCAGTAACACCCATGTCTATATTAGGCCTCTTTGTCACCGAGGTCGTAGGTGGTTTTCTCTTTGGTCTGGCAACAGGTGCATTGGCCTATTGGATGCTTAAATCTGTAGATAACTATCAAGTTGAGGTGTTGATCACTCTGGCATTGGTTACCGGAGGGTATGCCCTGGCTGAAAAACTGCATATTTCTGCTCCCATTGCCATTGTGGTTGCCGGGCTGCTTATAGGGAATCATGGACGGCTTTTTGCCATGTCTGACAAGAACCGGGTTCATCTTTTTTCATTCTGGGAACTGATAGATGAGATCCTTAACGCGGTGCTCTTTCTTTTGATCGGACTTGAAGTGTTGGTTTTGTCATACACCTGGCAGTATTTTTGGGCTGGCTTGTGCATGATCCCTCTTGTGCTCACAGTGCGTTCGGTGAGCGTTGGGATACCGGTGTTGTTTCTTAAAAGAACTCGTTCATTCAGCCCGGGAGTAGTTAAAGTACTCGCCTGGGCAGGACTGAGGGGCGGAATTTCTGTGGCTTTGGCTCTGGCGCTTCCACCAAGTCCACACCGGGAGCTCTTCCTTACCCTCACCTATTCGGTTGTGGTTTTTTCCATAGTAGTGCAAGGGCTGACTATTGGAAAGCTGCTTGAATGGATAGATAAATGAGTTGTAAATGGCCACAGGCACCGCATCTTCGCACGATCGCTCCTGGCCATATAGCGGACTATTATGGTCAGAAGCGCTTGCACGCGCCCTGAAAGAAGTGCCCTTGGGGTAAATCTACGGCACCTGTGACCATTTATAGTTTATTCCCGGTAATGCAAACTCGTTACAGTTACATTGAAGTTTTATAAACTCAAGGTGAGAAGAGTGTTTGATTCGATGAAATGGCAAGTTCGTTTGGGTTTGGCTTTTCTGGTTTTGGTATTTTTCTTTGATGGCCTCCACTACCTGATTTTCAGGGATGGAGAATATATTTTTAAATTCCTTTTAGCCCAGCTTGGCTTTCTGCCTATCTCCATTTTCCTGGTCACTGTAGTAATTAACCAACTTCTCCAGAAACGTGAGAAACAGGCTCGGCTAAAAAAAGTGAACATGGTCATAGGCAGTTTTTTCTCCGAGGTGGGAACGGAGTTGGTGGGGGGTATTGCCAAACTGGACAGAGGTTGTACAGAGATACGTCATAGCTTGTTGGTAGGACCGAACTGGACAGAGCAGGATTATGAAACAGCTGAAAAACGTTTAGCGGATTATGACTGTAACTTGGATCGAACCGGGATGAACTGGGTTGAGCTCCAGGATTTTTTGCAGAGCAAAAAACAATTTCTTCTGGGACTTCTCTCCAATCCACAGGTTCTGGAGCATGAAACATTCACCGACTTACTCTGGGCGGTGTTTCACCTTGCCGAAGAGATCTCTTTTCGTGTTGATATCAACACGTTGCCTGAAAGCGATATTGAGCATCTGATGGGGGATATCAAGCGGGCTTATATGTTGATGTTAACCCAATGGCTGCAGTATGTAGAGCACCTGCAAAGCGATTATCCCTATCTCTTTTCCCTTGCCGTGCGGACCAATCCATTTAATCCGGAAGCAAAGCCTGAAATAGAGTAAAAAGTGGCCTCCGGCTTACTTCGCCTTTCTAAGTCGGATGCTCTCCGGGGTTACTTCTACAAGCTCATCATCATTGATAAAGCCCAGGCAGTCTTCCAGGCTGAGGTTTACCGGCGGGGTGAGGATGACGTTTTCATCGGAGCCCGAGGCCCGCATATTGGTGAGCTTCTTGCCCTTGGCAGGATTGACCACCAGGTCACCGGTGCGGCTATACTCGCCAATTATCTGGCCTGCGTACACCTTGATCCCAGGACCCATGAAGAGGCGGCCGCGTTCTTGCAGATTAAAGAGGGCGTATGCTACGGTGGCGCATGGTTCTTTTACCACCAGGGCGCCATTCACCCGGTTGACGATATCGCCGGCATGGGGGCCGTAGTCGGCAAAGACATAATTCATAATGCCCAAACCCTTGGTGTCTGTAAGAAACTCGGAACGAAAACCGAGCAGACCCCGGGTGGGTATCTTGAAAATCATCCGGGTCATGCCGCCGGCCTGATTCATCTCTTCCATGCGGCCTTTCAAGCGGCCCAGTTTTTCAATGACCGTGCCCTGGAATTCCTCATCCACATCAATGGTCAACTCTTCGTAAGGTTCCTGAAGTTCACCATTTTCTTCACGCATGATGACCTGGGGGCGAGTGACCTGAAATTCATAGTTTTCCCGGCGCATTTTTTCAATGAGAATGGAAAGGTGCAATTCACCACGGCCTGAAACCTGAAAACCGGGTCGGTCATCAAGAGGTTTCACTTGCAGAGCCACATCTGCCAGAGTTTCGTGGCTGAGGCGTTCATCCAGATGGCGGTTGGTAACATATTTCCCCTCCTGGCCGGCAAAGGGCGAATCATTGGGGATGAAATTCATGGAGATGGTGGGAGGATCAATCTCGATGAGTGGCAATGGACTTGGATTTTCTGCATCGGTAAAGGTAACCCCCACGGTGATATCGTCCATGCCGGCAACCGCGACAATTTCGCCGGTGGTCGCGGTGTCTGTGGGGACCTGCCGGTCGGTTTCAAAACGGAAAATCTTGGTGATTCGGGAGGGAACGGTGCTGCCGTCCCTTTTGACCACTACCACTTTATCATTCATGTTCAGGGTGCCGTTCACCACCTTGCCGATTCCGAGTTTTCCCAGGTAAGGCGAGTAATCCAGGGTGGAAACCTGCATCTGCAGAGGGGAGTCCGGACTGCCGGTGGGAGCGGGAATGGCGGAACAGATTTTATCCATCAAAGGGATCATGCCAGTACCTGAGCCATCAGGGCTGTCCCACATGTACCCTTCCTTGGCTGAACCGTAGACAACTTCAAAGTCCAAGAGTTCATCCGGTGCTTCCAGTTTGACAAAGAGGTCAAACACCTGGTCCACAGCCCATTCACATCGGGCCGCCGGTTTGTCGATCTTGTTGATAACCACGATAACCGGCAGGGAAGCGGCCAATGCTTTTTTCAAGACAAAATAGGTTTGGGGCATGGGACCTTCCTGGGCATCTACCAAGAGAAGGCAGCCATCGGCCATACGCAATACACGTTCCACCTGGCCGCCGAAATCGGCATGGCCCGGGGTGTCGATAATGTTGACCCAATGATCCTTGTATTGCAGGGAACCGTTTTTGGAAGCAATGGTAATGCCCCGCTCTCGCTCCAGATCCATGGAATCCATCAGGCGCTCGGCAACTTCCTGGTTTTCGCGGAATTGACCGGATTGCTTGAAAAGTTGATCAACCAGGGTGGTCTTTCCGTGGTCAACATGGGCGATGATGGCGATATTTCTGATTGTGCTCTGGTCCATAAAACTTCTGTCCTATAATTACCTGAATTGCGCTATTTTCTAACCCGATCTGCACTCATCTTTTGCACACCAATGATTCCTGAAAATCCTCAACATACCGGCGGGTATGCCTGCGGATTTTAGAAAACCTTGGTGCACAATCTATAAGCACATATCTTCGCCATAAAATCGCTCTATTCAGGAAAAGAAAAAGGCGTCCAGGATTTCCGGACGCCATAAAAAAATCAATGTATTGAAAATACGGCTAAAAGGGCCGTAAACCTATAGTATTTAGCACGTGATTGCAAGGGAATAATGCGCAAGGCTATATTGGACGGCCTGGATAAATTGTCTTTTCAGCTCTTATCGCAAGGCCAACGAATGATGAATCGAGCTCCGCCCTGGGGAGAGTCGGTGATGGTGGCGTTGCCGCTATGCCAGAGAGCAACTTGTTTGACAATGGAAAGCCCCAGGCCATAACCGCCAGTGGCCCGACTTCTGCTTCTCTCCAAGCGAACAAAGGGGCGGAAGATGTTTTCCCGGTCCGGTTCAGGAATGCCGGAGCCATTATCATCCACCATTAACAAACAGTCTTTCCCCTCTTTTTTCAGGTGAAGATCAATGTGACCATCTCCGTATCTGGCTCCATTTTGCAGGAGATTGGCCACCGCCCGCCCCATGAAATGCCGGTCCATGTATATTGTTTTATCTTCAAAAGTATCTTCACATTGCATGGTGAATGAATGGTTTGGGAATTCCCGCCTTGCCTTGTTGATTAATTCGGTGAGCCAAGGTTTGGCTATATGCTGGTCAAGTTTGAGTTGGGCGGATTCGCGATTGAAGCGGGCATAGGTGAGCAGTTCCGAAACCAGCCCCTCCAACTCGTCAATATCGCCCTGGATTCCTTCCAGCTGTTCTTCTCTTTCTTCTTTACTCTCCGACTCAGCTAGCATTTCCATGCCAAAACGTAATCGTGAAATGGGGGTTCTTAACTCGTGGGACACCGCATGGGTGAGTTCTTTGTGAGAATTGATCAACTGCTGAATGCGGTCAGCCATTGTATTGAAGGAATCCGCCATGGACCCAAGATAGGCATTGGTTGGCACTTCGGCCCGGGAGTCGAATTTGCCGTGGCCGAAATCGTGTGCTGCGGTGCTGATGGTTCGTAACTGTCGCCAGAAGGTCAAGGACCAGATCACCCCAAAAACAGCGATGGGAAAGAGCATGGCTCCCCAGGTGATGAGATCCACCATGGCACCCATTTCATGTTCGGGAAGGGGCCCCATTATAACAGCCTGGTCGGTCTGGCCAATGCGTTGCAGAAGGAAAAGTTCTTCCATGTCCAGAATGAGAGGTAAGCCCGCCAGCACGGTTTCATACTCGTGGTCAAAAGCGAGGAATTCCTTGTATGGTTCAATGGAAACGGGAAAGGGAAAGCTGGCTTCAATGGATTCCAAATACTCAAACCACTCTTCTTCGTCCTCTGGGAGTGTTTCCAGTTTCGTAACAAGACTGCTCAAAGAGCCTTTGAATATCTCGCTTGTTTCGGTATGGGCCTTCTCCAGATAGAGATCAAAGACAAATTCTTCTATATGACGGGCCGAGAGAATGACAGCCACCTGCACCAGGATGAAGGTGATGAATAACCTGCTGACAAAAATATTTTTCTTCTCTTTCTGCATGCTATTCATCCCAACTGTTTTCAACGAACAGATAACCCTTGCTCCAGACCGTCTTGATGCGGGTCGGCGGTGAGGAAAGGTCGCCCAGTTTTTTTCGGAGATGGGAGATATGTACATCAACAGTACGGTCGAGACCGTCATAATCAATACCACGAAGGGAATTGAAAAGGGTGTCGCGGTCCATGATCACGCCGGGATTGGAAGCCAGGAACCACAGGAGGTCAAATTCGTTGGTGGTGAGGGTAATGGGATTGCCGTGCAAGGTAACCGTGTGGGCGGCCCGGCTGATCTTCAATCCGCCGTATGTGAGTTCATCGGCTTCGGTTTCAGGTGGTGTCGATTGAGTGTCAATGGTTGTGCGTCGCAGAAGCGCTCTGATCCGGGCCAGCAATACCCGGGGTTCAATGGGTTTTTTTACATAATCATCCGCCCCCATTTCCAGGCCGGCAACCTGGTCCATGTCATCTTCACGGGCGGTCATGATTAATACAGGGCCCTTGTATTCGGTGCGAACAGACCGGCAGACGCCAAAACCATCCAGGCCGGGCAGCATGAGATCCAGGATGACCAGATCCGGCTGTTCTGCCAGGATCCGCTCAACGGCTCTGTCACCGCGACTCTCACAAGCCACATCAAAACTATCATGCTTTTGCAGATAATTTTGAATGAGGGTTGCCAGCCGCTCATCATCTTCCACTAAAAGAATTGTGTTTCTGTCCGATTCCATAACTCCACTATATCTCCCCCAAGGCTGCCTTGTCAGGCGTTTTTACACTTCTTAACAAATTCAAACAAAAGCCCAACAGACTGGGGCTTGGAAATCATCCATACTCAGGGTGAAAGATGACCTGGGAAAAACGTCAAAGCTTTACAGGAAAAATCAAGGAGGTGGTGGTGAACCGCATGACAACATCAGCTGATGAATAGGACATTATTAATCAGAATTTCAACTTTTTTCAAAGAGGAGGCAGGCAGATGCGATCTCTAATCCTATCAACACTGGCCATTTTTTCTTTTTGCTCCATTGCAATGGCCCAAGAAACAGTACCCGATGTTTATGTACAGATTGTCAACAGCGATATCATCGTTAATCAGGCTGGGCAAGCAGTGGTAGTTTCCCAGAGCAGCGAAGCAACCCTGGATTCATTTTCCATTGCTACCACCATATCAGCCATAGATGGCAATGGCCAGGAGGTATACACAACCACCCTTGATCAATATCCGAACTACAGCTTGGATCTTTTTGAGATGAACGGCAATAATCTTGTCTTGGGCCTCATGTCGTCCATGGACGATGATGAGGAATCTGAAGATGCAAATTTACCAGCTCCTGAAGTTGTATCCATTGATTCAACAACTGGTAATACCAATTGGACCCTTACCGTACCGGGCGAAGTACTTGCCGACCTTATCCCTAAGGAAGACGGCGGTTTCTACCTGCAATACATGAGTTACACCGAGCAGGAGGAGGTAACTCACCTGGCAGGTGTCTCTTCAAGTGGAGAGATCGCGCGGGACATCGTCACCTCCACCGTAGCGATTCCCGAAGAAGAAGCAGGTGAAGACGACTTTGACCTGGATGAGGATGAAGACGATTTTGATTGGGGTGATTGGGACGACTCAAACGATGACGATTCAGACTGGGGTGATTGGGACGATGAAGATGGCTCCGAGTGGGACCGGGCTGATTACATGTTCTAGACATTAAATTTGTTGTGATCTTACAGGCCTGTCCCGTGTCTTCGGGACATGGGACAGGATTACCCATTTTTCAAAGAGCGTGCTGAACAGATGTAAGGCATCTCAAAGTTATGAGGAGAAAATAAGATGTATGTAGAAAACCAAACAAAGCCGAGGTTGTCGAATAAACAGCTTGCTCGGTTTATTTGTATATCATTATTGGCAGTCGTCGGGTTGTTTGGCTGTAATTCCGAGAGTACTCCGCCGGTCACAGGAAATCCTATACCACCTCCACCTGTGGCTGAAAATCCCGATGTACCACCTCCAGCCACAGAGGATCCAGGAACGCCTCCTCCCGCCCATGAAGAACCTCCTCCCGCCACCGAGGACCCTGAAAATCCACCACCACCGGTTACCGAAGAACCCGATGATCCACCTCCGGCCAATGACAATCCGGCAGGCCCTAATATCAATTACACCTTGCGTCAGCCTGCCGAGTTTGAGCCTCTCCAGGCAGTGATGGTCTATTGGGGACCGGAGTTTGACCTCTGGGGAAAGGGAACAACTTACGAAATCATCAAAATTATTGCCGATAACATCAAGGCAGTGGTGCTGGTTGCAGACGAGGCCACAAAATATCATGCCACCGAAAGGTTTCAAGCCAACAACATCAATATGGATAATGTGGAGTTTCTGACCACAAATGGTGATCTTGAAGTGGGTGAAACCCGCGATTATGGCCCCTGGTTTGCCTTTAACACAGAAGGAAAATTGTCAGTGGTCAATCATACCTACGATGGACCTGGGGACAATGCCCAGTATGCTAAGGAAAATCAGGTGCCCAAATGGTATGGCGAAGCCCATAACATGCCGGTAATGGATATGCCTCTGGCAACGGAAGGTGGCAACTACATGACCGACGGCCAGGGTATTTCTTTGCAGGTTGAGCTTATTTATGAGGCCAACAATAACAGCCTTAACAAAGAGCAGATCGCCGCAATTCAGCAGGAATACCTTGGTATCCAAATGACACATATCACTCCAAACTCGCCCAATCTCATTCATGTAGACACCCATGCCAAGTTTCTCAAGCCCGACGTGTTGATGATCAACCGTGTTCCAAGTAATCATGAAAACTACAATGAAATCGAGGGAAGCGTGCAATACATGCAGCAGCAGACAAGTGCCTACGGGACACCCTACAAAATTTTTCGCCTGGATACGCCCAACGATGAACCCTATCCCAATTCGCTTATCATGAACAATATTGTCATGGTACCTATTGTTGACCCTGACAACCCCGGTGATAGTGATTTTGGTTGGGGAAGTATGAGTAGAGATGAGATCATCCGAAATAATGAGGCGGCCCTGGAATCATACCGCAACGCCATGCCCGGTTATGAGGTCATGGGTTTCAACGGTCCATGGGTCAAAGGTGACGCTCTTCATTGCCGGACAAAGCAGATTCCAGACCAGCATATGCTCTACATTGATCATACTCCGTTGAAGAAACAGACAGGCACAGCTGAAGGTTACCAAGTGTGGACCAAGATCATTCCTTACAGTGGTGAGAGCATTGTTGACGATAAGACTGTGGTACACTGGCGAGTTGCCGGCGGCACCTGGAGTGAGATCTCTTTACAGGCTCAAGGTGATGGGAATTATTCTGCGATGATTCCGCAGCAGTTAGCTGGAACTGAAATCGAGTACTACATCCACGCCGCAGACAACTCGGGACGCGCTGAAAATCACCCCTACATTGGCGCCCTTTGGGCCCATACCTTTATAGTGGAATAGAATTTGTTAAAAAGAAGGAAGTTTGAACTTTCAAGGCTTCTCCTTTTTTATATGGAGAAGCCTTGGAGTTCCACGGATGGAGTTCTTATGCCATGTATAATGCAATAATCCATCCTATGGAAATCGTTGTAACGTGAGAATACAAAATCAATTTTTTGAAAACGCTACCTGTAGAGTATTTGTTGAATAATTTATACATTTTAATAAAGTTAGTCACACTGACATTGTCAACTTCGCCATTCAAATTTCCTCTAACAATATTAATTATGTATAGGTAGGTAATTGGTCCATAAATGGCAAGAATGGTAACTGAATCTTCGATTGGCATTTTTTTAAACTCCCCCTAAAATCCCACCAAAACGAACCATACAAATAAAACCAATAACAGGATATTGCATGCAACCAACAAGAGACTATTAATGGTTTTATATTGTAGGAGAAATAATATGTGCGGAACTGGAATTATGATTTTGTATGCGTCATAATATTTAAAATTCCGCAAACCTATTTTTATCAAGACATACAAATAGGAGCCAATGAAGGCAAAAAGAACTAATGGCATATAGCTCTTCACAACCTGCAACACACTTTCCATATCATTCTAGTCCCCTCGTAACAGTCATTTCCTGCTCAGCTAAAATGCTCATTGGGGCACGGGTGAGCTATAATGGAGGCCGAATTCAACTCTGAAGTCAGTGGCTTTTACCTTGGGTATTATCTTCCCCTTTATTTTATTTAGCTCCACAATGCCATATTTCTCCAATGTTTTGAGGGTGCGGGATAAATTGGATTTTTTCCTTTGGGTTATTTCCTCAAGCTCTGTAATGGAGTGGGGTTTGTTGTTAATGATTGTGCGAAGAAGTTCCTGGTTCTCCGTACTTAAAACTTGAGACATTGATTTTATTGATTCAAACCAAACCTTGGGTTCATCTTTGCGGGGTTTATATGAGCCGTTTGCTATGGCAAGGGTTCTCTTGATATAGTCTTCTTTTGAGATGATCCCGACTTTCATCACTCGAGTTGTCATAAGTAACCTCATGGATTTGTGATGGTGATTACATCGTTCCAGAAGTCTTCCAGTAATTGATACGCATTTTCAAATTCATATGCAAAAACCACTGACTCTTGGTGTTTGTGGTCCCATACTTGCCGATTTCCTGAGAACTTTTTCTTTCTGGGAGGTTTGATTCCATGGGCATTATCATATCCTATAATTCTTCTGTTGTGTTGATCATGTAAGGTTAGGGAGTATTTGATCCCATGTGGGATATGCTTGTTTGTGGGAGTTTTATGAACCTTGAATTTTACCCAAAAACCATTGTCCATTGGAAACACCTCTCCATCTAGCTCTAAAAGTGTTTCAAGCCCCTTGGCTGTTCCTGGTTTGCCCACGTATTTACACTTAAAAAGTGCTCCGTGTTATGATCTGATGATAACTCTTGGGGTGCTCTTTGTCCATTATTATATACCCGCATGAATTTTTATATTAGCTCTGGAGTTTTTACAGGTTAGATTGTTAGGAAGTGTTAAGGAAAAAGTCAATGGTAAATATGAAGTTTTGCATTTTACGGGGTGTTAGTGTGTGATGAAGCATCTGCAATGAAGTCAATCTGGGGCACTAGGTGATTCCCAGCGTATCAAAATGTCAATGGAACAGAAGAATTACTTCCCCAGTTTTCAGCTTCGGCCATTTCCTTGATATCTGCTATACGCTGGATCATCTGTGGATGGCTGGCAAAATAATGGGATAGTGGAATTCCATCTTTCGGTTCTTTGAGGATGTTTTTAAAAAATTCGGTGGCGCCACCCACATGGCCATAGTAGCAGTGCAAGGAATGAAGGCCGGTTTTATCAGCCAAGGATTCTCGTCCTTGGGAGTATTGAGCCTGTCCCAATTGGAAAGTGGGAGTCACTAACCGTGTAAGACCTGAATCAGGGCCGGTGAGGGCGGCGGCCATGGCTGTCAGAACAATGCCCCGGCCCAATCCCCGGAGATGATCACGGTTTTTAAAATGACCAAGCTCATGTGCCAGAATAAAACTAATACCGTTCTCGGTTTTTATTTTATCGAGAAGCCCATCAAACACAACAATATGTCCGCCGGGCATGGCCACAGCATTAATCTCATCGAAATCGGCAATATGCACGGTGATTTGGGCATCAATGTCGGCACATTTCCTGAGAGAATCGGTGAGTTGTTGCAGCTTTTGTAGCCTTGGGTCTGTGTCATCAGTCCCAATAGTGGTCCAGCTAAAAGCAGTGTGGTTGAATAGTTTGGCCTCTATTTCCGGTGAGATGTGATTAACGGCATTATCAACAAGCAGTCCCAGAACAAAATATGCCAGTACAAAAATACCAAGCACACCCACCAGGAGAATGATGAACTCCTTCAACGGATGGGTATGGGTGATATTATGGTTATCCTCGGGCAGGGATGGATTGTAATCCATGATTGATATTATTCCGCTTGGCAGTATATGGCCGTACCATAAGCCAGTACTTCCACGGAGCCGATTTGATTTTTAGCGCCTTTGGCAATGGAGGAGGTCTCGATACGTACATTGATAAGCTGGGTGGCATCGGGGCAGGATTCCTTCATGCGCAGGATTGCTTCCCGCCTAGCGCGATCCACCAGGGTCTCATAGGATGAAACCTGGCCACCGAAGATATTACGTAATCCAGCCAGCATTCTTTTAAAATAATCTACCGAAATGACTACACTGCCGGAGACTAGTTTGCTCTCTTTAACCGGAGGCAAAGTGCCGATGGGTTTCTTGCTGGTAGTGGTTGGCAGGTGGATTAATTCTTTCTCTCGCTGGAGAATGGATTGATAATGTTTTTTCTCTGCCCAGGTTCCAAAGAAATATCCCAGGGCCAGGAGGATAACGACAATTATTATTTGATCCATGGCTTACTCCACCACTACGGCAGTGCCGTAAACATAGATTTCCGCTGCTCCAGCGGCCACGGAGCTTGTGGAAAAACGTACATTGACAATGGCATTGGCGCCCATCTGGGTGGCCTGTTCTTTCATACGCTTGATGGCCTCATCCCGTGATTCACTGAGAAGTTCGGTGTAGCCGGCAAGCTCGCCGCCAAAGATGTTTTTGATGCCGGCCATAATATCCCTTCCGGCATGTTTGGCCCGCAC
Source organism: uncultured Desulfobulbia bacterium (assembly GCA_964443295.1). Taxonomy (GTDB): domain Bacteria; phylum Desulfobacterota; class Desulfobulbia; order Desulfobulbales; family CG2-30-60-27; genus CAYUCH01. Next base: position 1,623 of record CAYUCH010000036.1, on the reverse strand, counting down.
CGTGCTGCCAGAAACAACGCCCTTGCATACAGTGATTGTCTTACCGGGAATCTCTTCTGTGTTGGTGATGAACATGGAGTCTCCTTTTTAAAAACGGTCATTAAAAACTGTGAAAACACGTTGTAGGTATAGATATATTTTGTAACAGAAAGGGGATTGGGGTGAAAGGAGTTTTATAAGTATTGGTTTCTTGCCAGCATTTATTTGAAGTGGTTGTAATAATGGTTTGAGGAGGGAATGAGCCCTACCACGCATAATTAACCGTAAACGAAGTATAGCGTCCGGGATATTGAACATCCCAAAAGGCCATGGAATCATTGGCAGGGACGGTGGGATGTTGCGTATAGTATTCTTCATCAAAAAGGTTGTTCACGGTAAGGGAAAGGCGTAGCCCATATGCATGACCTTGCTGTATTGTGTAATGAACTCCTGTGTACCAGACAAAAAAAGAGTCACCGAAATCATCGGGGCGGTTTCCGAAATAATGTTGCTGTCCCGCATCCCAAACATTGTCCGGCCAAGGCTCACGGGGACCATAAGCCACAAAATGATTATGAAACAAGAGGCCACCAGGACCCAATGAAAAATGGTAGTCTGCACCGACACTCATGGCCCAGTCAGCGAGCAAAGGAATATCCTGATCTGTGACCTCGCTTTTCCCATGTTGTATAGATACGTTCGCAAAAAAGTCCAAATGTTTGTTGGCAATGAGACGGCCTTCTATTTCAATGCCATATATTTTTTGTTCATCAAGATTGGAGAATTGCTCCTCATCAAGATTAATAGAGCCCTGAAACAAGGCATTTTGTCGAGAAATGACATCCTTGTAATTATTGTAAAACGCAGTGAGGGAGATGCGATGGTGCTTGGTCTGATGTCCAACCTGAGTTTCGAAAGTTGCGACTGTTTCCACATCAGGCCGTGGCAGACCAACCGGAGCCCGGGTGAATTCCAGAAAGCTTGGTGTGCGGTAGGCTGTACCATGGAGAAGCTTGCCGAAATAGTGTTCTCTATAGGTGTGGACTATGCCAAGGCGGTAGCTGAACTGATTGTCGAACAAATCTAAAACATCGTATCGCAGACCAGTGGTCAATTCGGTATTTTGGTTTGGAAAGGTATAGCGATCCTGTATAAACAAACCATAATTAGTGGCTGTCACTCCTTGGTATTGTGGGTCTTGAACAAAGGAGTCTTCCACACCGGTGAGGTTGTCGACAAATTTACTCTGATCAAGCTTTTCCCGCTGGACTTCGGCGCCGCACTTTACACTGTGGCGGGGGCTTAAAGTGTAATCGACCATGCTTTGGAAACCCAGCATTTCGGTGGCATCGGTGAAAGAAAACGATTCTATAAGATCGGCACGAACACCGTTACTCATTGCATAAACGTCTTCAACCTCAAACCGATCTATCTTGGTGAAATAGGCGTCTGCTTCAAAGCTCAATGCCGTACTGAGTTGTTGTTCAAAATCGAGATGCAATCGTGTGGTCTCGTGCTCTCTCGGGTTATCTATACTTTCTCCCTTATAACCTCGTTCATGGTCGAAGCGATTAAAAGAACCATTGAATTTAGAGCTGGTCGGGAAAATTCGGACAGGTCGTTAAGTGAAAATGTTGTTCCAAT
>CAYUCH010000035.1:0-30974 GCA_964443295.1 uncultured Desulfobulbia bacterium | reverse complement strand
TCAGTGGCCGGAATCAAATGGAATGGGTGGTCGGGATCGTCTGGAATTCGCAATATACTCTGACAATTCAATACCTGCCTTTTTAACCTTGTTTCCTGCAATAACCTGGGTCGCTTTATCAACACCCTTTTTCACCAACTTAAGAACTTTATCCGAGCCGGATTCCATACCAATATGTAGTCTGTTCAAGCCTGCACTGGCGATGTGGTTCAAATTCTCATCACTTATCCTGGCGATTGTATGGGAACGTGCGTATGAGGTAATACGCTCCACATGTGGAAACGCCGCTTTTAAATGAAGCAATATACGTATGATATCGTCTGGCTTGATGATCAGGCTGTTGCCATCTTGAATGAAAATCGATCTCATGCCGTTTGCTACGAAATTCAAAGCCGCATAGATAGCCGCATAATCACTCTTTTCGCCATTTGGTTTGAGATTGTATAGCTCACCTCGAGAAATAACACCACCGGACTTGCTATATGCTTCAATAGCATCAACATAGAACCGTACCGCATCAATGTCCTTTAAAACATGTTCAACCGGACGAAGGCTAAAGGTGTCATTCTTATAAATAGGGCAAAAAGTACAGCGATTCCAAGGACAGTTTCGGGTTATTCGTATGAGCAAGCTCTCAGCTTCACTGGGAGGGCGAATCGGCCCCTGTTCAAAGCCGTTATATGGTTCAATGGTTTTCATGGTATTTATACAGAGATATCAAAGAATGCGGGTCTCATTGGGGAAACATGACCTGTCCTCATTTCTATAGCTACTTTTCATTTAGAAAAATACTGAGTTGATCAGCACCACCAATATATTTACCATCAAGCCAAATTTGAGGTACAGTCACCGGAGTCTTTGGCCCAATAATGGGTTTCACCCGACCAAGCATCTCATAGAGATCTCGAGGATTACTGACGACATTATGATAGATGTATGGAATATTTGCTTGTGCCAGCTCCTTTTTAGCACGTATGCAATAAGGGCAGCCCTCTTTGCCGAAAAGATGATTACCCTCTATTGAGGTATTACTAGAATAATTCTCAATTACCGCCTGGACAAATAGACCACGGTTCAATGCGACTCCTTGGCTGATGACCTTTTCTCCCACTATGACGATAGGAGCATGCCAACCACCTTTGAGTAAAGGCCTCCACCATTCGCTGAGCCATTCCCGCATTTCCAATTCGATGGGAATACCAGATAGTTCATTCTTAACAGCGTCGACAATAACGTCTTTTGTCAGAGTACATTCACCACATCGAACCTTAATTTTGAATGGTCCCCAAGAACCTGCCCAGCGAAATACATGTACTTTAATGGGTTGTTGATTCATTTTTTCCTCAATTTCCAATATGGGATTTGGGTGATCACTCCCTCATTTTGATTTTGCCTGCAAATCTTTTATCCTTTGATTACCGTGGGTGTCATTGGGAAGTATCCAGGCAAAATTTTCCATATCATCAATTGCCTCTTTTAGGCGTCCCTGTTTTTCATGGGCAATGCTTCTGTCAAAATAAGCCTGTGCTTCTTCAAAGTCGGATAATTTTCCGATTTTGAGTGCTTGGGTGTAGTGAAAAATTGCCTTATCGTATTCTTTATTAGCCAAAGCAGTTATCGCAAAGTGACCATTTTCCGCTAAAAATGGTTTAAGGGCTTTTTCTTGTTGGGACTTTAACTCTTCAAGAGTTGTCCATTTGCCCATTTTGGAAAACGCCTTGAATTCGCTGGTCTTCAGCTTATGTTTTGCCACTGCAAGATAGGACTCAATATCCCCTTTTATCTGAGCGAACCGCCAGAGATATTCATGGAACTTGCCAGCATCATTTTGCACTTTACATTGTGAAAGATGTAAATAGCTGGATGCCAGATTTTCAATGGACAATACAGCTGATTTAATCACCTGCTGATACAGAGGTTCCGCTGCTCCACAATCCTTCCTCTGAAAAGCAGCCTCAGCGGCTAAAAAATCTTCCGCGACTCCAGCAAGTGACGGAGAAGCAAGCCATTGAACAATAACAAACGCCATAAAAATAATACGATTTTTTCTCATTGAATCCTCCTGCACCGGTCCGTGGCCTTGAAGGTCTAACTGGATATTTGGGTAGAATGAAATGTAATCGAGAATGGTTTGAAGATGCAATAGTGTTTAGAGCGAAAATGAAGACGGAATCTTAATAAACCTGGACGATTTTATTCATTTTCCATTTCATCAAGTGTGTCATGGGCGCAGGAATGGGTAACCATTATGTTTTCGGTAATATCTTTTCCAAGGGCCATTCTTGTTCCTTTAAAGGCAATGATAAAGAATCCAGCCTCGCTGGTGCTGAGTACCTCAAGACAATTGTCCACAGTAAGGCCCATTGACGCGAGCCTTGTTTGCATTGCTCTATCACCTGTTAACTGGACAATACGAACTCGTTCACCACGCATGGCCATGTGAAGTGGTATAACTTTGTCACGCTGTCCCATGCACTCAGCACAAATACCGTAGATCTCCATTTTATGTTGCAATGGATAAAACTGATTATCCCGGGCTATGGCAATTTGTAGTTTTTCCAAGTATGGATCTGCAAATTCCTCAATCTTTCCACAACGTGTGCAGATGAAATGGTCATGGTGAGCGCCGAGATGGTGATGTTCATATCGTGTTTCATGTGTTTCAAAGCTAATGGCTTGCGCAAAGCCGAATTGACAGAACAACTCCATGGTTTCCTGAAGAAAATCCCTCTCTTTCAGCTCTGGATTTTTTTCAGTTACCAGCTCTAAAAGCTCATCAATTGTCATATGTTCTTCTGTGGAGAGAAAAACCGTGAGGATCTTAAGACGCTCCTCAATATGCGTAGCGCCAAAAGAGTCAAGCACTGAATGGAATTGTTCGATTTCTACACTATGGTCTTCTATACCACCAGGAAGCCCAGCAACGATTTTTCCAGATAGTTTAGATTTTTTTATACCGCTTAAGAAGGGAAATTTAATCATAATGGTTGTGCAACTGTTCTACAGGTTAACTTCCAAAAAGTCTTACTTAATACAGATAATACTCCTGCCTAAGTAGATCAAATTTATTGAGCTCATCTTGCCACGATTTTTCGAGCTCAAGTATATCTACACCATCTTCCAGGTCTTTCCGAACCTGGCTGTCGCCAATAATCAGGTCAAAGGGTAAGCGATCATATTCGTATTCATATGGTCCGTCTGCATATTTAAATTGCTCTGGATAAAGACGAAATGTAGCTTGAAACAGAGCCAGTGAAGTACGATATGGCAAGAACTGAGCAGGATCATCAACATGCACCTGAAATCCGTGGCAGGCCTGCCCGGCCCAATCTCTGGCAGTGGGTTCAAAAACCAACGGCCGAAGAACACATCCGGGCAAAGGAATATCCTTTATAAACTCGAGGATTTCATTGGTATTCCAAAATGGTGCCCCGCATAATTCAAAGGGCAGTGTCGTTCCCCTCCCCTCTGAAATATTGGTTCCCTCCCAGATAACCTGCCCGGGATAGACAAGAACCGACAATGGTGAAGGAAGATTAGGCGACGGGAACACCCAGGGTAGGCCGGTATCCTGAAAATACATGGATCGCTGCCAACCTTCCATGGGAATAACAGAAACTTCCGCGCCCAGATTGAATTGTTTATTGATAAACAGGGCCAACTCTCCAAAGGTCAAGCCATGACGCATGGGAATCGGAAACAATCCAACAAAACTCTGACACTCTTCCCTTAATATATTGCCTTCTATCGTATCGCCACCCACAGGATTGGGCCGGTCTAGAATTATCACTTTGGTATCGACTTTGGCTGCTTCTTCCAGGCAATAGGCCAGTGTGTAAAGAAAAGTATAAACCCTGGTTCCCACATCAACCAGGTCAACCAAGAGAATATCAAGCTCAGCTAATACAACCGGATCGGGTCGCCGTTTATCCCCATACAGACTATAGATAGGTAGGCCTGTGGCTGTGTCAACAGCATGGCTAGACTCCACCATATTATCTTGCTTTTCCGAATAAAAACCATGCTGAGGAGAAAATAAACAGGTGAATTGCCCGGACATATTCTCGTTTACAAGATCCTTGCTATGACGAAAATGTCGATCCGTAGACGCCTGATTGCAGAGAAGACCAATTTTTTTGCCGGCAAAATACCCGGGTTCTTCCTGGAGGAGTTTTTCTATACCCAGGGTTACCATAGATCTACCACGCCATACGAGTGTTGATATTTTTCTCGTGCATATACTCTTTGATGCCGCGGACGGTGTACTCACCAAAATGAGTCATGGAGGCAATCAGGGCGGCATCGGCATTGGCTTCGGCCAGGACTGCCCGAATATGCTCAGGAGTTCCAGCTCCACCCGAGGCAATGACCGGAATGTTCACCGCGTTGGAAATTAACGAAGTCAATTCCATCTCATAGCCCGCCTTGGTTCCATCAGCATCAATAGAGTTCAGGCATATCTCGCCGGCGCCGCGTCGTTCGCCGTCAAGAGCCCACTGAAGAGCATCAATACCCATATATTTACGGCCTCCGTTAATGACAATCTCATAGCCGGAAGGAATAGTATCAGACACTTCAACTTTTTTTACATCCATGCCAAGCACTATGCACTGGCTACCAAATGCTTCAGCACCTTCACCAATAACATCGGGATTCTTCACCGCCGCACTGTTCACGCTGACTTTCTCAGCCCCGGCCAGAAGCACCTTTCGCATGTCCTCAACAGTGCGAATTCCGCCACCAACTGAAAAGGGAATAAAAATCTCCTCGGCAGTTCTACGCACCACATCGATCATGATATCGCGCTTATCACTTGAAGCAGTTATATCATAGAAAACAAGCTCATCGGCTCCATGCTCATAATAGAACTTGGCCATTACAACCGGATCACCGATTTCAACATTATTTTTAAACTTTATACCCTTGGTGGTTTTGCCTTCGCGGACATCCAGACAAGGTATGAGGCGCTTACTTAACATGACGGCCTCCATTGGCAAAAATTATCTAATATTTTCAAGCCACCTTTGCCGCTCTTTTCAGGGTGAAACTGTACGGCCACCAGATTATTCATGGCCACGGCAGAGGTAAATCGAAAACCATAGAGTGTAGTCCCGGCAATAATATCCTGGGCTGACTCTTCAACTTCCGGATAATAGGCATGAACAAAATAATATTCGAACTCAGGATCAAGGTCTGCAAATACAGGGTGGTCGCCCTGGAATTCAACCCTGTTCCAACCCATGTGCGGAATCTTTAATTTCTTGTTGTCTTCCATCAAGGGCTCGGGAAACTTCTTTACTCTACCAGGCACTATTCCCAGGCATGAAGTCCCATTATCTTCTTCACTTTCCTTGAAAATAATCTGAGTGCCGAGACAGATCCCTAATACAGGTTTTTTGGCATCATAGACTTCTTGGATAATTTTGTCTAAACCTAGCTCCTGCAAGTTATTCATTGCCGATCCAGCCGCACCAACACCAGGAAAAATTACACGCTCGGCAGAGCGTATTCGATCTATGTCATGGGTCACCTCAACCGGATAGCCAAGGTGACTTATGGCTCGGGCAACACTGGTGAGATTACCCGCTTTATAATCAATGATTGCTATCATTAAAAAAATACTCCTTTGCAGTTCAGCGTATCGTGTTTACTTTGTTGAAAGAATTTTGATCAAGACAGGTGAATTACCAAAAATCCTTTGATTTTGCACGAAAATTGGCATTATTATCGCTGCAACATTAACATAATTTGCAACTAGTCAGCCAGCCTCTGAGAAGTTGCTGAAACAACCGTATGTATCTATTCAGATGTGCTCCTTGACCAAGCAGGCTGACGAATCTATAACAGCGAAGCGGTGTCTCCGCTATGTGAGAATGCCTGATCGGTCAAATTTTAGTGTAGCTGAATAAATACCATAATTTTAAGGACAGTTTAATGAAAATAGCAATCAGTGGAAAAGGCGGGGTCGGCAAAACAACCATCATGGCCCTTTTGGCCAACCAACTCAAGAATGAAGGCAATGAAGTCCTTATTATCGATGCCGATCCGAGTCCCCACATGGCGCAGACCATCGGCATCCCCAACATTGAAGACATTATTCCCATCTGTGACATGACCGAAATGCTGGTTGAACGGTCCGGCAAAACACCGGGCTCGCCATTTTACAATATCAATCCCCAGGTGGATGACCTCCTTTCAGATTTCATGCTGGAAAAAAACGGCATCAAACTCATGGTACTTGGTGCTATTCAGGAAGGTGATGGTGGATGCGCCTGTGCAGAAAATACCGTGCTGAAAAGATTATTAACTAAACTCCTTCTCACCCCTTCTCAATACGCTCTGCTGGATATGGAGGCAGGGGTTGAGCATCTTGGAAGAGGAACTGTGGTGGATGTCGACCATCTCCTTGTGGTGGTTATTCCGTCCAAATCCAGTATTCGCACTGCCCTCAAAATTAAAAAACTGGCCAATGATGTCAGATTGAAAAAGGTGTCGTTTGTTGGAAATCTGGTTATGGACAAGGAAGATGAAGAGTTTTTAACTGAAGGACTGGGAGAAGCGCCTCTGGCATTTTTCCCGGGTAGTTCGGCGGTAAAGAAAAATGAAAGAGCAGGTCAGCCTATTCAAACCGTGGCAGATCAACTTACAGATGCCACCACCACCTTAATTGCCGCCCTGCATCAATCTTAATGGAGGGAGAATCCCTCCTTATTTAGTAGGTGTCTCGTATTTTTTGTACAATTCATCGATACATTTCGGGCAGAGGCCATGGCTGAACTCAGCTTCGGAATGATCACGAATATAGACTTCTATTGCTTCCCAGAAGCCATCATCATTTCTGATTTTCTTGCAACTACTGCATATGGGAATAAAACCGCGGAGGGTTTTGATTTCCTTTAATTGTTTCTCTAAAAGTTCATTCTTAGCTTCAATCTCTACAAGTTGTTTCTTTATGATCCTGCCCTGACGGTAAAGATCGCAAAACACTTTGACCTTGCTTTTAAGTATTTCAGGTTCAAAGGGTTTCATCAGATAATCTACGGCACCAGCCTCATACCCTTGAAATACGTGATGGGGATCTTTACTGATTGCAGTAACAAAGATAATTGGAATTGACTTGGTACGTTCACTTCCCCTGATCAGAGACGCCGTTTCTATACCATCCATTTCCGGCATTTGGACATCGAGAAGAATAAGAGCGAACTCATACTCCAGCATAAGGCTGAGAGCCTCTTGGCCTGAGGTGGCAGATATAATCTCCAATTCAGGTCCTTCAAGTAAACCCTGCATGGCAAGTAAATTCTCTGGTTTGTCATCAACTACAAGTATTGTCACTTGTTCCAACATTTTACTCCTCCAACAATCTAATGAGGTGTGGCCCTATTTCTTGCAAAGTAAGAACGAAATCTGCTTTCGTCAATTCTAATGCGGCTTTTGGCATACGTTCTGCCACAGCAGTATTTGGATCTTGAACAATAGTTGCACCGCCAAATTCCTGTATTGTTTTAAGTCCGCGGCTTCCATCTTCATTTGCACCAGTCAGTATAACACCAATTAGACGGTTACCGTAGGCTTCTGCTGCTGTTTCAAAAAGAACATCAACCGATGGCCTGGAAAAATTAACCCTTTCTTCAAGAGACAAAGAGAATGTCTTGTCTTCCTCTACCAGCAAATGATAGTTGGGAGGTGAAATATATACAATTCCCGCCAAAGGATGTTCTTTTTCTTCTGCTTCTTTCACAGCGATACGACAAAGACCATTTAATAACGAAGATAAATAATTATCAGAATTCGGGCTTAAATGCTGCACTATTATTATAGGCACAGGAAATTCAGCTGGCAAAGAAGACAGGATAATCCGTAAAGCATCCATGCCTCCAGCTGATACACCCATCACAACAGCATCGTAACGAATCCCCAAAACTTTTCCTTATTAGTATGCTAAAAAAAAATATCGCCACCTGAGAAACAGCTCTTAATAAAACTGTTCGTCCAGGTCCATCCCGTCGGCAGAATATTTTTTCCTAAATATTTTTTCTTTTTCGCTGATGACCAAAAGTTGATCGAACAGCTTAGTAAACGAGAGGCTTTCTTTTTGTCCCATGCAAAGAAAACCTCCGGACACTAGACTATCCAGAAACAACTTCACAACCCGCTGCTGTAACAGCCTGTCGAAGTATATTATCACATTTCGACAGACAATAAGATTCATTTGACTAAAAGCACCATCGGTTACCAGGTTGTGATCTGCAAATACAATTCTCTCTTTCAAATGAGGTTCAATCAGAGCAGCATCATATTTGGCGCTATAATAATCTGAAAAAGAGGCTTTTCCACCTGCCTTCTGATAATTCTGAGTATATTCTTTCACTCTGTCAACTGGATAAATTCCCTCTTTGGCCTTTTTAAGCACAACCTGGTTAAAATCAGTGGCATATAGCTGGGATCGGTTCAACAAACCTTCTTCTTCCAGAAGGATTGCGAAAGAATACACCTCTTCTCCAGTGGAACAGCCTGCAATCCAAATTTTTATAAATGGATATGTCCTTAGATATTCAACCACCTCTTGTCGTATGGTTAAAAAAAACGCTGGATCCCGAAACATTTCTGTCACATTTATGGACAGGTCCAAGATTACCTGATCAAAAAAGTCAGGATCATAAAGAACCCTGTGCTGCATTTCGGAAATTGATTGCAATTGATCAAGTTTCTGGCGTCGAGTAATACGTCGCTTTAAATGGGCCATGGAGTAGTTGCGGAAGTCATAGCCATATTTCAGGTAAATGGCCTCCAACAATAGTTTTACTTCAAGATTTTGATTTTCCAGATCTACCATGGTCATTATAAATAAGCAAAAGTCTTACGATTTCGAATAGTACCCATTACCCTTGTTTCTATACTATTGGTATAACCACACGCGAAGCAAGGAAAGTAATTTATCTGAATCGATAGGTTTTGCCAAATAGTCGTTGGCGCCGGCCTGGATGCATTTCAACTTATCACCTTTCATGGCCTTGGCGGTCAGAGCAATAATCGGCACTTTTCTTAATGATTCTACTTTTCTGATTTCTCCCATGGTTTCATAGCCATCCATTTCAGGCATCATGATATCCATTAGAATCAGGTCAACATCACCATTTTCTTCAAGTTTAGTGAGGCTTTCTCGACCGTCCCGAGCGACCACAACCTCCATGCCTTTTTCTTCTAAGAAATTTGTTAAGGCAAAGAGGTTTCGCATATCATCGTCCACCAGCATAATCTTCTTGCCCGCCAGCATTGCTTCTTTGTCGTGAACCATACGGAGCATTTTTTGTTTTTCTTCAGGCAGGTCGGCTTCTACCCTATGCAGAAATAAGGTAGTCTCTGATAACAAACGCTCTGGAGATTTAATGCCTTTAACAATGATACTATCAGTATATTGTTGCAGCTTGCTTTCTTCGTCTCGGGAAAGCGCTTTTCCTGTGTATATGATAATTGGAATTTCGTTCAGCGAACTTTCCCTCAGCTTGGTGAGCAGATCAAATCCGGACATGTCTTTCAGGCCAAGATCCAAAATCATGCAGTCAAAAGTGTCTTCTTGCAGTAGCTGTAAGGCCTCTTCACCAGATCCAACGTCCGTGGTTTCCACATCTCCATTACCAATGAGTTCCACCAGACTTTTTCGAAGAACATCATCGTCCTCCACAATCAAAAGCTTTTTCATGGACTTGGAGACAGCTGCCTCGATATTATGAAACGCCTCCTGTAGATTATTCATCTCAACTGGTTTTGAGAGATAACCGATGGCCCCCATTTTCATAGCTTCTAGTGAGTTGTCATGGGCCGAAATAAAATGCACCGGGATATGCCGTGTGTCTGGATTGGCCTTTAACCGTTCCATGACCTGCCATCCATCAATCCCAGGCAAGCCAATATCCAGGATGATGGCGCTGGGCTTATAGTAATCAGCAAAATGCAGCCCCGTCTCCCCATCTTCGGCAACCAAACATTGAAACCCTTTTTCCTTGGCCAGATCGACCACCACTTTGGAAAACTTGCTGTCATCCTCAATGACCAGGAGAGTCTTATCACCGGGATTAATTTTGCGACGATCATCCTTGGTCTCTTTTGATTTATCTTTTGGCTTATCCTTTTTAGGCACAAAACTTTTTCTGGATATCTCCTGAGAAGTCTTAGGAACATCAATCGAAACAGGTGTTGTATCATCCTGCGCCTTAATGATCTCGGCCTCTTCAATATGATCCGGAATAATAAGGGCAAACGCTGTTCCTTCACCCTCAACACTGGACATCCGGATTTCACCACCAAGTAATTTGGCCAGCTCCCTGGAAATGGAGAGCCCGAGGCCTGTCCCACCGTATTTCCTACTCGTAGTGCCGTCGGCCTGTTGGAAGGCATTGAATATTGCTTGCTTTTCATTTTCAGGAATGCCAATGCCTGTATCAATAACCGACAGCACAATACTCTTATCAACATTCAAGCCAAGTGAAGACAGGTCAGTATCTTTACCGGGCCTGCTTATGTTCAGGGTTACACTCCCTTCCTCGGTAAATTTAAACGCATTGGAAAGAAAATTATTAATGATCTGTACAAGGCGCTGTCCGTCAGTTTCAATTGATTCGGGTAAGCCATCGGCAAGTTCAAGATGAAATTCCAGGTTTTTCTCTTCGGCAACTTCGCCAAAAAGTCCCTCACAATTGGCCATTAATTCAGTAAAATTCAAGGTGCTGACATTGACCTTCAACTTGCCGGCCTCTACCTTAGAGAGATCAAGAATTTCATTGATCAGGGTCAACAGGTCTTTACCAGAAGAATGAATCGTTTTGGCATAATCAATCTGCTTTTCTGAAAAATTTGTATTCTTCTCTTTATCCGACAGAAGATGAGACAAAATAATCATACTATTGAGAGGTGTGCGTAGCTCATGGGACATATTTGCCAAAAATTCGGACTTATACTTACTGGCCATTTCAAGATCGCGTGCTTTTTGCTGAATATCTGCTTTTGCCCGCTCTAGTTCAATATTCTGGTTGCGGATGGCTTCTTTCTGTTTCTCAAGGATCCTCGTCCGCTCTTCCAACTCCTCATTGGCGACCCGCAACTCTTCCTGCTGTACCTGAAGTCTTTCTTCAGATTCCTTCAGGACCTCTGTTTGTTCTTGCAACTCTTCGTTGGTTACGCGTAACTCTTCCTGCTGAGCCTGTAATTCCGCCGCCTGAATGCAGGTCTGCTCAAGCAGTTTTTTCATCCGGTCTCGGGATTGACAGAGATTTATTGCAACCCCGATATCATCAGCAACCTGCTCCAGGAAACCAAGATGAAAATCGTTAAATTCATGAAATGCTCCAAGCTCAAGGACACCACGAACTTCGTCTTCAAAAAGCAGAGGAAGCAAGACAAGGGAATAGGGTTTCGTTTGTCCAAGACTGGACTTGATGGAGATATAATTATCTGGGATTTCGGATAATACTATGAGCTTTTTGTCCTTGGCAGCCTGGCCGATGAGGCCTTCACCAAAAACAATTTCTTTAGGCTGATCATCTGTATCATAGTAGGCATAACTGCCGGAAAGACGCAGGCTATTTTCTGAAACCGAGACATAAAACGCACCGACAAAGGAATTCAGGTATTTCGCGAGATAAGTAATAATATTATTTGATAATGAGTGGATATCCTGCTCACCGTTCATCACATCATGTAGCTCTGTTTCACCACTTTGCAACCAATTCTGTTTTTCAACTTCATATCGAGCAGTGCGTAATTCCTCGTTGCTCAATTCCATCTCAGCATGGCTTTTATTAAGATCTTCTTCAATCCTTTTTCTCTCAGCAATTTCCTCTTGGAACCTGAGATTGGCCTGCCTGATAACCTGATAATCCCGCACCCTTCGCAATTCATAAAAACGAAATATCCCTAAAATCGTGAAGATAAAAGCAAAGGAGAAAATCAAGAGAGCGAGTTGCACCTTCTGAAACGTATCAAAGGCCTTTCGCATATCATTCTGAACAACGGTTTCAATGATATCTACGTGTTCAACAAAATCATTGAAGGCAATGTGCAACTTTACCTGTTGCAGACTGGTAACAGCATTCTTTTTCTTTGCCTCAACGATTTCAAGCGAAAGAGTACGAAATTGCCCCAGTTTAATTTTCAACTCTTCAACTTGCCGACGTAAATAGGCATTATCTGCCGGCTTAAAAGTACCAAGAGAATTCCTGCCACCGTTCAAAATTGCGTTAGCATACCAATCCACAAAGGCAAAATGCTCATCGATAATCTCTGCAGTATGCTCACCGGAATCGCGTGCAACCTCACCTACTTTTATATATCCTTTGGTCCATTCTATTTTAATTTCAACAAGCGCATCTGTGAGAGGATGATAAACAGTAGTCAGGCGGTTACCCAGGTAGTAATCATAGGTCATCATGCCACTGGCAAAAACCAATATGGCAGCACCGGTAAGATACATCCAACCGGGAATGGTCAAGCGCTTCCCTTTTAACTGACTTCCACTACCGTTTTCTTCTTTTTTCATGGTCTGCTCACTTTCATCTTGGTCATGAAATCGTTATTTCTCAAAACACAAAAAGAATATACTACTTTTCTCATCTATTATCCCAGACATAATCCACAATCCGGACATGTGGTTGTGGTTGTTTGAAAACTAAACCCACATGCTGGACACGTTGCCTCATCTTTCTGCTGGTCGAAAACTTGCTCTGAGTGCGTTTGATCATACTCTGCCAAACCTGTAGAAAGATGATAGCGTTCCTGAATAATGGCAAGTGCTTCTTCCGCTTCCTGAACTCGCACCTGGAGTTCTAAATTACTGGATCGTCAGCCCTTGCCACAAGAATCGGGATCACCAGCTACTACGGCAGGGATGCGTTGCTTTTTTAATATATCTTCCAAAGCCTTTATTTCCACATGTGCACCGCGAAAGATGGTAACAAGCTCATCATCAGAAGCAAATTCCATGGAACGCTGTTTAATTGCCTCCTCATGCGCATCCTTCTGTTGGGTCATTTCTGTACCACTTAATAACGGCACAGCACATACTGCACATTGTTCAATTTCCCATCTATATTCATCGTTACACTGTGGGCAATATTTTAAATCCGACTCGTACATTGTAGCTCCTTACAAATACACCCATTTTAAAATAAACCTGGGCTGCAGGCTGAACATTAACAATTACTATAAAATGAACCGACTCAAATCTTCATCGGAAGAAATGGTATCCAATTGCTGACGAACATACTCAGGAGTGACGGCAAACTCCTCTTCCTTCATATCCGGAGCATCGAATGAGAGATCTTCTAATAATTTTTCCATGATAGTATGGAGTCGTCGAGCCCCGATATCCTCTGTTTTCTGGTTTACCTCCTCGGCCAACCTGGCAATTTCAGCTATGGCATCAGACTCAAAAACCAATTTTACCCCTTCAGTATCGAGCAATGCCTCATACTGTTTGACCAAAGCATTCTGAGGTTCTGTAAGGATACGGAAAAAATCATCTGCGCCCAAGGCATTCAACTCAACACGAATGGGAAAACGTCCTTGCAACTCAGGGATGAGATCCGCGGGCTTACACAAATGAAAAGCTCCACTGGCAATAAACAAAATATGGTCCGTTTTGACCATGCCATATTTGGTGGAAACCGTGGCACCTTCTACAATGGGAAGAAGATCTCTTTGCACACCTTCGCGAGACACTTCCGCCCCAGAGGCGTTGCCACCTTGCCTGGAGGCAATTTTATCAACCTCGTCAAGAAAGATAATGCCTGACTGCTCGGTGCGGCGCAAAGCTCTCTCTGTCACCTTTTCCATATCCACAAGCTTGGCGGCCTCTTCATTTCTGAGTATTCCAAAAGCTTCTTCTACTTTAAGCTTCCGCCGTTGCTTTTTAGAAGGGAACAATTTTCCAAAAGCATCTTTTAAATTAGAGCCCATGTCATCAAAACCGGAATTGCTGGAGAGGACTTCCACCATAGGCATTGGAGTAGATTGCTCAACATCCATCTCTACCAGCCGGTCGTTCAATTTTCCTTCCCGAAATATTTGCCGGAATTTTTCCCTTGTACTCTGCGACGAATCTGTACTTTCAAGTTGATGTTCCGGTGGCGTCTCAAAACCAGACATATTTGCTGGTGCCGGCCGAGGAGGAACTAACAGGTCTAGCAGACGCTCTTCTGCATGCTTTTCAGCCTTCTCTTCTACTTTTTCACTCTCTTCTTTTTTCACCATCCCCACAGCCAATTCAACAAGATCTCGCACCATGGATTCAACGTCTCGCCCAACATATCCCACTTCAGTAAATTTCGATGCTTCAACTTTAAGAAATGGTGACTGGGCAAGCCTGGCAAGGCGTCTGGCAATTTCTGTTTTTCCCACCCCTGTGGGGCCAATCATAATGATATTTTTTGGGGCAATTTCATCTCGTAAAGATTCGTCCACTTGTTGACGGCGCCATCGATTACGTAAGGCGATGGAAACCGACCTTTTAGCGGCATGTTGTCCGATAATGTACTGGTCAAGCTCAGTAACAATATCCTTTGGAGTCATAGGGATTGCTTCGTTCATAGTTTTTCCACTACTATATTTTGATTGGTATAAATACATACTGATGCTGCAATTTCCATCGCAACCCGGCATATTTCCTCTGCATTCAGATCACTATGGGCAATAAGAGCTTTAGCTGCAGACTGAGCATATGGGCCTCCGGAGCCAATGGCAACAATGCCATCATCGGGTTCGATAACATCACCGGAACCACTCAGCACAAAAGAATAATCCTTGTCGACGGTAATCAGGAATGCCTCCAGCCGCCGCAACATTTTATCTGTGCGCCAGTCTTTGGCTAACTCAACAGCAGATCGCATAAGATTACCGTTAAATTGTTCCAATTTCCCCTCAAGTCGATCATGAAGAGTGAATGCATCTGCAGTGGCACCTGCAAAACCGGTAATCACTTGATCGTTATAGAGCCGCCTGACTTTTTTTGCAGCATGCTTCATAACGGTGTTGCCAAGGGTAACTTGGCCGTCTCCCGCCACCACAACTTCGCCTTTGTGGCGGACTGAAAGAATGGTTGTTGAGCGTATCTTCACTGATATCTCCAAAGTATGAATTGTCTTTATTCTTTTTTACGCGCCATCGGATGGGCTCGATCATACACTTCCATAAGATGGTCAATATTTAAATGGGTATATTTCTGTGTAGTTGATAAACTTGCATGGCCAAGCAGTTCTTGCACCGATCTCAGGTCAGCGCCCATTTCCAACATATGGGTGGCAAAAGAATGCCGTAAAGCATGCGGGGTCACACGGACCACTATTCCAGCCCTGATTGCATATGATTGAACAAGTCGCTCAATACTTCGAGTGGTCAACCTGCCTCCTCTATTATTCAAAAAAAAGGCTTTGGTTGACGCCTCTTTACCTCTTCTGGAGCAGGCTGAAATTATATTTTGCCTTGCTGGCAAATATGTTTGCATAACCTCATTGGCAACACTTCCCATTGGCACAATGCGCTCTTTATTACCTTTGCCAAGAACTCTCACAAGCTCTGTTTTCAAGTCAACGTCTTGTATATCCAAACCAGCTAATTCTGAAACCCTAATTCCTGTGGAATACAGACACTCTAAAATAGCCCGGTCTCTCTCGGGAAAAGCATCCTCTTCACCTGGGACAGCCAAAAGAGCAAAAACCTCATCAACGGAGAGGAAAACAGGCATGGTTCGATCCTGTTTAGGCATGGCCAAAGAGGAAACAGGATTTTCCTTTACCAGGGAACGTCGTTGCAAAAACTTAAAAAAAGAACGCAACGAGGAAAGTTTTCTGGCTATGGTTGCACTCTTATTTCGCCGATGCAGGGCATAAATATGAGAGCGAACCCGGTTGGTGTCAATATCCTTAATATGTAATTCCGCCCCAATATTTCGGGCTAATTCTTCCAAATCTCTTGTATAGGCAGAAATAGTATGACTCGAATACCCTCGCTCAACATCAAGCCAAGTTAAAAAATCTTCTATATGCTCGCCTAAAGACCATCCCATGTTAAGAATGTAACACCTGCAAAAATTTCAGCAGAACACGCTCGCAAAAGAAATAAAAAATATCAAATAGTTACAACCACAAACATCAATTCCTGCACATTTTTGAATACAGGTAAATAAAAGTCGATAAGACTACCATAGGACGATTTTTTTTAAAAGACATTGCCGGGGTCGAGGTCTTCTTTTACAATATGATATTCAACTGCTCTAAATATTTAACCTTAACAAGCACTAACATACAGAAATCATGGCAAAAAAAACATTTGAAGAGGCCATTGACCGGCTTGAAAAAATTACCCAAAACCTTGAAGAGGGTGAATTGAGCCTGGATGATGCTTTAAAAAAATTTGACGAAGGCGTTAAACTGGCAGAATTTTGCAATAAAAAACTTGATGAAGCGCAAGGGAAAGTTGACATTCTGCTAAAAAAGGATGGGGTTTTAACATCAGTTCCATTTTCCGAGGAAGACAATACATAAATGGAAATAAAAACCTATCTCAACAATAAGCGCATTCAGGTTGAAGATGCTCTGGAAACCTTATTACCTCCAGAGACACACCTCTTCAGCACCCATTATGAAGCCATGCGTTACTCACTCTTTGCAGGAGGCAAGAGAATAAGGCCCGTCCTGTGTATAATGGCAGCCGAAGCATTTGGTAAGAATCTTACCGAGAACATGGCTATTCCATGTGCTTTGGAATGCATACATACTTATTCCCTCATCCATGATGATTTACCTGCCATGGATGATGATGATTTACGGCGGGGAAAACCCACCAACCATACAATCTACGGTGAAGCCCAGGCAATTTTATCTGGTGACGGTTTACTGACCTTTGCGTTTGAATTATTATCCCGTCCTGCAAAGAATGACACACTTAGTGCCGATCAAAAAATTCAAATCATCAATGTCATAGCCACTGCAGCCGGTTCACCGGGAATGGTTGGCGGACAGTCTCTCGATGTGTCTAGCGAAGGCAAAGAAGTACCTTTTTCCACTTTGCAGGCAATCCATCGAGCCAAGACCGGCGCTCTCATTACTGCCAGTGTGCAGTCCGGTGCTATTCTTGGCGGCGCATCAGAGAGTGAATATGATTTTTTGACCACATATGGCAGCAACTTAGGCCTTGCCTTTCAAATTACCGACGATTTACTTAATGTAGAAGGCACACCAGAAGAACTTGGTAAAGCAGCAGGCTCAGATGAAGCCAGGCAAAAAGCGACCTATCCTGCCTTTTTTGGAGTAGAAGAGACAAGAGAAAAAGCCAAAGAAGCGGTACATTCAGCTCTCAGTAGTCTTGAAACATTTGATCATCGGGCAGAGCCTTTAAGAGAACTTGCTCATTATATTCTTAAAAGAAGAAAATAAATTAATCCTGCCGGTATAAAATCGATCTATCATATCAAACCGGATAAAGGAGAACTACACAATGCGAATGGCAACATCATTGCTAAAAAATATCGAGTCCCCGGCTGATCTACGAAAATTATCAGAAGAAGAACTGCCGACCCTTGCTCAAGAAATACGACGAGAAATAATTCACACTGTTGCTGAGTCCGGTGGACATCTCGCTCCTTCCCTGGGTGTGGTCGAGTTAACCCTGGCCTTACATTATGTTTTTGATACTCCAAATGATCCCATCGTCTGGGACGTTGGCCATCAATGCTATGCCCATAAACTTCTGACAGGAAGAAGAGAACAATTTCACACTCTACGACAATACAAAGGCATTAGCGGATTCCCCAAAAGAGATGAAAGCATATATGACTCCTTTGATACTGGCCATAGTTCCACTTCAATCTCGGCGGGACTTGGTTTTTCCGTTGCCAATAATTTAAAAAACAAAAGAAAAAAAGTCATTTCCGTCATTGGTGACGGGTCCATGACTGGTGGTATTGCCTTCGAAGCATTAAACCACGCCGGACATCTCGATAAAGATCTTATTGTTGTGCTGAATGACAATGAGATGTCGATTTCACCAAATGTGGGTGCTCTCTCAAGTTTTCTTAGTCGAAAACTTACCGGCAAAACCGTTGTGCGCTTTAAAAGAGAAGCTGAAGATTTTCTAAAATCATTCTCCCATGTCGGAGAAAATATCTGGCAGGTCCTTAAAAAAAGTGAAGAATCAATAAAGGGTTTTTTCACTCCTGGCATGCTCTTTGAGGCCTTGAAATTTGAATATATCGGCCCCATATCTGGCCATGAGATTGACACGTTACTTGCAACCCTGAGAAATGTAAAAGAATTCAGTCGTGGACCAGTGCTTATACATGTGTTGACCACAAAGGGTAAAGGATACGGCCCTGCAGAAGAAAGACCAGGTGATTACCATGGACTTGGTCCTTTTAACATTGAAACAGGAACTCCAAAACCATCAACAAGCTCAATTCCCTCCTATACCAAAGTATTTGGCGACACTATGGAGTACCTGGCAGCCTCCAACGATAAGGTTGCAGCTATTACCGCCGCCATGCCAGCCGGTACAGGGTTAATGGGTTTTTCTACTAAATTTCCCGAACGTTTTTTTGATGTAGGCATTGCCGAGCAACATGCCGTCACTTTTGCAGCAGGCCTTGCTGTAGAAGGCATGCGTCCAGTGGTGGCCATCTACTCGACATTCATACAACGGGCGCTTGACCAGGTCATCCATGACGTATGCCTTCAAAACTTACCGGTTATTTTTGCCATTGATCGTGGAGGTCTTGTGGGAGATGATGGGCCAACCCACCATGGCGTTTTTGATCTTTCATTTCTGCGATTTATTCCCAATCTCATCCTCATGTCACCAAAAGATGAACAAGAGCTCCAAGACATGCTCTTCACAGCCACAACCCATAACGGCCCAGTGGCTATACGCTACCCGAGGGGGAATGGTGAAGGTGTTGCTTTATCTGCCGCACCTAATCAAATTGAATTCGGCAAAGCAGAACTCCTCCGCCAGGGTGATGACATTCTACTGTTACCGGTTGGCAACCGGGTATATCGTGCCTTGGAAGCTGCAGATGGCTTAGAAAAACTAGGCATCAACGCTACGGTCATTAATCCAAGATTTATTAAGCCCCTGGATGATGAACTCATTCTCTCTTGGGCTGAGAAAACAGGTTGTGTTCTCACCATAGAAGACAATGCAGCCATGGGAGGATTTGGTTCAGCTATACTTGAACTTCTTTCCAAGGGAGGATTAACCGTTAAAACGCAAGTTCTTGGTTTACCGGATCGATTTTTAGAACACGGCAGTCAGGAAAGATTAAGAAAAATCGGTCGCATTGATGAGACTACGATAGTCAACGCAGCTTTGCAACTGGTTAAAAAAGAAGATAATTAGGAAGGGGCACTCTAAAAAGCCCATCAAACAAACTACTTTTAAAACTCTTGTTGTTCTGCAAAAACCAGGGCCTGCCCTAACACTTCCGCGCTTTCGTGAGGAACTGTACAAAAAATAAATGCCAAACGAATTTTATTAGGCAAACAACCTTTTTGCCGATCAAGTACTTTCATACCGGATAAGGCTGCGGTAATTCCCTCTGTGTCCAAGAGTCGCCCACCCAGATCAAAATGAATTGTGACGGAATACATATCCTTAAGTGGTAAATGATCTGGACTTTCAAGTTCACACAACAAGCCACCACTACTTATATTGACCACTTTACAAACGACCTTACCACCGGACTCGGTGTAGATTGAAGCTGTGGTATCTGGAATACTGAAACGCCTGTTGGTCCTCATATTAACTGGATTACATGCGAGGGTAATGGCTTCGGCTAAACTCGCAGCAGAACACGGGGCTTGCACGTATTCTTTGATTCCAATATTTTTTACAGCAACGAGGCTCTGTTCTTGATCACCATCAACAAGAGCAACAACAGGAACTCCGTGCTGGGGATCTTTTTGTATGGTGGTGAGTAGCTCAGTGGTCTTGTAATCAACTTCTTCCCAAGAAAAAAGTAGAATGTGAAACTTTTTTTCTTTGACCATGGTAGAAGCTTCTGTAATGTTCGCCGCTTTATACACCACAGCGTCATCAACATTGGCCAAAACCATGTTGGCAAGGATCCTTCTCATACTGACAGAGGGGTCAACAATAAGAATATTTCTAGGCATTGTGGTTTCCCATCCTGTTACTTGTTTGAATCACTCAACAATTTATTTTTCATCAGACAAACATGAATGCATAGTAATAACGTTTTCTTGCCGTGTAGCCAATAATCTTTTTAATTATTTGGTCCGTCTCGTGACCAGAATCGTTTATACACATAAACGGAGGCCTAGAAGAAAAGCCACGAGACCTAAATGAATACACCTTAACAGGATGCAATTTCCAGAAGGCATACCATATGTTTTTGTTTATAATCAGCTATTTATTTTTTAAGCTTTGCGTCCAGCTCCTTAACCACCATGTCACTGATATCCAGTGAGTCATGGGAGTATAACAATCCGGATCGTGAGGCCAATCCCTGTCCTTCATTGGCTAAAATCAAGGTGTAGCCATTTTTTTTGCCAACTTCCATAAGCACTTCATTCAATGCTTTGAGGATTGGCTCCATCACTTTTTTCTCAAGTTGTCGAATCTCGTATTTCGCATCTTCAGAGCGCATTTGTAAGGCCCGAAGTTTTCTTTGGTAATCTCTTTCTTTTTCATCTCGAATATCAGGACTCCACACGGAGCTCTTCATCTCAATCTGATTTTGCAAAGACATGAGACTTTCTTGTTCCTGCTGCATGTCATTTTGCAATGACGCTGCTTTTTCCTGAAGAATTTTCTGCGCCGCACTTCCTGCCTCGGCTCGGCTCATGATCTCCTGAATCTTCACGGTGGCGATAGTAATTTTCTCATCAGCAGCATGAACTGATGTGCTCAAGCCAATAAAACAAGAAATCACAAAACATAACGTCACAATAGTTTTTACAATTTTCATACGAACTACCTCCTCAAAAAAAAAGAGCCGGCCCAATCATGAGCAGGCTCTTTATAGTGTCAAATAATAAAAAATCTTTATTTTTTACTGTACAATCACCAAGTCATCACGGCGATTCTGTGACCAGGACAACTCATCATGACCATAGTTTAATGGTCGCTCTTCGCCATAACTTATGGTGTTCATGCGTGATTCATCTATCCCCAGAAGCATGAGATATTTTTTAGCGCTCTGCCCACGTCTTTCACCAAGAGCCATATTGTACTCATTGGTTCCCCGCTCATCGCAATTTCCTTCGACGCGAATTTGAACGGAAGGATTGTCTTTTAAGAATGCAGCGGCCATTTCAAGCCGCTCCCGCATATCTTCTCTGATATTTGATTGATCAAAGTCAAAATACACAGGCAAAAGTGGTGCTGAAGATCTGCCCTCTAAAATTACCGTAGGTGCAGGCTCTTCTACCGCTGGTGTTGAAAGCGACTCCTCCTGACCAAGGCCTTCCGTCTCGATCATGCCTTCACTCGCTTCAGGTGTGGTAGTGCTGCCAGTTTCTGGAGACTCAACAACAGTCGGCTCCATGGCAGTGTCCGGACTTTCAACTTTTTTCTGGCCGCAGCCTGCTACCAATACAGAAAGAGATGCTGCCAAAGCGAAAACCGTCAGTGTGCGAAAAGTTTCCCTCTTCATTTTATAACTCCTTGGGGAAGTGGTGAATAAAGATGGTCTTAAAAAATTTCAAAAATAATTTACAAAATACATGGCAAGATCTGCAGGAATTACAATACTCAATTTTAATTCATCCTGTCTATATTCAAGGTATGAACTTTACCCTGACAATTTCGTGTCAGATGCCACTGGATTTATTACCAACAACTGTCATACATCTGAGGTACCATATAGAATGCACTGTGGAAATTCAATACTTTTTTACTATTTATCCAAAGACTAAAAACATTTAATACTATACTCACAATAATAGCCAAGTTGTCTACATGATTTAAAAATATAATATGTTCACATTTCTCACTGAGGGAAAAATTATGAAAGCCATGGTTATTAAGAAAATATCAAGGATTAATGAAGGTTCAACGCCCCTTGAGCTGCTCGACATTACTCGCCCTCAGCCAGGCTATGGAGAAATACTTATAAAGGTATCTACCTGTGGTATTTGCCATACAGAACTTGATGAAATTGAAGGTCGCACTCCACCATCCAGCTTTCCCATGGTGCCTGGTCATCAAATAGTTGGCACAGTTCATAAACTTGGGGATAACACCTCACTTTTCAACATTGGTGATAGGGTCGGAGTTGCCTGGATTTATTCTGCCTGCGGGAACTGCTCCCTGTGTAAGTCAGGCGACGAAAACCTTTGTCCTGCTTTTCAAGCAACAGGACGAGACCACAACGGCGGGTATGCTCAGTTCATGAAAGTTAATGAGTCATTTGCCTATGCCATTCCGAATTCTTTTAGTGACGAGGAAGCCGCGCCATTGCTGTGCGCCGGTGCCATTGGCCATCGCTCTCTGCGTTTAACAGGTATTAAAGATGGAGAAAATCTTGGTTTAACCGGCTTTGGTGGCTCTGCCCACTTGGTTCTTCAACTTGCACGACACACTCTGCCAAAGAGTAACATTTTTGTCTTGGCCCGCAAGGAAGAGCAGCGTGATTTTGCCATGCAACATGGGGCATTTTGGGCAGGCAATATAGAAGAACAGCCCCCTGAATTAATGCATGCCATAATTGATACCACGCCAGCCTGGCAACCAGTTATTCAGTCCTTAAAAAATCTGGCGCCAGGTGGCAGATTCGTCATCAATGCGATCAGAAAAGAACAGAAGGATCAATCTTTTTTGGCCAACCTGGACTACTCTGAACATCTCTGGATGGAAAAAGAGATTAAATCCGTTGCCAATGTATGCCGGCAAGATGTAATTG
This sequence comes from uncultured Desulfobulbia bacterium, assembly GCA_964443295.1. Classification (GTDB taxonomy): domain Bacteria; phylum Desulfobacterota; class Desulfobulbia; order Desulfobulbales; family CG2-30-60-27; genus CAYUCH01. The sequence goes on along the minus strand of CAYUCH010000035.1, from coordinate 8,065 downwards.
AATTTCTTGAACTTGCAGCGCAGATTCCAATACGGCCTATTGTCCAAAAATATACCTTGGCTGAGGCCAACACTGCTCTTGTTGAATTAAGGCATGGCAAGATAAGAGGGTCTAAAATTTTAGTCATTGACTAAATATCGTTTCCTATTAAAAACACTCATGTAATACTTAACTTGCACAATCAATTATAGATTGAACAGGAATACCATGAAACCTGAAAATGCTACCCTTATTTCAAACCGACTTGATAATGTTTCCGACTTGCCGACCATTCCCCACAGTATGCAACAAGTGCTGTTGAACCTGGACAGCATTGCCGGATCGGCTGAAAGCCTGGAAAAGATAATCCGAGAAGATCCCGTCCTCACCGCCAAGCTCCTTAAAATGGAAAACTCTGCTGCCTATGGTGCAGTCATGGAAATTTCCAGCGTACAAAAAGCCATTGTCACTTTGGGTTTTGAGGAGGTAAGGAGCCTTGTCATTGGCTTGTCACTCACCGGATCCTTTAGTAATGATCTTGGTTTTCAGGAGTTCAAAGCAAATGACTTATGGCTTCATGCCATTGGAGTGGCTACAGCAGCCAGACTTATTGCCAAATACACAGGAGACCTTGACCAGGACGAACTTTTCACTGCCGGCATGCTTCATGATCTTGGCCGACTTCTTTTCTGCCTCTATTTTCCAGATGAATTAAATGAAATTCTGACAATGGCTGAAAGAGAAGACCTGCCCATGCCGGTGGCAGAAGAAAAGTTCGGCCTCTCCCACACAGAGATCGGCACCTATCTGGCTATTAAATGGAAACTAAGCGATTTCTTGATCAGCATGATTCGGTATCACCATCAACCACGTAGTGCAGGGGAACATGCTAAAGCGGCGGCGGCATTGCAGTTGGCCGATTCATTGGCCATCAGACTTAAAATTGGCTGGGCGGGCCTTGGTTTGCTGCAGCCCGTTGCCATCCCAAAAATTCTTGGGATCGACAACGAACAGGCCAAAGAAATTGTACAATTATTGCGAAAAGAAAAAGAGGTGATCGTTTCCAGTTGGGGGAGTGTTATCAATGCCTAGGTAATTGGAGTCTGCCTTAGTTTCGCTCGACTCACTTGCCAATTGGGGAGATGCCTATCCAAAAGGGCATAAAACGCCTCATCATGATACCGTTCACGGAGATGCACCAACTCATGCACCACCACATACTCCAGGCATTCAAGAGGTCTTTTGGCTAATTCCAGATTAAACCAGACTCGCTTATGGGTGATATTACAACTTCCCCATCTGGTTTTCATTTTTTTAATCCCCCAATCCACCACCTCAACGCCAATGACAGACTGCCACTGCTCAAACAGGCCGGGTATTCGATTTTTAAGCTGCTCCCGGTACCAATTATTGAGTACTTTTTGACGATTGACTAAAGTTGTTCCAGGATTCACACAAAGTTGAATATGTGTATCATTTTCAAGAACAACCTCATGACGCCCTCTCCTTTCAACCACTTCTAAAATATGCGGTGCCCCAAAAATAGAATGACTTTCACCATTGATCATTTTCTCAGGAATCATTTGGGGTTGGGCCAGGAATAAAGCCTGCTTCTTTCTGATCCATTCCAGCCGGGAAATCACTACTCGATGTATTTGATCACTGCTGGCAAACAAAGGCACTGAAAGCCGAACCCGACCATGGGGAGGATACACCGTGAGATTCAGATTTTTAATCGCCTTGCGGACCACCTGAACCTCAATTTCGCCCACCTGTATTGTATGTGTAAGGGATTTTTTACTAGGCACGATCGTGTAAGTTTGTGGAAAACTTTAAATTCCAGGAATGCCAATAGGCCCTGGAAGATCAGGAATACCGCATGCTGAAATCAGACACAGTGAGAAAAACACCATAAGGATAACAACTAATTTTCTTTTCATATTTCTCCGGTAAATCATAATTTGAAAGTGGAATATATTTCAAACAATCAAGACGCCTCTAACCACTGTAATGCTTCATCTCTATCTTGAAAGACCTTAATGTTATCCAGGTCTTCTGACAGTTGTTTGAGCTCCAGCACAACTTCCATTTCTCTTTCAGTTGAAGGATCACTGGCGACTACTGCTTTCTTTTCTTCAAGCGGATGCGCACCTATCTTTTGAGCCCCAGAGAAAGAATATGAAAAACGATTTTTATTATTTACCAGAAGTCTGTATGGTTCTTGCCTGATATCGTGCCAAAAAATGCGCGCTTCTTCCGCACAGCGATCATCAATGACCGCTCCTTGATTGACTGTCACTTCAAAAATATCATCAGATAACTGTTCGATTTCACAAAATGACAGTGTGTATTTCATTACTGGCATACTCACTTTTATTTTCTCCAGATAATGCTTCGTAATATGTTCGGCCGCCAACCTATCACAATCTGTCACCCGAAGCAACCTCTCTTCATTAAGAGAGCATTATTCAAGCTGGAGAATCTTCACACCTTTTATAATGCCACCAAGTTCTCTTTCTATGATCTCCTGAAAGCTTAGATTTTCGAGCAAACGTTACATATCTAATTCGTCATATAAATTTTCTATGCATTGCCCAAGCAAGAAAATATTATCCGCAACTCCTCTCCCTTGTTTCACCGGCTCGACGTGGGTCACCTGCCCCACCATGTTCTTTGGATACGGCGTGAACCCCGCCGAAATAGACATCACGGCCTTGCCAGTGATTGACAGCCATTTTGTTTTTAAGATGATCCACAGATTCACTCTGATACCCCGGCTCAAGTTGAAGGATGTCACCGTCCCAATGCATTCTTGGTGCATCAACCGCCTCTTTTGTACTGAGCCCAAAATCCAATATATGACTAATGACCTGGGTGATAGCTGTGCGAATTCGTTTGCTGCCCCCACTCCCAAGGGCCATGACAACCTGGTTATCTTTTTCTAAAAGAGAAGGAGACATCATCGAAGCAACCCTCATACCCGGTGGGCTGGAGTGGAATCCCTCTGGGTGTAGATCATCTTCGCCCATCATATTATTCAACATCACTCCGGTTCCAGGAGCAAAATAACCAGACCCTTCGCCATTGGAACTGGTCATTGAGGCAGCATTACCCTGACAATCGATGATGGATACATGGGTTGTGCCACGACTGTTCATTCGTAAATCCTGATCAGCATTCTGCAACCCTTGATAGATGGTATCAATACCTATCTCCCACATTTCTTCAATCTTGACCATCAAATCGGATAACTGCCCAACATGAGCTCTGGACCCCCAAGTGATATCGGAAAAATCGACCCCATCGAGATATTGCAAGGCCGCACAAATGAGGGTGCCACCAAATGAGGGAGGTGGATTTGTAAAAAAAGAAAAGTCCCGATATGAAGTCTCCAAAGGTTGTCGTTCAATTACCTTATACGAGGCAAGGTCTTCCATGGTGAGAAGCCCACCTCCATTTGCCATGTCTGTGGCAATTTTTTCTGCTATTTCACCTGTATAGAATGAATCCCCCTCACCGTTGGCAATGATTTCCAGAAAAGCCGCCATTTCAGGGTTATGATACATATCCCCTTCTGTCATATATCGATCATTATAACAATAGAGGTTCCGGCCAAATTCAGAAAAGGTCATGATGGGCTTTAGCATGTTGAGGAATCGGGCCTGCAATTGATTTAACCGCACTCCGGTGATAGCCGCTTTCCTGGCAGGCTCCACTATCTTCTCAAGTGGAAGTAAACCGAGTTTCCCATGTACATGCAAAAATCCCTTCAAGTTACCTGGCACTGCCACCGAGCCAAGGCCTATGTTGAAATCCTGATCACACCCCCCAAAGGGAATAGTCACTGGGAAAAAATGTGGTTCCAACTCTTCAGTATTTCTGCCTTTTCCCGGTGTATCGGAGAAAAAATCAAAGAGAGTTATTTCACCAGTATCAACGGTTTTGGCCATTAAAAAACCACCGCCACCTAGACTTGTTAATGTCTGCTCGGCAACCGGCGCCATAAATCCGGCTGCCACCACTGCATCAAAGGCATTGCCTCCTTCTTCCAATATTTCCAAGGCAGCCTGGCTCACCAAAGGGTGTCCTGAGGCAACCATTGCTCTCTGTGAACTCATTTCCAGAAATCCTTTCTGATATCATTAATTATTGCCGGAAAGTCTTGATGAGTGGCAAACAGCTTTCTTTGTGTGGCCGAACTGGCACCATTTACAATGGTTTTTCTCAAGGGGGCCAAATAGGCTTCACATCCTAAATCTTCGGCAGCAGGTTTTACCATGTCCAGTAATTCCGCCGCTTCCCTGGCCATTGTAGAATGCTCTCCTGGCAAGTGTTTTACAAAAACACCTTCTAGGCCATAACGCGCTGCATACCATTTGTTTTGATTTATAATTTCCTGATAGGGATTTGGAAACTCCAAAGAATCGTCGGTTAAGGTGGCCACCAGAGACTGCACTAACGCAGCTATTCCCAAAATCTCTTCAAAACGAGATGGCAAATCACATATCCTGATTTCAACGGTGCCAAAATCTGGATGAGGACGTACATCCCACCAGAGTTCTTTCATACCATCCAATAATGTTGCTTGATTTAAAATGAGGATAAGTTCGGCAAATTCATCCCACCCCTTAATATAATTGGGAACGCCCGAACGAGGTAAGGCCTTGAAAATATTGGTCCGGTAGGAGGAAAATCCTGTGTCCTGCCCTTGAAAATATGGTGATGATGTTGTCAACGCCAAGAAAATCGGCAAATAATTCCTTATTCGATTACACACCTTAATAGCAGTATGCCCATCCGGTAAACCAATGTGGACATGCAAAGCCTGGCTGATCAATCTGCGGCCTGCAACCTGCAGGTCATCCATAATGGCATTAAATCGATCTCCAGTGGAAAGTTTCCTGTCTTCAACCGAGGCAAATGGGTGCAGACTTGCAGCATAGAGCACACAATCATGACGGGCCGCCCTTTCTTCCAAACTATGGCAAAGCTCAGTGAGTTCGGCCTTTACATCATTCATATCATGGCAAACAGACGTACAGACCTCTACCATAGACTGAATAAACTCGGGTTTAACCCGTTCTTTAAGTTCAGGCGGAATATCAGCCAGAATATCTGGAGAATGGGGAGCAAGGTCAAGGGAATGTCGATCAAGTAATTGAAATTCGACTTCTACCCCAATAGTAAATGGCTTGCTGGCGGTAAAATACAAACATTGGTCCATAATACATATCCTGAAATTCAAGGTTAAGAATCAGGGTTAAACACGCTTACAGACTACATATACTATTACGTGATACATTGTACCGTGCATTTTCTTAATCAGGGTCATCAAACTCTTGTCCTGACACCGTACCGCTTTTATGCTGTTTGCCCAAACCACTAAAAAATGACGAGGGGGCGACTATTTTTTCTTCCACCCTTTGCGGCTTGCGCTTCGCTTTAAAGCCATGTCAGCAACATGAGCTAAAAAGGCTGCCCCCACTTCCAACACATCTTCGTCAAAATCGAAAAATGGACTATGGGCCGGTACATTGCCAAGATCTGGCTTCATTGCTCCAAATCGCACCATGCATCCAGGTACTTTCTCAAGAAAAAAAGAAAAATCCTCCCCCCCTAAACTAGGATGCGTCAGGCCATGTATACCTTTGGAATCAACAACCTCTTTGGCTGCTTTACGAGCAGTAACCACAGCATCCTCATCGTTTATAACCGGTGGATAACCTGGCTCGATAAATACCGATGTTTCAACATCATACAGTTCTTCCATGGCCCCAACCATACGACTCATGCCAAGAAGAATTTGGTCCCGAATTTCCGGTAGTGTGGTTCGAATCGTCCCTTGCAACTCAGCCCTTTCTGCAATGACATTGGAAGCCGTCCCACCCATTATCTGCCCAACCGTTATGACAGAGGGATGAGCAGGATTCACTTCTCGGGAAACCAGGGTTTGGATTGCCATCACAAGTAGACTGGCCACAACAATTGAATCAACGGTTTCATGGGGTTTTGCGGCATGACCACCTCTCCCGCGCAGCTCAACCGTAAAAGTGTCCGTATAAGCACAGATCAAACCAGGATGGGCAACAATCTCACCCACCTTAAAATGGCGATCAATGTGACCGGCAAAAATGGCCTGCACCCCATCAAGAACACCGGCCTGAATCATTTTTTGAGCCCCGCCTTCAGCCTCTTCAGCTGGCTGAAAAATCAAGACGACTTTACCGGCAGGCGGGTTTTTCTTTAAGAGAGCAGCAGCTCCCAAGAGCATGGCAACATGTCCGTCATGACCACAGGCATGCATCAAACCTGGATTTTCAGAAGTAAAGGGAAGCCCCGTTTTCTCGTGGATTGCCAGTGCATCCATATCGGCACGAAGGGCAATACACGGCTCCCCTTCTTCTCCGTCACCGATGGTTGCCACTACACCTGTGCCAGCTATTCCGGCTTGATACATAACACCAAGCTCGTCCAATTTCTGGCAAATCTTCCCAGCGGTTTGATGCTCATTAAAACCCAACTCAGGATGTCGATGTAACCATCGACGTATATCCTTCATCCAGGTTATTAATTCAGAATCCGGCTGGTAGGGTGTTTGCATTTTATATTTTCCTTATTTCAAAAGAACAATAATGGCACCACTTTGGCGGTTATTTTTTTCCCAATGAAAAGAATGAATTTCATTTCTTTCCTTTATTTCTTTCAGCATCAATTCGATTCCATCGGGCAAAACAGGTTGGCCATCTGAATGCAGGCCTTTCCCTGTAATAATTCTAACCTTTTGTAAACCAAAATGGTGACAATTTTCTAAAAAATGCCTGGTTTTTCGTTGAGCTTCTAACAACGTACAGCCATGCAGATCCAGTTGGCGCTGAGGAGCGAGTGGTTGTTCGCGTTTAGTTCTCTCTTTACTATTATGAGTTTCTCGAAGTTCTTTTTCAGATTTGACAGAATCCAATACATCTTGAGACAGTGTTTGTTCAACAAGGTCGGCGAACCCTGGCTGCTTTTGAGAATCATCCTCAGAAGATGGTATGTATGAAGACATTTTTTTCATGATTAGATGTTATTCGCCAATAATTTTGACTAGCGCCCTCTTCTTCCGACCACCGTCAAATTCGCCATAAAAAATCTGTTCCCAGGTTCCAAAATCCAGCCTACCATTGGTAATGGCGACGAGTACTTCCCGGCCCATAATTTGCCGTTTCATATGGGCATCAGCGTTATCTTCACCCACATTATGGCGATATTGTGAAACCGGTTCATGGGGCGCAAGTTTTTCGAGCCATACTTCATAGTCGTGATGCAATCCACCCTCATCATCATTAATGAACACAGAGGCGGTAATATGCATGGCATTCACTAAAACAAAACCTTCCTGAATGCCACTCTCCTGCAAACATTCATTGACTTGAGGAGTTATATTGATAAATGCCCTTCTTCCAGGCACATTAAACCATAATTCCTTCCGAAAATTTTTCATCTATATCCTCCATTTTCATTAATATTAAAAACAGTGCTTTTGGTTTAAACGTGACATCAATATATGTTCTCAACCTATACCATATTTTTTAGAACCATCTTTGTAAACAGGATGTAAAAATTTTGTGGACTGATAGAACCTCCCTCAATATACTGGTAGGTAGTACACAATGACCACGAAAACTCATTGGGGGGGGGGAGCACGTCATGCAGGTTAAGATTACATATTGTGGGAAGTGAAATTATTTACCCCGCGCCTCCAGGCTTGGAGATGCATTAAAAGATCAGTTTGGTGCTGATGTTGAGTTGATCGAAGGATCAAACGGAATTTATGATATTGTGGTGGATGGTACAGAAATATTTTCCAAAGCCATCCAGGGTCGTTTTCCCAATGATGGTGAAGTGGAAAAACTCATCGGCAACCTGGTTAAATAATTCCAGTCCATAGAGTGAAAGGAGAAAAAAGGAGAAAAAGGAGGAGAAAAAGGGGACAGATTTATTTTTCCAGATGGCCCGACAGCCTCAGGCATGTTTGCCCTAAAAACAAATCTGAGCTAGCCCCGTTTTCACGGACAGTTGGTTAAGCGGCATTTGCCAAGACTTC
>CAYUCH010000034.1:0-32548 GCA_964443295.1 uncultured Desulfobulbia bacterium | reverse complement strand
GCTAGTGATGTCTGGTGACCGGCTTCCCAGATCCATGATCCTGCACCCTTTTGCCTTACAGAATTCGGCTTAGAGCCAACTGCAAATTGCTCAGTGCAAAGTGCAAAGTGCAAAGTGCAAAGTGCAAAAAGGGTAAAATTTAACTGGTCACTCGTCAATTCTTTGTTATATAAAATTCTTATTCTGATATTGACCTACATAAAACAATGTCCAAGAAAGTAGCCGCTGTCATACCTGCAGGGGGATCCGGTCTGAGGATGGGGCAAGAGACCCCAAAACAATTTCTGCCCCTGGCCGGTCCACCAATTATTGTTCACACCATTCGTGCCATATTGGCAGCAGAATCTGTAGGCCCCGTCATTCTTGTTCTCCCGGAAGCCCACATTGAAGAAGGCGAGAAAATATTAAACAAATACGACCTCATCGATTCTACAAAAATTGTCCGGGGTGGTATTACTCGGCAGGACTCTGTTGAGCAAGGTCTTCTCGCCGTTCCACAGGGAATCGAATATAGCCTGGTCCACGATGGTGTTCGACCATTTATCGATACAGAGCTCATAGAGCGGTGCATCAAAGTCGCCAAAAAAAATGATGCCGCCATAGTTGCCTTGCCAGTGAAAGACACATTAAAATCAGTGGCTTCTGATCATTGCATCACCAAGACTGTGGACCGGCAAGGTCTCTGGCAGGCCCAAACTCCACAAATCGCCGCTACCGAACTTCTCTTGAAAGCCCACGCTGATGCACGGGAAAATTCTTTTATTGGCACCGACGAAGCCTCCCTCCTGGCCCGTATCAATGTATCGGTTTCAGTGGTTGAGGGATCTGAAGCAAACATCAAAATCACCCGGCCCGGCGATCTCACCATAGCCGAAGCAATCCTCAAGGAACAAACGACCATGTCAACGCAATCACCCACACTCCGCATTGGTCACGGATTTGACGCCCATCGTCTGGAAGAAGATCGACTACTCATTCTGGGTGGAGTTACTATTGAACACTCTCACGGACTCCTGGGGCATTCCGATGCAGACGTCCTTACCCATGCACTGTGTGATGCCATTCTTGGTGCCCTGGGTGCAGGCGATATAGGCTCTCATTTTCCAGACTCCGATCCGGCATACGAGGGCATTTCAAGTCTCAAATTATTGGAGCATGTTGTGGCATTGGCTGCGGAGCATAAGTTGCATGTCTCCAATTGTGATATCACTGTCATTGCCCAGCGCCCTAAACTTGCAGGCTTCTTTCCAGAAATGAAGGATCATCTCGCCACGGCATGCAATATTCCCACATCAGCGGTGAACCTGAAGGCCACCACCACAGAAAAAATGGGATTTACCGGCCGCGAAGAAGGGATCAGTGCCCATGCGGTGGTGCTTTTATCTTCATAAATCCGAGCACTTTTTCCCACTCTCTTTTCTTTACTTTCTTATCATCCATTCATTTAACTTTTTTCATTTAGCTGTATGGTTTTGCTTGCCTTTTCTGTGCCTCAAAATGCTAACATAAGTTATGGGGAACAAGGCACAGCAGTCCGACATATTCTCGAAAAGCAGCATTGCAGAACTCATTACTGCCCTGCGAGGTGCGGACCAAGTTCCCAAAAAATTCAAGCTCGTCTCAGACACCACTGATTTTTTCAAACTGGATTATAACGACGTAGTTGTTTTGGGAAATAGACCGTATTGGGTTAAACGATATGAGAAAGAAGGCCGCTTCGGCCTGGATGATGAACCCAAATACTGGGTGCGGCGAGTAGTTGATCTCATAGATGGCTCCACAAAAATAATCAAGCTCGTATTCCACGAAAAATTCGAAACGAAAATCGGTGACATGGTCATCCAGTGTTTCCGCAGCCCCAAAAAAGAAGCCCGCATTCTTGACCTGATTACCAAACACCCAAATTTCATGCATGGCAACTGGGTTCTCGATGAGGCCGGCAATAATGTTCGCATCCTGGAATTCATCTATGGCCGCCGATACGATGACATGGTCATTGAGTATGGCAATGACCATGAAGATTATTTTTATAATTTTTTCCCCGATGTTCTGAAGCAGTATATTGAATTGGTCTTGGCCATTAAATATCTGCATGACCATGAAGAAAAACATGGCGACATCCGACGAGACCATATCATCTGGGACCGCGAGAACAAAATCAATCGCTGGATCGACTTTGACTACAACTATTTACATGGCGAATCCATGTTCTCTTTTGACATGCAGGGACTGGGCAATATCCTTATTTTCATGACTGCCCGGGGGGATGTCCTTGCCCCAAACCTCTACCATAACCAGAGAGAGCTCTTTGATAAACTCTGGGGTGAGGACATGAATATCTCATACAAAAACAGGGTGGCCAACCTCAAAAAAATCTATCCATATATTCCGGAATCACTAAACCGCGTGTTACTTCATTTTTCATTTGGAGCCAAGATATTCTACGAGAACACGGATCAGATGCTGGATGATCTTGAAAAAGCTAAAGATGATGTTGTCTCATTGACAGGGAGGACGGCATGAGCGAATCAACAACCTTTTGCGACCTTACCCACCGGGATACCGAACGTCACTTGTTAGTGGCCGTAGATGAATCCGCAAATTCCAAACGGGCGGTAATGTATCTGGCCGACTTTTTTTGCGATTTTAAAAATGTTTTTGTCACTTTACTCTCCATCATTCCAGAGCCGTCGGAAGATTTTTTCTCTACAGAAGAGGAAAGGGCCGAATGGCTCGTTGAGCACAGGGGAACCATGGAAAAAGCCATGAATGATTACCGGGGCATTCTCTATGGAGCCGGTTTTTCCGAAGAGCAGATAGAATCACGGCTCATTGTTAAGAAATGTGTTTCCATAGGTGATGCCATCCTGGAAGAACAGAAAAAATTACGCTGCTGTATCGTGGTGGTTGGCAGGAGAGGCATATCCCATAAAGAAGAATTTGTCTTTGGCTCGACGTCAAATAAAATCCTGCACCACGCCAAGCATTGCGCCGTTATGGTGGTGGAGTAAACACAACTGTCACGGTTTCCAAAATAAAACAGGAGAAACCGAAATTTCTCCTGTTTTATTGTCAATTCTTGCGAAGATCTACTACTGTTCTGAACTGTCTACCACTGTAACCGTTACATTTGTTGCGCGGTATTTATAGCGTATCGTGCCCCCAGCCGATGTTCCCTCGGTAACATCCACCGCATTCCAGCGATCCATATAAACCGCAGCAGCCCCTAATTCGAGATTCTCCAACAGGTTAATACCCATAACAATCTCGGTGGCACCATCTTCATCGGTCCAGAATAAGGCGTTATCACCCCATTCCCACGAACCGATAAAAATACCGACCTGATCATCCGCGGCCAGCGGATCACCCACCCAAGCTATGGTCTGGGCCTCACTCCTATCAATCTCGGTAATGCCATCGGGAAACTCTATGGATGTCCCCATAGGGGTAGAATTCGTATAAACAGTATCCTCAGTATTGGTATAGACAAACGTTCCACTGGTAGTGTTACCGGCATACTCCCTGTGATGGCCGCCCCACAAACTGGAATACGCCAAAGTATCGCCATTAAATGTAACGCTGGCTCCCGATTCTTCAGTCAATTCAAGCAAGGTGCCCAAGGCATTTCCAAAGCGAAAGCGTGCAATCACATGGGTCTTATCCTCATTGGCATTATAAAACACCTCATAATCTGTGTAGATTCTGTCCTGATTTACATCTTCGGAATCCTCACCACCCCCACAACCAATAAAAATAAAAACAAAGCTTACCAGTAAAAACAAACTGATTTTTCTCATCAAAATTCCTCCTGTCGATATAAAACAGTGTTCTTTGTAGTTTCGAACTTAAAAAAACAAACTCGAGGGCCGAAAAACCACAATATACAGGCATTAGGATATCACATGTTGCGGCCTTAATGGTAGGACGAGCTAGCTAGAAAGAAAAAAAATGATTTTTTTTGAAGAATAATTAAAGTTTTTTCTCCAGTGTCCGATATAATAATACAGATACGGGGTTTTTTATGCATGCTCAGAAATGAGCCATTTTTTTCGAGGTCAAGGAACAGTAAAATTAAAAGGCGCAGCATATTGGGGATATGTGAGCAATTTTAATTTTACTCTGACGCAGAGATCGGAAAAAAGGGCCATTTCTGGACGAACACGAGTTCATCTTTTATTCCTTTAACATTGGAGGCACGCCATGATTTCAGGCCTCTATTCCGCCCTTTCCGGGTTGTTAAATTTCTCAAAGAAAACTGAAATCACCGCCAATAATGTAGCCAACGCCAACACGCCCGGTTTTAAATCCAGCCGCGCCTCTTTGGAGAGCGGCCCATCCCAGAACACCTCATCAGCTGCAGGTTCATCCCAGGTGGGCCGTGGTGTGCAAATGGGATCAGTGAATCAGAACTTTGCCCAAGGCACCTTTGAGAGTTCTTTTAATCCCACCGACCTGGCAATCGGAGGACAGGGTTTCTTTGTTCTTAGACAGCCGGACAGTCAGGAGGCTGATCGATTTACCCGTTCCGGGGGGTTCACCTTCAACCAGAATGGCAATTTAACCAATGCCACCGGCCATTATGTCCAAGGCTGGACTCTTGACCCCAATACCGGTGAGCCTATGGGCTCCATAGGCGACATCAACTTAGGAGCAAGCACTCCTCCTGTTGCCACCAGTCAAATTGACATGATATTCAATGTGGATTCCCGTACACCTCTTGAAACCAACGAGGTTACTTTATTTGATGCCTGGGATGGCCGAAACGCTGCAGCAGCCACTCCCACGACCCCGATTGACCAGAGCAATTTTGAATACGCAACATCTACCAGAATTTATGATGATCAAGGGGCCAGCCATGATGTCACTGTTTATTTTGATAGAACCACCAATCCCAACCAATGGGAATTTCTGGTCACCACCAATCCCCTTGAAGACCAACGCAACATAGATCCAAGCCAACAAGCAGCCTACGCACCACTGGATCAATATTCCGCATCAGACCATAAAGGGGCCGGCGCCTTGATGTATGGAACCATTGACTTCAACAGTGCTGGCCAGATCCAATCCATTGCTGCCTATGATGTGCCACCCGATGGGACGGTGGATCCAGCCTTGAATGACAATCGAATAGTGCTGGGGAGTACAGACACAACGTATAGCTTTCTCTACAACTCCACCGGCGACTCGGTGAATCAAAGTGTGGAGCTCAACTTTGGAGCCCGCTTCAGCGGTCAACTCACCAACCAATCCCAGATTATTACCAGCGCTACTGGTTCAGTGGACAGCAACCAAAATCCAATTACAGCCATAACAACCTTTGATAATGTTTACGATACCAACGGCAATGTCCTGGCAACGGGAGATACATTGGCCTTCAACGGTTTTAATCATGACGGCGTTGCTGCATCATTGAATTACGTGGTGGATGGAAGTAATACCGTGCAGGACATGTTGGATCAACTGGGTACAGCATTTAATGGCACTGCCTCTATTGACCCATCAGGCCGTATACGGGTTGCAGACAACACTGGTGGTGATTCCAATATGTTTATTGATTCCATTACCACCACAGCAGCAAGCGGATCTGATCCATTTGGTAATTCGGCGACCATGAGCCAACAAGGCGATACGGTAAGTACACGTTTTCAGCCAGAAGAACTGGCTTCCACCCAATATGCCAATTCATCCAACACCATCTTCCAATCAAGCGACGGATTTGCAGCGGGCTTTCTACAATCTATTTCAACAGATACGAACGGTGTGATCACCGGCCGGTATTCCAATGGCCAAATTATACCAAGAGCCCAGGTTGCCCTGGCAAATTTCAACAATATGGCCGGTCTTTCCATGGAAGGAGGCAATTTATTCAGGGCAACCACTGAGTCAGGAGCTCCCATCACCGGCGCCCCTGGAACTGTCGGACTGGGAACCATTGCCCCCAATGCCCTTGAGATGTCCAACGTTGAGCTGGCTCGAGAATTACCTGACATGATGTTGACCAAGAGATATTTTCAAGCCAATCTGAAAATCATCGAGGCAGAAGATGAGATGCTGGGCAATCTCATAGATACCAAGAGTTAGTTCGGTCAGTAAATACTCATTCATTTCATACGCCCTGGTATTTCAAATTCCAGGGCGTTTCAGTTTCTAGAAACCACTTTAAGATTAAAAGGGAATATTATGGATCAAAACCAAATAAACCAGGCAGAGTGGGAAAATCCGGAAAACTGGACCTCTGGTCCGAACCATTGCCTGCGGTAATAAAAGTGCTTAATAAGTGTTCAACTTTCCAGGAAGTGGCAGACAATCTTCCGGATGTGGAAATTATCCGCAACTGATCGAGGTTATTTATTCTCCTTTTATAAACTGACTCATCGCCTCAATGACCGTGGCATCGATACCATAAAAGCTGTGGTACGAGAGCGGGCCGCAACCATGTGATTCCGGCGTATTACCTCCACTGAATACATCCCTTTCAACTTCCGAAGCACCGATTAAAGCGTTTTCCATTAATGCTACGCCGCTGGGAGGAGTTTCCGGGCATTGATCATTTTGATGAAAGCCGATATAGACATTGCCAGTAATTTCTTCCAATGACATGCTTAGAATCCCTTCCGGCAAAGTGCCGTACACATTGCCAGTTACTTCAGGACTGGTCACCGCAGAAAGCAACACCAGGCCTTGGAGTTCTTCATTCAGCATGATCCCCATATTGCTGGTTGAAATTGATCCCATGCTGATACCTGCAGCCCAGATGGGCAGAGTGGAATCATTTTTGATTTCCTCAATCAAGTCGGCAATATCATTGGCATGATTTTCACTGATCCGAAACGCTGTATCCATTCCAGCTTCACCTTGGTAATCCGAAGGCGCATCCAACAGGAATACGTTTAAACCAAGGGCTGACAGGTCTTCGTAGTTTCGAGCCATGAATCCGTCTGTCCCACCTATTTGAAAACCGTCAGAGGTTTGGATTAATCCTATGGTTCCAGCTCCTCCGGGAAATAAAATCAGAATTGCCTCGGCGTTTTCTACTTGGGAATAGACATATTTCAATACTATTCCCCTGCTGGTGACAAGTTCATGGTAAGTGGATGTCACCTCAACAGGATCAGTGTCCGCCGAAGGACTTGGATCGTTATTGGAAGAACTACAGCCGAACAGAAAAAACACGAAGCACAGGATTAATATATTTTTTTTCATAGGTCTCTCACATTAGTAATGCGCTCACGATATACTGTGAATCACAGTATATTTTTTTTAGCTTACAGCTGAATATTTACTTTTCCCAATAAGGTTTCGAATAATTCTGTTTCTGAATCTGTTAAATCTGCACAGAGATCTGTGGTCAATTTTTCGTGTAGCTGATGATGTTCCTCAAACAATTCTTGCCCCTTTTGTGTCAAAACAACAAGTAGGGAACGTCTATCTTTCTCATGGGGCTTTCTTGCTGCCGCCCCGATTTTCTCAAGCCGGTCCACCATTAAGGTAATGGTCCCGGTGGTAAGCCCCATCTGTTCAGCAAGCTCCTTCATGCGTAATTGCCCGGCATGGCCAATTATTTCCACAGCATGCATCTGGCTAGGTGTCAACCCGCTCTCACGGACAACGGAATGCTCCCAGGATGAAATTTTATCATAGAACTCTATTATCAGGTGAGTCAGTTTATCCATAGAATTTCAAGTCTTATGCTCTTAAAGTTGATAAAATGTGATTCCACTAAATACGATAGTTACCAGGCCTGCCGTGCGCATAATGGCCGACTCGATCCAATTTTGTTGCAAAGTTCTCAACAAAGAGGCAATTCGATAAATGGCATAAATAACTCCCCCCACTGCCAAACCCGTTGTTAAGGCATAAGCGGCGAACACCAATGTTGCTTTGACAACACTTCCCGATTCCAAAGCATATCCATACATTATTGCCACGGTCGGGCATGGAATAATCATATTTACAAATCCGACCCCGAATAAAACAACACTGGTTGCTTTGTGGCGCCCGAAAAAACCGTTATGGGAATGCTCATGGTGCGAGTGTTGATCATGGTGGCAATGATGCCCATCATGGTGATCATCACCATGGGAATGGTCATGATCATGATGGTGAAGCAAGTGAGGCTTGATGATCAAAACCATACCTAGCCCGATGAGAACAACCGCTGTCCCCACCTCAATATACCACTGCAGGTGCGTTGGGAATAAACACGAAATTGCTCCCAATGAGGCGCCCAATGCCAGGCAGGCCACTGCTGTACCTACCAGAAAAGCGAGTGTTAAGGATGCAACCTGCCTGCCTGATTTTTTCCCAACGACAAAAGGTGCCAAAACAAGCCATGAATGGCCACACGGATTTATCCCGTGTATTAAACCAAGCACCAGGCTCGACTGCATGGCAGCCCAGAATAACGAATCAAACTGCATTTTTAATAACCTCCTAAAATTTGGTTCCATGAAAACAAAAAATACTTTGCATGTCAAACTATTTGAAAGCCAAGCTTATCCCCAGCAGTATATTGGGAAACATTCCATGGCCAACAACACCAGAACAACAAAGCAACTAACCAATTGAATTCACAGGAAAAGTAGCCAACCAACTATAAATGTCATATTCAATTCAATAAAAAAATTAGGCACGACTAATTTTTTTATTGACACCCAAATCTATACCTGGTATTTCTGTCGTCTCAAAAGTTAGGCAACCCAAACTTTATTTGTAAACACTAAAATAAGAGCCATGTGCGTGAGTAAAAAAGAAAAAACAAAAACAGCCACCTCCCCTTCCCGGCGGCTTAAAATCTGGGAAGTGGAACAGTGTTACCTCTGTTCCATTGTGGGCACCTGTTTATCCGTGGTTGAGATGAAAAAGGTGACCAAGAAACTGAAAGGGGTCAGCACCATTGGTCTCACGGATTATGACTTACACAGCACTTTCATTGATCTGGTGAAGAGTTTCAGTGATAACTCCAGGGTAGTCAACAAAGCCCTGGATAAAAAATATCAACTGTCCGTTCGCCAGGTGGGACGAGCCAAATCTGCCCAGGATCTTCTTGATTTCTGGGAATACGGCAAAGAAAACGATCGAATGGCCGGCTCATACTGGGCCATCATGACCCATCCAGCCACTACAGGAAAAGTCATCAAAGCAGTGTACGGTGAGGTCCATATGCAATCTCACCAGGCCTGTTGTTCTAACCGTCGACTTGCTAAAAAGGTCCGCGAGTTACAGGATAAAGAAGTCATTCTTAAAGAAGCGTTGCAGGTGGCGCATAATGATTCCCGGATTCGATCCGCCTGGCAACAGGAAGAAATTGCCGAACTAAAGCTGCAGGTAGAAAAATTCCAGGCCCTGGAAACGCTTCTGAAGAAGGCCAATGACAAAATCCAGGCCCTGGAGCAAGGTGCAGAGGTTGCAGAATTTAAAGAGACTATTTCTCAATTACAGGCGGACAAGGTAAAGAGTGAACGGACAATTTCCCGGCTTAAAGAGGCGCTCAACACCATCTCGCTTCAACACGAAAAAATCAGCAAAAAAAATGAACAACTCTCTTCTGAGATTGATGAAAGCCGCCATGAAAACCACACCTTACAAAGTTTGCTCCAGACAGATAATGTAGACTGCAAGTGCCAGGGGTGTGAAGAATCACATTGCCCAGGGCCTGATCTCTGCGGTCGTCGCCTTCTTTATGTAGGTGGTAAACCCAACATGGTTCCCCATTATCGAAAACTTGTGGAATCCCGAGGGGGCAAATTTATCCATCATGACGGCGGCAAAGAAGAACAACGGACATCACTATGCAAAATGCTGGTCCAGGCAGACGCGGTGATTTGCCCTATTAATTGTGTCAGCCACGATGCCTGCTTGCGCGCCAAACGCTTTTGCAAAAGCTCATCAAAACCATTCGTTACCATGCGAAGCGCCGGACTTTCAGCCTTGGCCAGAGGTTTGGAGCAGATCGCACACAATACTCCCGCGAACCAAGTGGAGAATTAATCATGAAAAACAATGCACTTATCCAGGCGGAAAACAGAAATGGCAATTTGCACATCAAACTTTACGGGGGATTCGATCATCATTCTGCTGGTCAACTCACAACCGCAATCAATGACAACTATCTCGGCCGCGGTAATATTTTCGTCCACACCGAAAAGTTAGAACAGGTTTTTAGTTCCGGCGGAGATCACTTTAAGCGGGAAGCCGTTGCCCAAAACCTTCCCTGCAAAGTTCTTTATCTCACCGGAGAAAAAGGATTGGAAATGGCCCCGGAAGGTTGCCGGGTTATTGTAGGATTGTCAGGCAAAAAAACCTGCTCCCGTTCATGCCAGAATTGCAAATGTAAAAACAATGTTGGCCATCATCACAACAAAAAAGCATCATAGTATTCATTTTTTTTAACCATAAAGTTAGACAGCCCTAATTCATTTACACATACCAAACAACTTGTTGGCAGGAGAAGTAGGATGAAAACAAAACTCGCTGATTTCACAGTCGGAGAAAAAGGCCGGGTAACCGGTTTTGAAAAATCCGGCAAATCATATCGGCAAAAACTCATGGCCATGGGAATGATCAAAGGCACTGAGTTTACCGTGACCAGGATGGCGCCCCTTGGCGATCCGGTGGAAATTGAAGTATTGGGCTTTAACCTGAGCCTGAGAAAGGAAGAATCCGCGGCATTAATCGTGGAAGGATAACCCATCTTGTTTGCATTGGTTACAGAGCTGCAATCATATAGAAAAACTTGGAGGAATCAATGAAGAAGTTTACCATCGGTGTGGTCGGCAATCCCAATTGCGGCAAGACCACCCTTTTTAATTGTCTCACCGGCGCCAAACAGCGAGTCGGCAACTGGCCCGGCGTTACCGTAGACCGCAAGGTTGGGTTTTACAAGCATGACGATCACGAAATCGAGTTGGTGGATCTGCCTGGCATCTATTCTCTGGCCGCCGCCTCGGTGGATGAAGAAGTGGCCCGGGACTATATACTTTCCCATGAAGCCGACCTCATCGTCAATATTGTCGATGCCTCTAATATTGAGCGAAATCTCTATCTCACCAGTCAACTTCTGGAAATGCGGGTTCCCATAATGGTGGCCCTAAACATGATGGATGTTGCCGAAAAACATCGGATCACAATTGACACCAATGCTCTGTCTGAGCAATTGGGTTGTCCGGTGGTCCCCCTCACCGCCTCCCGTAACAAGGGTATCAAGCGACTTAAGAATGCCATTAACCAATCTGCCTTTTCCCAGCCCCCCCCTATTGCCCGGGTCGTCTATCCTGTGGAAATCCAAGAGGCCGTTGCCCAGTTGCTGCCCTATGTTGAAAAGACTGCAGCAGCAGAAAAGGTCGATGCCAACTGGTTTGCCTTGAAACTCATGGAATTCGATGAAAAGGCTTTGGAAAAGGTCGATCCCAAAACCGCCGACATCCTCGATGGCTTGCAAAAACAGGTTGAAGAGAAAATGGATGAAGAGGCTGATATCCTCATTGCCTCGACTCGCTACGGATTTATTAAATGGCTGACCAAAGAAACAGTTCGAGAAGGTGGCCGCCTGGGTATCACGGCTTCCGACAAGATCGACCGTGTGGTTCTGAACCGGTTTTGGGGTATTCCCATCTTTCTTGCCGCCATGTATCTGATGTTCATGTTCACCATTAATCTGGGCGGCGCTTTTATCGATTTTTTCGATATCTTCGTTGGTGCAATCTTTGTTGACGGCTTTGGTGCAATCCTGAACTCTTTGGGTTCTTCGGAATGGCTCACCACCATCCTGGCCGGCGGTATCGGCGGTGGTATCCAAACCATGGCCACCTTTATTCCGCCCATCGGTTTCATGTTCCTCTTCCTCTCGTTTCTGGAAGACTCCGGCTACATGGCCCGGGCCGCATTTGTCATGGACCGTTTCATGCGGATCATCGGTTTGCCGGGCAAATCATTTATCCCCATGCTGGTGGGTTTCGGTTGTAACGTGCCCGCCATCATGGCCACTCGTACCCTGGAAAATGAGCGGGACCGCACCCTCACTATAATGATGAATCCATTTATGTCATGTGGGGCCCGACTGCCGGTCTATGCCCTGTTTGCCGCGGCATTCTTCCCGGTTGGCGGCCAGAACCTGGTATTCCTGCTCTATCTCCTGGGTATAGGCTTTGCAGTTTTGACCGGCTTGATCCTGAAGAACACCCTGCTGAAAGGCGAAATCACTCCTTTCATCATGGAGTTGCCTCCCTATCACCTGCCCACGATTAAATCTGTATTGTTGCGGGCTTGGGACCGACTAACCACTTTCATGTTTAAAGCCGGCAAGGTCTTGATTCCGGTTATCATGGTCTTGAGCTTTTTAAACTCCCTGGGTACAGACGGTACCTTCGGCAATGACGATTCTGAAAATTCCGCCTTGGCCACCATCAGCAAATCCATCACTCCGGTCTTGAAGCCATTGGGTGTTTCCGATGAGAACTGGCCTGCCACAGTAGGCATTTTTACAGGAATCTTCGCCAAAGAGGCGGTGGTTGGAACTTTGGACTCACTGTATGCCCAGATGGATGCAGCGGCTGCAGGTGAAGAAGGTGCGGAAGAGGAATTCAATTTCTTTGCCGCAATCGGCGAGTCTTTTGCAACCATTCCCGCTAATCTGGCCGGAGTAGCCGATACATTCCTCGATCCGCTGGGAATCTCCGTGGGTGACATCAGTAGCGTGAAAACCGCAGCTGAAGAGCAGGAAGTTTCCGCCGCCACCTTTGGCTCCATGGTACAACTCTTCGGTTCAAAAGCAGCGGCTTTTGCCTACCTTCTCTTCGTATTGCTCTACTTCCCCTGTAGCGCCGCCATTGCAGCAGTCTACCGTGAAACGAACCTGAAATGGACCATTTTTGCCGGAGCCTGGACAACCACTCTGGCCTATATGGCATCCACCATTTTTTATCAGGTTGCCACCTTTGCCCAGCATCCTTTTCAGACGTTAATTTGGGTGACTGGCAACCTGCTGGTGTTTGCCCTGCTCATTCTCGTCATGCGAATGGCTGGCTGGAAAAATGACCAAGCAGGACAACTTGCTGAGGTGGGAGCATAAGTGAAAGGAAGAGCCGGGAGTCCTTCCGGAAAGGATTACAGTCGAAAGCTCGGCTCGAGTGATGTAAAATTTGGTTACTATTTCTACGAAGTAATACTTTTCAAAAGATTGGGACCAACAAAACGGCTTCCGTAATCCCTTGAAGGAATACTCCCGGCGTTGTTAATGAAGATAGAAAACACTCTTCAACAGGAGTAAAAACAATGATTTTAGTTGAGTTAAAAAAGTACTTACAGGAGAGGAAACTGGTCCCCCTACAAGACATCGCCTTTCACTTTGACATGGACATCGAAGCAATCAGGCCCATGATCGATCAGTGGATTAGAAAAGGCAAGGTCAGAAAACAGGACGGCAACCTGGGTTGTGCTAAGGGCTGCTGCAAATGTGATCCCGCCACTATTGAAACTTATGAATGGCTAGGCTAAAGTTTCTCCCTCACAAGCAACCGTTCCGCCGTTGAAACGTGTGCCTCCCGGCGGAGCGGTTGTAGCCAGCCATTATTTTAATAATCAGTTCAATTTTAAATAGAGAGACAAGAGGAAAGTACGATGAAAATAATAGGAATGACCGCCATGGTCGCACTTTTAGGAACCTCAACGGTTTTTGCCTCGGAAAGCGCAATACCACACAAACATATCGAAGGCCTGATTCAACAAAATAAAAAACTCACTGAACGAGTTCACAAGCTAGAGAAGCATCTCGAGAGGGGGAATCCCTCCCAGACCACCGAAACCGAGAAAAAAACTACTCCCTCATACATCAAAGCTGTGACAGATAATGTAGAAATCAGCGGCCTCGTTGAAGCGGAGCTCGGTGTTGTCCAGGACGATATTGCCGGTGAAGATTCCAGCGACATCACCCTGGCCACCGTGGAAGTCCATCTGGATGCCCAGGCTTCCGACTGGTCAAGTGCACATGTTCTTTTCCTTTATGAAGGGGGAGCAGAAGACGAGCATCTCATGGTGGATGAAGGGACCATCACCATTGGCAATCCTGAAAAACTCCCAGTCTACCTTACTGCCGGCAAAATGTATGTTCCTTTTGGTTCTTTTGAAACCAATATGATCGCCGATCCATTAACCCTGGAAATAGGGGAGACCGGTGACTCAGCAATGCAAATCGGTGTTGAAAGTAATGGTTTCTATGGCTCGGTATACACTTTCAACGGTGATATCAATGAAGTTGGCGATGATGATGAGATTAACACATTCGGTTTCAACCTTGCTTATGCCATGGAAAACTCCAAGATGGGATTGAATGTGGGCATGGACTGGCTGAGCAATATTGGTGATACCGACGGTATCGAAGGCGCCCTACCTGCTGAGATCGACGAGTATGTCTCCGGCATTACCTTACATGGCTTATTTACCATGGGGCCGGTGAATATCATCGGTGAGTATGTCATGGCATTGGACAATTTCACCGCTGCCGAGCTTGCCTTCAACGGTGCCGGTGCTGAGCCATCGGCCTGGAATATTGAAGCCGGATACACTATGGAACTCATGGGCAATGAGACCACCTTCGCACTGGGACTCCAGGGATCCGATGAGGCTTTAGCCTTAGAACTGCCGGAAAACCGCTATGTGGCTTCTGTGGGTATGGCACTCTTCGACCATACCTCACTGGGGATTGAATACTGCCTGGACGAAGATTACGAAGTCAATGACGGCGGCACTGGCGAAGAAGCCACCACTTTTACAGTACAACTGGGAGTTGAGTTCTAACTATAACATTCAAAAAAGCCAAGGACGGAGAGTCGCCGTCCTTGGCTTTCCATTACAGGACTGAAAAACGGCAAACAGCTGCTACGACGCTTCGTCCTCATTGTAAACCAAGGCCGTTATTGCTCCGCACACAATGAATTCTGCCATACCATACGCCATCCATTGAGCAGCTAAAGAAAAAGGGACGGGATAAACAACATATTGATTCAAAATCACCACCACGTTCATCAAAATACCGATGGTCACTCCAAACCGAACACCCTCCATAAGGCCTTTATTTTCATATCCTTTGATAAATATGTAGACGAATAAGAAGGAGAGCAACAGAGAAGCAACATGCATGATCCACATTTTCGACATCATATCCGGCCGCCAGATATGTTTGAGTTCATTATAGGTGGGCATGAGGATTATGCTGTGGATTAAAAAATCAAGAACCTGAAACGTGATAAATACAGCAATACTTGCCATGACAAATCGTTTTACGCTCATACTAAACCTCCCCTTAATCCCTTAGTAAACAATTACAAAATATAACTGTTCAGATGTGCTTTAGATCCGTTCACACAACCTGATGCAGCATACTTTAGCTATGTAAGCCAGGTTGTATGAGCGAAGATGAAGTGCAGCTGAACAGTTAGAGAAATTTTAGCAATGTAGTTTAACAATTGTCCAATTATTAAAAGAGCAATTCCCCATCCAAAACAAAAGATCTGCTATTATATCAACATGGATTCATGGTTTCCTTGGAGGTATTTTTGAATGAAAATCGGTATCCAAACATGGGGAAGTGACGGTGATATCAGGCCCTTTAATGCCCTGGCAGGTGGACTGAGTGCGGCGGGTCATGAGGTTACCTTGGTCTATACCAGTGTGGACAACAAGGATTATTCCGACCTGGCCCACTGCATGAATTTCAACATCAGAAAGGCCTATGATTTTTTTGACCTGAATGAAGACGTTCTCAACAAAATAGTCGATTGCGTGATGCATGAAAGGATACCCGTCAAACAGATGCTGGTCATTCTGAGAAATTTCTTTGATCCGGCCATTGAGGAAATGTATACCGCAGCCCAACAACTCTGCCGGGAAAATGATATTGTCATCGGTCATTGGATCATCCATCCCTTGCGAGTGGCGGCAGAAAAAGCAGACACCCCATACATCACCGTGATTCTCAATCACGCCAGCCTCCCCTCCCGTTTTCTCACTCCCATTGGTATTCCTAAATTGGGCAATTGGCTGAATCCTTTCTGGTGGAAAATTGTCGACCTGGTGGTCAACTTGACCCTGAGAGATCCGGTGAACGAATTAAGAATACGGGAAGGGTTGCCTCCTCTGAAAAGCATATTGAATCATGGCTGGGATTCCCATTTGCTGAACCTCATCTCGGTAAGCCCCACCATCTGCCAGAGGCCGCCGGACTGGGGAAGTCACCACCATGTCTGCGGTTTTTTCAATATGCCGGAAAAGGCCGAGGAGTGGCAAATGCCAGACGACCTGCAAACCTTTCTTGAGATAGGGCCACCACCGGTTTATATGACCTTCGGCAGTCTCGCGCCCTGGAAAGAACCGGGCCTCACTGAAACTGTGCAGCTCCTGATGGAAGCAGCTCAACTGGCAGGGTGCCGGGCCATCATCCAGGCCAATCTGGATGGGCTTGAAGAAATTCCTCAAGTGGAAAATCTCCATTTCCTCAGTAAAACACCACACAACCGAATTTTTCCTTACTGCGCTGCAGCGGTGCATCACGGTGGTGCCGGCACCACCCAATCTTCGACCCTGGCCGGTTGTCCTTCGATTATTGTGGAACATTTTGTGGACCAGGTTTTCTGGGGGAATGAATTACATAGACTGGGAGTTGCACCACCGGTTTTACACCGCAGATCTGTGACCCCAAAAAAACTTGCCAAGGCCATCAGCAGAGTCCTGGATTTACCAACCATGAAAGCAGAAGCAGAGACCATGGGCCGGGCCATGCAAAAAGAAAATGGCGTTCAACAGGCAGTGGAACTCATTGAAAAGCAATTTGATTGCTGATATCGTAGTTAATCAAAATAGTTAGTTTAACAGTTTTAAAAATCTTTATTTCACCACAGAGGACACAGAGCGCACAGAGGTTTTTCTTAAGTACTTTTCTCTGTGCTCTCTGTGCTCTCTGTGGTCTCTGTGGTTTTCATTTTACGTAACTTAGCTTAACAAATTTCGAGATCATCTTATGAAAATAGCTATTTTAGGCTTATCCCAAACCGGCAAGAAAACCCTTTTCACACTGCTCACCGGCCGTGCAACATCCACCATGAAACCAGGTGAATCCCTAGAAGGCATCGGTGCTATTCGTGACGAACGAGTGGATGCCCTGGCCGGGATGTTCAATCCGGACAAGAAAACATATGCAGAAAACCAATTCGTTCTCTGCCCGGATATTACTGAAAATAGTGCTTCCCGGCAGTGGATGGAATCGGCCCGGAAATGTGACCTTCTTTGCCTCCTTGTCCGCGCATTTGATTCGGCGGATGTCTATCACCCCGCCGGTTCCATTGATCCGGAGCGGGACAAAGAAATGATTGAAACAGAATTGCTCCTGGCCGACATGCAGTTGGTGGACACCAGGTTACAAAGATTGGCCAAGGAAAAAAAGGCCGGTCAGACCCAGGCCCAGGCCTTGGAAGAAGAAATCCTCCTGCGCTTCAACGCCGCTCTGGAAGAAGAAAAACCTCTTTCCACAGTAGAACTAGAGCCCCACGAAGAAACAGCTATAAAAAGCCTGGATCTGGTAACCCGCATTCCCACTCTAAATGTATATAATGTTTCCGAAGATGATATGGGTAAGGATTTTGGCAATACTATATTTAGTATTTCATGCGCCATTGAAGGGGAAATTGCTGCAATTGAAGACGAAGAAGAGCGGCAGGAATTCATGGAAGCCATGGGACTCACCATGCCCAGTTTGGACCGGATGAACGCTGCCCTGTATGACGCGTTGGGCCTTATGTCCTTTTACACGGTTGGCGAGGATGAATGTCGAGCCTGGACCATCCGCAAAGGTTCCTCTGCCCCTGTCGCCGGTGGAAAAATTCACAGTGATATCGAACGAGGTTTTATTCGGGTTGAAGTAATAAAATATGATGATTTAATTGCCGCCGGTTCTGAAAAGGCAGTGAAAGACAGCGGTAAAATGCAACTTAATGGTAAAGATTATGTAATTGAAGATGGCGATATCTGCCATTTTCTCTTTAATGTGTGAGGGGAAAAATGCCACTAACTCCATACCAGGCCAAAGACCTTTTTCAATGGCTCTCCCAGAAAGAAGACATTGTCGTCCTTGATGTTCGGAATGAAACAGATTTTAACCGTTTCCAGATAGAAGCACCCCACCCTTTTGAGATGCTCAATGTCTCCTATTTTGATTTCATGGAATTGGAAGAAGAAAGCGTCGCTAAAGTACCAAAAGGACGGGCCATCCGAGTGGTATGCGCTTCCGAAGATTCCGCCAAATATGTCGGCGATATCCTCGTAGAAAACGGGTTTGACGATGTGCGCTACCTTACCGGCGGCATCAAGACCTGGGGAAATCTTCTCGTGCCTGCTATCATTCACACTGGTGATGATTACGAACTCTATCAATTTGCCCGACCGGGTAAAGCCTCATGCAGCTATGGCCTGCTGGCCAATAACCAAGCCATGTTTTTTGATCCATCCCGGGACATTGATTTTTATCTTGAATTCGCCAAAGAGAAAAACTGCAAAGCCATCAAGACCTTTGAAACCCACCTACAGGCGGACTATATTGCCGGCAGCAGGATGCTTGCCGCCAAAACCAGTGCTGAGTTCTGGGCCAATGACCGTGATTTTCAAGGCGCCAAGACCAATCATCAACACCTTACAAATGGAGAAACTCACACCTTTTTCGACGGTGGGCCAGAAGTGCGGGTTATGTTCACCCCGGGACATACCCCGGGCAGCACTTCATATATCATTGATGAACAGTATATGATTTCCGGTGATATGGTTTTTATCAAGTCCATCGGCCGTCCTGACTTGGGTGGCAAAGCGGTTGAATGGGCGGAAATGGAATTTCAGTCACTGATGAAAATCAAAGACCTTAATGAGAGTCTCATTGTCCTGCCGGGTCATTATAGTGACTGGACAGAAGCCAATGATGACCTCACCTTTGCCGCTCCCTTAAGAGATGTAAAGGAGCGCAACAAAGAGATTTTCGCTTTGGATCATGTGGAAAATTTTGTCAGCTTTATTCAAGACAATATCCGACCGCAGCCGGAAGAATATGCCACCATCAGATTGATCAATGCGAACCTGGAACAGGCAGAAGACGAGCAGCAGGAAATTCTGGATTTAGGAAAAAACGAATGCGCCGCCCAGGCTTATGCCAACGAGGCCTGTGCAACATAGGAAATAAAAAACCCCGGAAAAGAGGCCGGCCAGCCGACTCTCTTCCAGGGTTAAATTCATCATTTAAATCTAATTTTAGGTGATATTTGAAGCCTTTTGTCTTTTCGATAGTTTTGACAGTTGAGCTGTAAACTTATTCAACAACAATATCATCAATACCGAAGTAGCTGCCATTGGAGCGTTTCAACAGAATCCAAAGCGCATCGGCTTCAAAGTCAAGATTTACGACTGAATCGGTGCCATTGCAGGCCTCGGTACCATAATCTTCCCAGGTACCATTAATTCTCGCCCAAACCTGGAACTCCTGGGGATAATAAGAACCAGCCCAATCGATTTCCATGAAATCCAAGTTCTGGGCCTGATCCCATTCCAGCTGAACCCAGACAGTTTTGCCATTATAGTAGTTATTGCTGTACCAGATTGTGCTGTCGTCACCATCATTCAGACGGGACTCAGAGCCATCGTAATAGCTTTCTTGGGCTGTAGCGGTGGCGTTTAAAGCCAAATTGCCACCGGCAGAGGTTCCGCACTCATTCACATAGGCGGGAATATCATCGGTGATCTGCCAACCATCTGGCACATCGCAATTTCCTGGGAATTCCGACCAGCAGTTATTGGTCCAATCAATGGCAGTTACCGGTTGATCTGTACAGGTTCCACATTCACTCATCCCATCGGGAGCACTGGTGTATGAATCCCAACCATCAGGAACATCACAGGTAGAACCAACTACCTGGTAGCATCCTGATCCAGGCTCAACCACATAAAGGGTGGTATCTTCGCATTGGGGTGCTTCACCAGCGATATAGGTAATTCCCAGGTCATAACTGCTGCTGTCTGCGTATCCGTTCACGGATACATAGAACTGACCAGGACCGGAAAGGGTGCAGGTCTCATTGGAGCTGTTTTTATAGGGACGACAGTCATAGCTGCTTGCTGAAGGTTGGCCACCTTGCTTAACATAGAGATCAGCGTCACCGCTGCCGGTCATGGCTGCAATAAAATCACCTTCTGCAGCGGAGAATGGTCCGTAATGAGTCCAGGCGTTTTTACTGATAGTACCGGACTCATTTACTGTGGTGGCTGTGCCACCTGAGGTTCCGCATGCTTCTACGCCAGCAGGGACAGTCCAGCTGATTTCCCAACCTTCAGGGGCATCGCATGGCGAAGAAAGAATTTCGTAGCATTGTTCTCCTTCAGCGGCAGCAGGGTCAAATGTATAGGTCTGGTAATCAACGCAATGAGGATTTGTGCCGTTGTATGATGTTCCATCAACAGTCGCACTGTTCACACTGGAAGTTTTGAAATCAAAAATATAGCCGGAGAACCACGATGAAGCTTTTACAGGACCAAAGTCCTTGGCAAAGGTAATGGTGCTTCCAGAACCACCTTCCCCATTTGGCTCATAGCTGCAGCGCAGTGTACTTGTATTTTCTGTCAGAAAGTAACCAGCACCGGTAGAAATAACCGGTGTGTCAGCAGGATCACCGATGGACAATTTTCCACTGGCGCAGACAGACTCGTCTACTGTGAACTCAGATCCGGGGGCAGCACCCAAATCACCCATACTGAAGGTGCCCAAATCCTCGGCATAACCCCAGATTTTATTGTCATATGATGTTGAGTATACCCAGAGATCTTCTGCTATGACAAAGTCTGAAAACTTTTTCCAGTTTCCGGATATTGAGGTAATCTCAATATCTCTGGCACAATAGGTTGTGTCCCCTGTAAGCGACCAGGAGTCTCCCTCTTGTCCTACAATATAGTCGTTGGCCAAAGCCTGACTTGAAACAAACACACCTGTAACTACAGCTAAGTAAATAAATTTGTTCATTATTATCACCCCAATTTGATCATTAACGATCTATCGTTAAATATTTTCCAAATTAATTAATTACGTTGTTTTCAATATCCCCAAACGAACTGCCAATTCCTCCTTTCCCGTAAAAGTTGACGAATAAATTAAATGTCTCAAAACGAAAAACCTAAATGAACGCCAGAGTGTTCCTTAAGTCGCACCATCGGGACCAAAAGACGCACTTCCCCATTCAAGAGCATACCCTTCTCCTGCCTGACTCAAAAAATGAAGGCAAGTATCCCTTGTTCGTGCATCACGGGTCTAAAAATTTTTAGAGACTCGTCAATTGGGTTATCTAGTCAATTTGAATTTTTTGGATTTTGAAAAGAAGCCCATGTCCCCACACAGGCCAAAAAGGTCGCAAACAATACCTGATATAATCCAGGAACACAAGAGTTAAATTAATTTATTAAAAAATTTAATCCTAACATAACATGTCCATGACAGACTACACATAACCATTTGAAATAATAAAGAAATTAACGACATGATATTTGTTTGAGGAAAACGATTATCTAGAGATTTTTATTCGTTTGTAAGAAATACAGCAGCATAATGATGGGGTGACTCGCTGGCTTAAAACTTCTTCCTGAGAGCAAATTGAAAGACTACATCCGCAGCTGTATCCACGGCAAGGTCTTCAACTACATTAAAGTCGAGATAATAATCTGCGGGCAGATAAGCAGTACCACCGATGCCCAACAAAATTGCGCCAATTCCCAACTCTGTCAACTCGCTATGGAACATGGCGGTATGACCATCGACCTGCACTTTGAGATCCAACCAGGGAAATAGTTGCCACGCCAACCCGAGTGTTCCAAAAGCGGCTATCTCCCTTTGATGAACAGACAAAACATCTCCCTTACCCATATAGAGCAATCCTGCCATGGCCCAATATTCTAGGTTAAAAGCTGACAGAGTTGTGTTATCTTCACCACAAAAACGCAGAGAAAAATCAACCCCACCACTTCCATGCAATTCCTCATCTTTGCCGGTGGGCACCTTTAAAGTTGCCCGCAAAGCCAGGTTTTGCCCCCTTTTAAGCCATGGGCCTGTAATGGGTGATGCCACTGCAAACTGGACATCACCAGGCCCACCTGAATGGTGCTCCTGCAGGTGGAGGGTTTGGCCATCTCGTATATAATGAAATTCAAGCGTTTTTCGAGGACGCGCATCGCGATGACCATTGGGCAAATGAAAAAATTCATGCCAGTCTTCAATGAAATAATCCAGACTGCCTCCACCGTGGTACACATAGGGTATATCGAAACCGATTTCCAATCTCCTGTACAAACCATATCGCATACTTATAGAGGTGATCGAGGTTTCGCCGTCCAGGAGGATTTTCTCCCTGCCTTCATCACTCACAATCATGGTATTGGCGATATCAACGGCCACTTTCCCTACACAATTTCCCCTTGAGACAAGGTGTCCGGATTCTGCAACCGGTAGGCCGAAAACCCGCACAAAAGGGCTTTGGTTTCTCGAAGGTAATGGTGTTACGCAATGTGCGACAAGAGGATGTAGCAAGGGTGAAAAAAAGCAAAGGAGTCCTACAAAAGATTGAATCAGTTTCATTTTTTCCAAATTTTCTATTCTCAAGCCCCAAGGAAAGAGACTTAGGATTTTTGCACTATGCACAGCTTACTTTTAAAGACCGATAGTCACCTAAAAATACCTCCCTATTTCAATAAACTCGGCAAGAGGAACATCAAGATGCCCAAGGTGTATAAGTTTGGAGAATAAAGACGATCGAGCAGCAACACACTCTCAAGATCCAAACAAGTTCTACAGTTCAAAAACACCGCCAGTATGCTGGTAAATCCTGAGAAAAATCTCATGTGGGTCGCGCTTATTCTCCTTGCATAATCTATAGAGATGACAAAAAGTAAATGTGGTAATTGCCGTAATTCGACGTTCATCCAAAATCCCAGCGGTAGTACTCGAAAAATCGATATAGAATTGCTCTCCGGTTTGAGGATCATCAACTAAATTTTGAGCAATGAGTAGTAAACGATAATCGCCATTATTATCCTCTTCAAACTCTTTGATCTTTTGCCATTGATCCCAGTCCAACTTTGGATCATCAACACCATGGAGTATTTTCAGGCCAAGCTGGCCCGACTGACTTGGTACTTCAAGCAGACAATCAACCACTTTATGCTTAGGACAAGGCCTAATGACCATTCCCAATTCCCGGAGGAGGTATTGCTCACCACAGTGAGACTACTGCCCTGGCCGATGCAATCTACCTGTAGCCTTAATTTTTCAGACGGGTCAAGCTTTCCTCCTGGATGAAGCGCTTGCATGTCTTGAGCTTCGGCATTCCTGATAATCGCGGTCTCAAATCGATCCATAATGACAATAAGGACTATACAGACCAGGGGAATGATATACTTGGAGTTACCGGTATACTGAACAACTACATAAAAACCAAAGACTGCCAACAGCAATTGAAAAAGTCGAAGGGTATTTTTCACTAAGGACCTCCAATATTGAGGAAAAAGGTGAATTCAGACTTCATCCATTAGAATGCCACTGTAAAAATCCAAAATATCAAGTTGTGATAGTCCCAATAATAAATGACATCGAATAGTTCACACCACAGGACGATGCCTTGAAAAAGCTTGTGTACGTCCCGAGTACTATATACGAAAGCGTCATACCTTTTTATGTTATGCTAATTTGCATATTTTTGTCAATTTATGCATTCTTTGCTAATTGTCCTGGCAGTCAGTGGATAGTCAGACCAAATCATGGCTGATATTCAATTACACGTTGGAATTTAGATCGATATTCAGTTGGCTTCAACCCTGTGTGCCTGACGAATATTTTATTAAAATGACTACTGTCGTCATAGCCTACAGTCCAACTGATCTCATCAATATTGCTGAGATCGTTCTCCAATATTTGTTTTGCCTTTTCCACTCTAACTCGCTGCAGATACAAAAGCGGGGTATCCCCTGTTGCCGCTTTAAAACGGCGTTCAAATGTACGACGGGCCATTCCCTGTTGTTCTGCTATTTGACTAAAATCTAAACTCTCGGCAAAAGATTCTTCCAAAAATCGCTGCGATTGATGAATCTGTTGGTCATTGTGGTTTCGTTGAAAATGAAACGTAGAATATGGACTTTGATAGATACGGTTCATATCATGGATATATAGTTTGGCAGTCTGTATAGCTATCTCCCGACCACAATATTTTTCAATCAAATACAGACCAAGATCAATGCTGGAACTCGCAGCGCCTGAACAAAAAATATCACCGGCGTCTGTAAATAATCGTTCAGCTTTCAGATTGACCTTGGGATAGCGTTGACGAAAATGATCAGCCTGTGCCCAATGGGTTGTTGCATCCTTTCCATCAAGTAATCCCATTTCAGCCAGGATAAAAGACCCCATACAGATAGAAGCTAAATGGGCTCCTTGTTCATACTGATCGAGCAACCATGGAAAAATCTCAGGTTGCTCCTTTATAGTTTTGTCAATATGAAGCACTGCAGGTACAATAACCAAATCGGCCTTGCCCACATCGTCCATGGCCATTTGCGGGTTAATACTTATTCCATTAAGCGTATTTACTGCCTTTCCGGTTGATGTCACCATCTTCACATCAAAATAAGGAGACAACGCCAAACCATGCGCCATATTCCATGTGACCCCGACTGACTGAAAAACATCAACTGGTATGGTTATTGTTGTTAAGAAGGCATTATCAAGAGCTAAAACAACGACCTTTTTCATCTGCAATTCCTCCCCTGATTTTAATTACTGACTTTCTTCTCAAAAAAACCATACTACCACGACCAAAAACCTATTGGACCATATAATACCAGTCTTCTGAAAAACAATCCACGCTCCATATCTAGGTGGTATATACCACCTGAAGAGTGCTTTTCTTCTCCTCCTTCTTGATGAGCCGACTGCAGTTGTGTACCATTGAGACAGGCACAATGTGAGATAAAAAAGAGCCAACGACTCAAAGCAGATGGTGGGTATATTATGGATTTCCTGAAATTTCCTCCAGCTCGTTTTTTATTCTGTATCACTCTGCTGTTCATGCTCACCGTTTCCTGCAGCAGCGGCGGGGGTAACACACAGGAAGATACGACTAATGGTGATAATCCACCAGCCGACAATGGCGGTGGCGACGGTGATGACCCACCGGATGACAATGGTGGAGGCGACACGTCTTCCTCCATTCCTGAATGCACCAGCGGCCCGCTTTTCTCCGTCCTCCCGGTGTCTGAGACAGATTTCACCGACCTCGCTCCCCTTGGCAACCTGAATCCCACCGGCCATACTTTTCCCACCATGCACCATTACTTCTACCTTACAAATAGCGACGGAACCGGTGCGCCGGATGAGGTCCCGGTATATATGCCGGGAGACGCCTGGATCACCTCGGTCAGCACTTCCGAGCATCTCTCCGCCATTCCTGTTTATACAGACTATAGCATTACATTCTATCCATGCAGTCAGTACAAAGCATATTATGGACATATCCAAGGGCTTTCCGCCGAACTACAGGCACAATTGGCAACAATTACTGATAGCTCATGCAATACATATACCACTGGTGGTGATGATTACCGTCACTGCACCTATAATCTTGAGTATTTTATGGCAGCCGGGACAGACATCGGTGTAGCAGGTGGCACGGAAGGTCAATGGGCTCTCGACTTCGGAGCACGTGATATGCGTAATGCCCCTTTGCAGTTTGCCAACCAGACACGGTGGGAAAACGGCGCAGGAGATGGAATTTACACAGCCTGCGTTTCCGATGCATACGAGCCAACACAGCAGGCATTCCTGGAATCGCGATTCGGATACTCAGGTATTCCACGAACTGTACCGCCTGTTTGCGGAACCATTGAGCAGGACATCACCGGAACCGCACAGGGCGTATGGTTTTTAGCCACCGCTGGGCCTAATGATATTTTTCCGGAAGATCCCCACTTGGCATTGGTGCATGACAATTTCGACCCAAGCATTGGAGTTCTCTCCATTGGTACTTCCCTTGGCGGAGCATCCGGCAGACATACATATACTCCTACTTCATCGGGATTCATCAATCGGGAGGTCAGTGAAATAACAAATGACGGGGATATATACTGCTATCCCCTGAATTCTGGAGCTCTACTTCTTCAAATGCCTGGAACCGACAGCATAGAACTCGAGTTTCAAAGCAGTGCTGATTGTGATGATGGAATTTACGTTTTTACTGGGGACAAGGTATCGTTTATAAGGTAGCAGAGTACTGCCAAGCATGGACAGATATTATTTCTCTGGGGTCTGTCCCTCAGCAACTCCCTTGATTATCTCAAATATCACCATGGGGTTGCTGTCATTATTCGTCCCCACTTCCTTCACTGTTTCCGTTGCCTGAGCACTAAATCCAGCATTACGGATGTGAGTTAACACTTCGTCCACAGATAAACTATAGATTTCACAAATATCTTTGATGGTTTTTGTGCCAAAACCAGGTGACGGTGCTTCTGGAAACAACACCTCCCCATTCTTCTGCTCGATAGAGGCCGATTTTATTAAATCATATATCTGCTGTGGTGAATATCCGCTCTTTTTGGATATATCAATGACTGTCTCTTGAGCGCCCTTTATTTCAACACCAGCCTCTCGCAGTAATGCGACAGCTTTACCCAAATCAATATTCATTCTGTTGCAAAACATTTTCAAGGAGGAGAGTTCGGCATGCCCATAGGGAGGTTCGCCATACTTTTTATTGGCGGTTTCGGTGAAATATTCACCAAGGTGAAGCACATAATTCATGGGGAAAAGGTTGTAGAGGGTTCCAACTGCAACATAGAGGGAGATGAGCAGGGCGATGTTAAAACTTTTTGTGAATACGGTCAGTTGTCTGGCTTTATTTTTGATATAAGCGGTAATGGGGCGCCAGTTAAAATAGATGTGTATAGAAACCATGATCAACAACAAGGTTCCTACGGTGATGTGAATATCACCCCATTGTGTTTTACTCAATCCAAACAGGTGATAATCGGACCAGTAGGCCACCCGTCCCGAAGGAATAATGTAAAGGACGATACTGGTGACAAGCTCAATGAATCCTGCAACGACAAGAGTGAGGGCGGTAATTTTACGCATTGGTATATCCTTTGTTCTAAAAATGCACGGCAATACCATAATACTTTATACAAAAATGGGGACCTCTGCTTTAATGAAAATTATTCATTTACCCTGTGGGGTGAGATTACTGCCAAGGCCAGAAGCTCAGCAATAATCTCAGCCAGGGGCAGTCCAACGACGTTGGTATAGGAGCCATTTATCTCAGCAACCAGAAAGGAACCAACACCCTGGATGCCATATCCACCGGCCTTATCAAGGGGCTCACAGGTGGCAACATAGGCAACCAGTACATCTTCTGGAAAATCAGCAAACTTAACCGCCGTACAAACAGCCTTCTTCACACATATTTTTTTGCTTGCATGAGAAATACAAAAACCGGTCCAGACCTCGTGCCAGTTGCCGGAAAGTTTTTTGAGCATTTGCAGGGCCTGGGTATCATCATCGGGCTTGCCCAAAATGGTATCATCAATGTCCACCACCGTGTCGGCGGCGACGATCCAGGAATCCGACTCTGATGCGGTAATCGCTCTGGCCTTTTCTTCGGCCAATCGCAGGACGAAGGCTTCTGGCTTTTCACCTGGAGCCAAAGACTCATCCACATCCGCCACCTGCACGGAAAAATCCAGCCCCAGACCATGAAAAAAATCCCGGCGCCGGGGTGAACCCGAGGCCAGGATTAATGTACTGTTTGTTTGAAAACCACCCTGCATAATTGCCCTTCGGACAGTGAAAAGTTATGAATTAAAAGTGCAGAGTGATTTCATCCTTAACTTTGCACCTTACACTCTGCACTAGGCTCTAATAGAATATCCGCCGTCCACCACAATGGTCTGGCCTTGAATCATTTTGGCGAGATCACTGCATAAGAAGAGAGCCACGTCGGCTACATCTTCCGGGGTAGTGAGGATCCCCATGGGGGTACGCTCAATGGCTCCATCCAATATCTGGCTCCGATTAGGAAATTTTTTCAAAGCCTCGGTATCCACAGCACCTGCGCTTATGGTATTAACATTGATTCCTTTCGGACCCAGTTCCACTGCCAGGTGTCGCACCAGAGATTCCAAAGCTGCTTTAGAGGCACCCACTGCCGTATAATTTTCTATGGCCCGTACAGACCCCAGACTGGAGACTGCCATGATACGTCCACCTTTGGGCATCAACGGCTCTGCCCCCTGGGTCAGGGTAAGAAGGGCCCGGGCATTAATATCCATGGCCCAGTTCCAATGGCGGGTAGAAAGTTCCATTACCGGTTTCAAGACACCTGAAGCTGCATTGGAAATCAAAATATCAAGCCGACCAAATTCCTCCTTGATCCGCTCAATCATAGCACTCACATCATCTTCCTTGGCAACATTGGCTTTGACCACCAGACACCTGGCACCTTTTGCTTCAATGAGAGCCGCTGTTTTTTCAGCATCTTTACGGTGCCGAACATAGTTCACCACAATATCTACACCACTCTCAGCCAAACGAACCACTATTGCCCGACCAACACCCCTTGAACTGCCAGTCACCAAGGCAACTTTTCCTTTCAGATTAAACATGAGTCCACCTCATACTTTCCATTTACAGTGAAAATAAAATGCATATTTTAAACTTAATTAGACATTATGTTGGAATACATTCTTTTCAGCCCGCCTAAAACCAATCGGCCAGGATGAAAGGTTACCGGTGTTAAGACATCCACTACTTGAAACCCCTCTGCCCTGACGTCTTCAGGAGAACAAAAGGGAAATTGCAATTCATTGGGCTCTGCCCCGGACAATTCGCGCCGGTTGCATTCTCTCCATATTGCATTTCGCTTGGGATCAATTCCGAGTACAGCCAGTACGGCAGTGTCCAAAGCAACGGGACTTTCGCTGGCAGCAATCAAGCCCAGATGAAAGGGATCACCATCCATGGGACCTTTACCATGCAGGGCGACAATGCCATCGAGCAATGAAAGAGATTTAGGAAACAAACCAAGTAAATCCACAAGGAATGCTGCGAATTCGTCGTCGCTATCCCCATGACGGAGGTGCATCCAAGGCTTGCGCCAACCGAGAACGGTACCGAAAAGATTTTTCACCGCCAAGGTAACCAACATCTGGCAATGGGCCTTGCATCTTGGCAGGTTGAGAAGCAGGTCGCATTCCAAGGCATCCTGGGCCACCTTCACCGAGGTTCCACAGGCAAGATGCACTTTTATTCCATGTTTAAAATCAACCAATTCAACGGGCAATCCTTTGAGCTTTTCAGCAATGCCCATGGCCGACATTACCCCTGTGGCTGTACCAAAAGCCGGAGAATCTCCGACGGAGACATGGGCTCCCTGATCAACCAAATACTCAGCCACCGCAGCAATAAAATCGCCATTGGTGCAGGGCAACCCATCCTGTCGTTTAGCGGAGATCAAATTAGGCTTCAGCAAAACCCGGCAGGAACGCACATTGGGCCAGTCAAGTCCCTGCCACAGGGTTTCGACCTTTGCCTTTATGGCTTGCCGGTCATATCCTGACTGACGCAGCAAGCCAACCTTAATATCGGTCATAGCGCTTGCCACCATCGTGCATACCTACCTCTGAGCTAAAATGGTCAGATTATTTTTTTGCCCAGTTCAACAACCCACCAGCCAACAAGATCTGCCGGTGTCGGACACTTAATTCAACATCCGCCACAATGGAATGTTCACCTACAACAACCTCAACTCGCTCAGCTCCTTCTTCCATTGCCTTTCGTATATTCGGCAAGGCAATTTTGGCTCCTTCCTCGACCAGATCATAATCTTCCGGATTAACAAAAGATAAAGGCAGGATACCGAAGTTAATCAGATTGGCCTTATGAATTCGGGCAAAACTCTTTACCAGCTTGACACGGACACCGAGATAGCGTGGAGCCAGGGCAGCATGTTCCCGTGATGAACCTTGTCCATAGTTTTCACCACCCACAACCATGCCACCACTTGATGCTTTGGCACGGGCGACAAATTCTTCATCAACTGAATGGAAAACAAATTCGGATATGGCCGGGATGTTAGAACGTAACGGCAAAATTTTTGCACCGGCCGGCATGATATGATCGGTGGTAATATTATCTTCAACCTTCAAGAGAATCTCGCCTTCCAGGGTTTCAGGCAAAGGCTCAAACTCAGGAAACGCAGCAATATTCGGACCACGAATAATCTCAAGGTCGGAACCATCTTCAAGAGGGGGCTCAATGCGTTGATCACCGGGAAGATATGTTTCGGGAAGACTGAATTCCGGATACTCACCCAACTCCCTTGGATCGGTGATTTTTCCGCTTATTGCAGCAGCCACTGCAACCTCAGGGCTGCAGAGATATACCTGGTCGTCCACCGTACCGCTGCGGCCTGGAAAATTTCGAGGAAAAGTTCGCAGACTAATAGAACCGGTAGGCGGTGCCTGGCCCATACCAATACAGCCAAGACAACCAGCCTGATGGACCCGGGCGCCGGCTTTTATCAGAGTGGACATGTCATCACCATTGGCAAGATTCTCAAGGACTTGACGACTACCGGGATTGACCTCAAAACTGACATCCATACTGACTTGCCTGGTTTCCAGGGTTTTAGCAACAACCAGAAGGTCACGCAGGGAAGAATTGGAGCAGGATCCAACCAACACCTGGGCCACTGGTTTACCGGCCACCTCACTCACTTTAACGACATTATCAGGAGAAGAAGGGCAGGCAATGAGAGGCTCCAGAGTGGACATATCGATCTCCAGCACCTCATCGTATTCCGCATCATCATCGGCAATGATCTCGGTCCAATCTTCCACCCGCCCCTGGCTTTCGAGAAATTTTCTGGTGTTTTCATCAGATGGAAAAACACTGGTTGTGGCGCCCAATTCTGCACCGAAATTGGTGATGGAAGCGCGGTCCGTGGCTGATAATTCCGCCACCCCTGGACCAAAATATTCCATAATGTAACCAACACCGCCCTTTACAGATAATTGGCGGAGAACCTCCAGGAGCACATCGCGGGCCGAAACCCAGGGATTAAGCTTACCGGTAAGCTTCACGCCGTATATCTTGGGCATGATTAAAGAAAATGGCTTGCCAGCCATGGCCATGGCCACATCCAGACCGCCGGCTCCAATGGCTATCATGCCAAGGCCACCGCCAGTAGGAGTGTGGGAATCAGAACCAAGCAAAGTCTTGCCCGGTTTACCAAAACGCTCCAATTGAATCTGGTGGGAAATTCCGTTGCCAGGAGGAGAAAAGTAGAGACCATATTTGCGGGCCACCGATTGCAAGAACCGGTGATCGTCAGCATTGCGAAAATCAGATTGTACCAGGTTATGATCCACATAACAGACCGAAACTTCTGTTTGTACTCGGGGGATACCAATTGCCTCAAATTCCAAGTAGGCCATAGTACCGGTAGCATCCTGAGTTAAAGTCTGGTCGATGCGAATACCTATTTCTTCACCTTTTTCCATCTGACCTTCAACAAGATGGGCGGCGAGTATTTTCTCCGTTACAGTCTTTCCCATTCCACAACCTCTTGAGTCTGGCATATTCTCCAACAATGGGGGATGCCTCACCCCACTGCAATATATTAGATTTTATCGGAAAGGCTTTTTACCACAAACCAGACTTGTTGTACATCATCTAACCCACTAAAACGGAAGAATACATCAGATTTTTATGGAAAGCGACTAGGAGTAAAAGCAGGCTGGTAAATGAAAATGATAATTCTTAGTTACACTTTTTTGGGCAGCCCATCAGGGGTAAGTCACTAATAGATTTATAGTGTGTTTAGAGATAAATGGAATATTCTGGTTTTATACAGATTCCCAGGCCTCGGGCCTGGAAAGAATGAAATCAATAAGGCCGCTTAAGACTTGTTTAAAATCCTTGCTGGGATTGGCGAATTCAACTCCAAGCTGTAATAGTACTTCATTCTCCAGGGGCTTGGACCATCGCAATACCACTTCTGCATAAACAGGTTTCAAGAGGACCGGAAAATCAATTTCAACCCAGAAACTTGTTCCTTGCTTGAGGCTGACGGTCTGGTCGCTCTTCACCATATAAAAACTCAGGCCATCTTCACTTAAATCAAGAAGCGGCGCCTGTTTTTCCCGCTGCAGGGCAAACTGCACAGGGGGAGATTCTGTGTAAGCAACAGTTGTTAAAGGCTCTGCTGTTTTGATGGTCAAAGAATCCGGTAGCTTTGCAAGAAAATCATCATTACCACTCACCACGGTGCGAGTTTTTTTCCTTTCTGCAAGCTCGGAAATACTGGGAATGGCGAATATTGCCTTGCACTTAGGACACTTGGCAATTTTTCTCTTTTCGGACGGTTTGGCCAATAAAACCTTACCGCACTTCCCGCAACGCACTTTTAATTTACTCGCCATAGCTCAATAGGGTTCA
>CAYUCH010000033.1:0-33067 GCA_964443295.1 uncultured Desulfobulbia bacterium | reverse complement strand
GTATGATTTGAAGATGCAACTGAGAATTAACCGTATAAATGACAAACAATTACCCGTTTAAACCAAAAACGCCGCTGGATCATATTGAGCCCAGCGGCGTTTTTACATCCATATGTAAATATACGAAAAAAACTACCTCACATAAAACAAAGCATTCTCCGTGAAATCGGTGACGGTTTGGGCGGTTTCATTGGGGAATATCTCTACTTTGAGTCTTCTATCTTCAACCAGCTGCAGCAAGATGACACCATGGACGGAGGTGTAATTCTCAACTTCAAGGCCCTGAACCAGGGTGGCTCGATCCCAGGTTGATGCTCCGTCATAATAATCATAAGACACCAGTTCATAGGTCACCATGCCCGTTGCTGTGCTGACATCAGCCGGATCGGGAGTATTCCCTACCACTCCATATTGTTTCTCCTCGCCGTTGTAATCACCCATGGAAACGATGATATGGTCGGAGTCTATCCAGTCGTA
This sequence comes from uncultured Desulfobulbia bacterium, assembly GCA_964443295.1. Classification (GTDB taxonomy): domain Bacteria; phylum Desulfobacterota; class Desulfobulbia; order Desulfobulbales; family CG2-30-60-27; genus CAYUCH01. The sequence goes on along the minus strand of CAYUCH010000033.1, from coordinate 32,590 downwards.
GGCCAAAGCGAGATGTCCCACCCAATAGTCTTCTTGATTAGCACCGCCATAGCCATTTGTGCCTTCCAGGAACCAATTACCCACCATCCTGCCGTCAATGTCATAGTCAATCTTCCCACCTGGCGGATCATCAGTACGCATACATTTAGCCAGAAGAACAGCCTTGATGGAGTCAGAAAAATAATCAAATGGATCCGGTGTATGGATTTTCCAGGATTCAGCGTTATAACTCTCCGGCACCACAAAACCGGTGAGGGTAATATCATTATCCACCACGTTATAATCAACACTGCCGGTATATGTCCCGATTACCTCACCAGCCACAACGGAGATATTGGTACTGGCATATCCTCCCTGAGTTGGTGCGAATTCCATAATTTTTTCCGAGAGATAGTCAATGTGAATATAAATCGACGAAACAGCGCTGGTATGCTGAATGACCACTCTATAATCCTGGAACGCCACATCAAAGGAGCCCATATGCTGTATACTGGTGATGGTCCCACCAGCCGGAGAATAGACATCGATCTCCATTTCATCATCGGCGCCGAAATCAGAGGCCACATAATACTGATGGTCAATGGGGGTTACGTGGTTACCGATCATCCCTCCCAAAGGATTAATAAACTCCACCTTATCCAGGTCCACTGGTGGATATTGAAAGACAAGGGATTCGCCAGTCACAGTAATAGTCACTGAATCAGTGGCACTATTCACTGTACCATCATTGACAATCAGGGAGACGGTATAGGTACCGGCCATGTCTGCAATAAATGTCGGGGTTTGGCTTGTAGAACTGGATAGGGCAGCCGAACTGCCGTTGGGAGGAGTAAGGGTCCAGGAATAGGTTACACTGTCTTGGTCGGCATCGGTGCCAGTGCCACTCAATGATACTGTTGCGCCGGTGGTGACCGCCTGATCAGGCCCGGCGTCTGCAACAGGCGCAGTATTGGTTGGCACAGGATCATTGGTTCCACCGCCGCCGCAACCAATAAATGTCGCAGAATAGAGACTAAAAATAAAAATGAGCCGAAATAACCACGTATTCCGACTCATCATGCAAGTGCTCTTTTTCAACCCTACACCACGACGTCAATGGATTCTTGTTGTCGCTCGATGGCATCTTGGGTCTGTCGATCTTCTTCCAACGATTCATTTCTGGCATAATTTTGTGCCTGCCGAGATTCTACGGCACGATCATCTGCGATCTCCTGGCCAAGCTGGCTTTGCTCAAAACTTCGTTGTGGCGGCTCCACTGCCTGGGCAGTTTCCAGTGCAGCTTGAGAGATAGTCGTGGTCACTGCAGGGCCTGCTTCACCCCTCTCTTCCCGGACCCGAGGCTCGTCAGGTTTTTGGTTTTCCCGTGCTGCTTCTTCTTCAGCAAACCTGGTGCTCTGATTCTGGATAGCGGAATAAATCGACGATACATCAACAGGAATTATGGGCATGACAACCTCCACAGACAAAACTCGCAGAAAATGAAGGCCATTTCTTTCAACCTCCATTCTTTAATTATAGTACTCTCTGCAAAGAAAATATAGGTGAAAGAAAAATTTTATTTGAAATAATTTCTTTTGTGCATCAGCTTGAATAGCAAAAGGAAACAAGCTATAAACAACCACACACTTATTCATACCAACAACCAGTCACACATTAGGATACCTTATAATGAGCAATTCAGACTCCCAACCATCCAATTTTATTCGGGACATCATTGCCAATGATAATGAAACAGGCAAATTCGAAGGGAGAGTAGTGACCCGTTTTCCACCTGAGCCCAATGGCTATCTTCACATTGGTCACGCCAAGTCCATTTGCCTGAATTTTGGTGTGGCAGCGGACAACAAACCATACCAATGCAATCTTCGCTTTGATGATACCAATCCAATCAAAGAAGAGACGGAATACGTTGAGTCTATTATGGAAGATGTCCGTTGGCTTGGCTTTGACTGGGGTGAAAATGTATTCTACGCCTCGGATTACTTTGACACGCTTTACGAATATGCCCTTGAACTCATCAAGAAAGGGAAGGCTTTTGTCTGTTCCCTTTCGGCAGAAGACATGCGTGAATATCGCGGCACCCTCACTGCACCTGGAAAAGAAAGCCCCTATCGAAACCGTTCTGTGGAAGAGAACCTCGACCTCTTCCAGCGTATGCGGGCCGGTGAATTTAGTGAAGGAGATCACGTATTGCGGGCCAAAATTGATATGGCCTCGGGTAACCTCAACATGCGTGATCCTGTCATTTACCGGGTTTTAAAAGTGGACCATCACCGTACCGGTGATACATGGCCCATCTATCCCATGTATGACTATGCCCACTGTCTTTCCGACTCAGTTGAGCACATCACCCACTCCCTCTGTACCCTGGAATTTGAGGATCATCGCCCCTTGTATGACTGGGTTCTGGATCAATTGGATGTTTACCATCCCCAGCAAATTGAATTTGCCAGATTGAACTTGAGCTATACGGTTCTCTCCAAACGGAAACTCATTAAATTGGTCAATGAAAAACAGGTGAACGGCTGGGACGATCCTCGTATGCCCACCATTTCCGGTATCCGTAGACGAGGGTACACTGCTGAGTCCATCCGCACATTTTGCAGCCTTATTGGCGTGGCAAAAGCAGCAAGTGTGGTGGATGTCGCCCTTCTTGAACATGCCATCCGCGACGACCTGAATGAACACTCCCCTCGTGCCATGGCGATTCTGCGTCCTCTGAAGGTAGTCATCACTAACTATCCGGAAAACCAGGTTGAAGAATTTGAGGTGCCCAATCATCCCAACAATCCTGATATGGGGACCAGAAAAGTCCCCTTTTCCCGTGAAATTTATATAGAACAGGATGATTTCCTGGAAGATCCGCCAAAGAAATTTTTCCGCTTAGGCCCAGGCCGTGAAGTACGGTTACGGGCGGCTTATTTTATCACCTGTGACGAGGTGATAAAAGATGCAGACGGCAACATCACAGAGCTGCATTGCACTTATGATCCTGCCAGCCGTGGTGGTGCTTCTCCGGATGGACGCAAGGTAAGAGGGACCATGCACTGGGTATCGGTTCAACATGGCCTGCCGGCTGAGATACGTCTTTATGATCGATTATTTACCGAAGAAAATACCGATAGTGCCGAAGGCGAATTCACTGATTACCTGAATCCCGATTCCCTTGCAATATTGACGGAGAGTATTGTGGAGCCAAGCCTGGCCGAGGCAAAATCGGAAGACAGATTTCAATTTGAACGTACAGGTTATTTCTGTGTAGAACGATATGATTCAAAACCGGACAAACTTGTCTTTAACCGGACGGTGACTCTCAGAGATTCCTGGGCAAAAAGAAAGGTAAGCTGATGGGGGTATATTCGTTTAAACAAAATATAAGCATATCAAAAGATAAAAAATCCTCACCCAACCAGAGTAAGCCATTAAGTGCTGAAAAAAAGGTACAGGATAAAAAGCTACTCATAGTTGAAGTCATAGATCCTGTTGATCAAACAATTGGTACTACTGCAGGGAAGCATTCTGTTACAGTGAATGGAGTAACAGATATGGTTTCAAAAGTAATCGCTAAAGCTAAGAAGGAAAAAGGCATAATCATTAAATTGGTCATTAAGGGACACGGTAACGTTGGACTTCAATCCATAGGAGGAGGAAAAAAGCCCAAAAGTAAAACAGGCCTTGCAAACGCAAACCTTACAAAGCACAAAATGACTCTCAGGAAACTCAGGCCATATCTTCACAAAAAAGCCATTGTTGTCTTGATGGGATGTAATACTGGCAAGGGGAAGCAAGGAAGTAAATTTCTAAAAAACTTATCCACCATATTGGGAGTACCTGTTCGCGCAGGAATAAGCCTGCAAGTTGGTCTGATGGATGGCCTTGAAGGATCTGTAAAAAAATGTACCAAGGTGAAATGCCGGTTAAAATCCAGTTTCACCAAGCAACTCTGGGATAGTATCTTCGGTGGATGATGTCAAGAGTCCCTGCATGTAAAAACTTTAACCCAACAGCTCTTTAATTGGCTACACGAAAGAATGTTCATACCTTTCCCACTTCTCTCAACCTTGATTTAAACTCCCACAATGTGTTCCTAAAAATCATTTGACATAATCCCTTTTCCAAGCCAAACTGATTCACAACTTTCTGGATAATATCTCCAGCAGCAACACATATCCCATACCATTTGTTTCCAATAAGGACTTCATGAAAACGCAACTCATTGAATTGCTCATCTGTCCAGCCTGTCTACCCGGGGAATATGAACTCCATGCTCAAATCGATACAGAGGTTGCGGGCGACATCTATTCTGGTTCATTAAAGTGCTCTCATTGCCATTCGGTATTTCCCATTGAAGATGGCGTTGCTAACCTCGATCCAAATTTTGATCAGCATACCAACGAGAACAAATATGAGTATGATGAGGTTGTCTCTTCCTATTTATGGAGCCATTATGGCGACCTGTTAGATGACGAGATGGCCTCTGAAGCATATCAACACTGGTCAAACCAAATTCTCCCCCATAAAGGTACTGCCCTTGATACAGGCGGAGCTGTTGGCCGCTTCACCTTTGAACTTGGGAACAAATGCGACTTTGCCATTGGTATCGATAACTCTGCCGCTTTTATTAAAACAGCTCGAAAATTGATGCAGAAGAAAAAGATGACAGTTTCATTGAAGGAAGAAGGCTTTCTTTCCAGGACAGTAGAAATCAGTTTACCCGATGAATGGCGGACTCATAATGTTGAATTCATTATTGCAGATGCCCAGAAACTGCCATTCAGATCCGACAGCATTTCAATGTTTGCATCTCTCAACCTTGTCGACAAGGTGCCTGCTCCAATGATACATCTTGAAGAGATGAACCGGGTGACGCACTCTTCAGAAGCACAGTTTCTCCTTTCCGATCCCTTTTCATGGTCAACAGAAGCATCAGAGGTGGACAACTGGCTCGGGGGCCAAGATGAAGGGCCCTTTGCAGGCAAGGGCATTGACAATATATCTAACCTGCTCCGCGATGGTGACAATGGTTTGGGACCGGCTTGGCAAGTTGAAGAGCCAGGCCATGTTTGGTGGAAAATACGAACACACAGTAATCACTACGAATTGATCAAAAGCTGCTTTATAAAAGCATCACGTTAAAAAAATCCAGCCCCTTTCGAGGTTTTCATGAAAAAGCATACCATCTGTCGTTTTTGCTCTTCCTGCTGCCCCATTATTGCGGAAGTTGACGAGGGAAAACTTATTTCTGCAGAGCGTAAATCCTTTCTGGACAAAGACAAAAGAATTCCCTGTGCAAAACTCAATGCTGCCACAGACATTGTGTATTCTCCAGAACGATTGACCTCTCCCCTGGTGCGGAATAGAGAGACCAATGAATTTAATGAGGTCTCATGGGATGAAGCCCTTGACCTGGTAGTCGAAAAATTCAATTATTTTAAAAACAATAATGGGGCGGAATCAGTGGCCTGGTTGAGAGGTATGGCAGCGGACTGGGGTGCGCCATGGGACTATGCCAACCGCCTCATGAATACTTTTGGTTCTCCCAACACCATTGGTAACGGTTCCATCTGCTTTGTGGCCCGGGAAATGGCCCATGTTTATACCTATGGCCATATGGCCTTTCCCGAAGCAAAGAATGCAAAATGCGTCATGGTCTGGGGCAAACATGATGCGGAAACAACTCTGGGAGTGGGAGAAGCCATTCATTATGCCAAAGAAAATGGCGCCAAACTCATTGTGATAGACCCCATTAAAACGCCTTTAGCAGCCAAAACAGATATCTGGCTGCAGATCAAACCCGGCCATGATGGTCTGCTGGCCATGGCAATGATCAATGAGATAATTGAACAAGATTTGCATGATACGGAATTTATCGAAAGCCATAGCATTGGTTTTGATGACCTGAAGGAAGTGGCCAGTCGCTATCCAGCAGAAAAAATCGCACCGACTATCTGGCTTGATGCCGATACAATCAAAGAAGTGGCCCGTCTGTATGCCTCAATCAAACCCGCCTGCATTGTGGATGGAAATGGCCTGGACATGCAGCTCGACGCCTTTCAATCTACCAGGGCAGTGGCCCTCTTGCGGGGGCTGACAGGAAATATAGATAAAACCGGTGGAGATATCATTCCCCAGCCTGTCCCAGTTCGTAACATACAGGCCAAGAACGCACTTCCCAATGGTGTGGATCCAATAACCTCTGATTATCCACTCTTTAACACATTCAATGAAACATGGGGCACCCATGTTCAATCATGTCTTATTGATTCCATCCTCGACAAAAAACCTTACCCCGTCAATATGGTCGTGGTGCAGGCTGGTAATCCAGTGGTTACCATGGCAGATTCAACCAAGGCAACTAAGGCTTTTGAGCAACTTGATTTCCTGGTGGTGATTGACATGTTCATGAACAAAACTGCTGAGCTTGCCGATGTCATTCTTCCCGCCTCCAGCGGTTTTAAAAAGACCCAGTTAAACAGGGCCTCAACCCGTAATAATCCTGTTATGCTTCAGGACCAAGTAATTGACCCAGTGGGTGACTCCTGGCCGGACTGGAAAATTGTTTTTGAACTGGGCCGTAGGTTGGGATTTGATGCACAATTTCCATGGCAAACTGCTGAGGATGCCATTGACCATCAACTTGAACCAACTGGGATCAACGTTGAAAAACTACGGGAAAACCCTGGCGGTCTGAGGGCAGAAGACCTTGCCTACCAAAAATACCAGAAGAAAGGATTTGCCACACCCACCGGTAAATTTGAATTCTATTCTGAAAAGCTAGGTAGCAATGGATTTGCCCCAGTTCCTTATAGTAAAGGATTTCTCGAAAACCCAATTAGTTTTTCAGAATTCAAAGACCAATATCCAATACTGGCCATCAGCGGAGCCAGAGATATCAGATTTACCAATTCTCAATATAGACAGATTCCTGCTCTCTTTAAAAACGAGTATGGATGTGGAGTGGATATCCACCCCGCTGATGCAGAAAAGGAGAGTATTTCAAATGATGATATCGTGAAAATAGAGACACCCAGAGGTTCAATAGAAATGAAAGTGAAGATCTCCGATGTGGTCCACCCCGGTTCTATCCGGATCGCCTGGGGGTGGGGTGACTATAACAATAAATACAATCTAAACAGTCTCACCGACGATGATCGAAGAAATGAAATCACCGGTACCCCGGCACAACGCACCTTCATGTGCCGCCTGAGCAAAGTTTAATTGTTACAAGAAGAGATCAGCAACGATCTTATTCCTCGCATTGTCTCCACCCATCATTTTGGAGAGGCAAAGAGGGTCTTTCTATATGATGAAAATTTACCATAGCCATAAAGGCGCACTGCACCATATGCTGGATCCATCACCATAAACTTGTTCGGATGGCTGAGGGAAGGAGCAACTGCGACTACGGCATGCCCGCCATTTGGCCCCCAATATCCAAGAATGATGGGACCTTTTTCAAGTTTCTTTTTTATAAAGCCAGGACCGAAACCCGCATTTTTGAACTCCACATTGGCACGCCACTTGGACTCGTTAAGAAGTTTTTCGTATTGATCCGGCGCGATCAAGTTTGAACCGTTCCAACCATTTTTGACTGCATAGTCTGAGTATTTCCAATAGATTTGATCCTTGTCCAGTTGAGGACGGCTCCCCTTAAGTGCTTTCACCCACCACGCCAGTGCTGCGCACCAACATGTATCTGGTGTACTCTGCTTAATGCCTTTGACGCTGTAACAAAGCTTACGGAACTTCTCGTATTTATCAGCCATAAATAGACTCCTGTGAAAAAGTACCAGTTATGTGTTCTATTTAACGCGTTCCTCTCTTTTTTCTGGGTGGTTTATTACCATGTCCATATTTTTTAGCCCTGGATTGTTCCTTCAGGGTAATATTTTCAAGAACCTGTCGCTGTTTTTTCCTATCTCCTGCTCCCCTGGCCACGTAAATTTCCTGCTTATTATCTCTGTCAAACCCACTGACATACATTGCCGTTGAGAGGGTGCCAGGGGTCGGAGTAAAATCCTGAAATTGTCTGACATCCAAACCAAGTGTTTTTACTTTTTGGGCAAGATTTGCCATGTCCTTTTCGCTACAGCCGGGATGGGAAGCAATAAAGTAGGGTGTAAAATTCATTTTCTTCGCTGATTTTTCCGCCATTTTACGACAAGTCGACAAAAAATCTGCCAAGAGTTCTCCACCAGGCTTATGCATCAGACGAAGGACATTTTCTTCGGTATGCTCCGGTGCTATTTTCATGGAGCCAGGAAAATGTTTCTTGATGAGCCTTGCCAGGAGTTTTGGCGTCTTCATGAGAAGTTCCATGCGCAAGCCTGAAGAGATATGCAGATGTTTGACTCCCTGAATCCTAGCGCATTCTGACAATAGATCCAGGAAAGCCTGCTCATCAACCTTTAGATTTTTGCACAATTTGGGATAAAAACAATCATGCTTGCGGCATTTAGAAATTCCACAAGAGGTGCCGAACAAGTTGGCAGTGGGTCCACCTAGGTCACTGATGGTTCCTTTAAACTGTTTTTGCCCGGCGATTGATTTTACTTCCCGGACAATGGACTCTCGACTCCGGCTCACCACCACCGGTCCCTGATGTCGGGTGATGGCGCAAAAGGAACAATTTCCCGAACAACCCCGTACAATGGTAACCGAATCCTTTACCATACGATAGGCCGGGATATCGGGTGCACTTGGATGCGGAACACGCTTGAAAGGCAGGCTATATAAAACATCCAACTCTGCTGTAGATAATGGCAAGGCCGGTGAATTCTGTCGTACCCACATGGCCTGTTGTTTCTGACTCAATGTTGTGCCGGATAACTCTCTGGCATGGCCATCAATGGCCAACTCCGCCTGTAAATAGAGAGAATTATCCTGTTGTATCTCTTGCCAGGAAGGCAAAATCAAAGAAGGCTCTTCAGCTTCATATCTTTGAAATTCTTTTTCCGTGAGCCGCTCACATGTCCCGGAGATCCCGGTCAAAGATTCATTCCTTTCTAATCGTTGAGCGATTTCCAAGATGGCATTTTCCCCCATGCCATACACCAATACATCAGCCTTGGCATCGGTAAGCACCGAAGAACGCAAACGGGATTGTTGATAGTCGTAATGAACAAATCGCCGTAATGATGCCTCCAGCCCCCCCAAAACAATTGGAGTATCCGGGAATGCCTGTTTGGCAAGGGCAGCATATCGAATAGTGGCGCGGTCGGGGCGTCTTCTCTGCCGCCGCTCTTTGACTGAGCCAAAATATGGATTTCCTTTTGGCGAGTATGAATCCTGATCTCGGACCTTTGCATTACCGGTATAATTTGCCACGATGGAATCGAGGTTGCCGGCGGTGATCCCGAAAAACAAACGGGGTGGCCCGAACTCCATTAAATCATGCTCATCGTGATGACGGGGTTGGGCGAGTATTGCGACCCGAAACCCATGATGCTCCAACCAGCGCCCAATGAGACTCACCCCAAATGAAGGGTGATCAATATAAGCATCACCGGTCACCAGGATAATATCAGGCTTGTCCCATCCCCTGGCCTGCATTTCCTTCTTGTTTGTCGGTAAAAGGGAATTCTGCATATTGCGAAGAAATTATTGCATATCCCACTGCGGCACAGGATAAACGTACTTCTTGGTAGCAAGTTCCGAAGGCCAGACTGTTTCCAGTTTGCCGTGTTGCCATTGGACCAAAAAAGTAGGAAGAGAATTCTGCTGGATTTTTCGCCCATAAGAGATGAATTTTACCGGCCCAAAGGGTGTCATCATGTCTGTCTGGCTCAGCGCTTGCCGCATTGCTTCCGGAGTCAGCTTTTCCGCCCTGTTTAATGCATCCGCCAGGACATACATAGCAGAATAGGCCTCGGCACCGTGATATTCAGTGGGCTCCCCATAGCGTGCAAAAAAATCATCATAATACTTCTGTGCACCGGGATATGGAGCTGAGGGCACCCACAAGGTTGCACTGTATACATATTCAGCCATCCTACCGGCTTTTTCATAAAACTCCGGCAGGGTAAATCCAGCCGCACCGCCTACGAACATATGAGGATGGACTCCTGTCTCTCTTGCCTGTTGCATGAGTTTGATGGCATCATGCACGTAGGAAATCATGTAGACCAGATCCGGTTGTCGCTTTTTCATTTTTTCCATCAACAGATCAAATCTCCCCGTTTCCGGATCGTATCCTTCCCGTGAGAGGACTTCCAAGCCTACTTTATTACAGAGGTCGGCAAACTTTTTCGAACCAGTCCGACCAAAAACACTTTTCTCAAATAGAATGGAAACCGTTTTCACCTCTGTGGCATTTTGCAAGAAAATGGACAACGCTTTTGGATAGTCACTGACAGGCTGATTAAGCCTGAAAATATACTTCCAGCCCTGTTCGGTGATTCTATCGGCGGCAGCTGTGTTGATTAAAAAAGGGATCTTATGATTCTGGGCGCTGCCCGCGGTTTTCCAGGTGACTGAGCTTGAATAACCACCCCCAAGGCAAATTACTTTCTCCTGCAAGATGAGCTTTTCTGCAGCTTTTCTGCCAACCTCAGGGTCTCCTTTTGTATCGGCAAATACCAGTTCGATTTCACGACCTTGGGCTCCCCCGGCCTGATTAATATCTTCCAAAGCCAGAAGAAATGAGCGTTTTTCAATTTCTCCAAATTTGGCGAGTTTGCCGGTGAGGGGAAGAAGGATGCCAACTTTAATTGTCTGACTATAGGCAAATGAAGATACTAGGGAAAGTAAGAGTGAGCATATCAACACACCTAAAAATTTATAACTCGTTTTCACAGTCATTTCCTCGTCAGCCATAGCCGACAATAATGTATTTTCTCTACTTCATCCTTTCTCAGTCTATCATAACAATCCAAAAGCATAAAAATAAATGATATTGTTTTCTACGTTCTTCTTTGAAAAACTTTTTAAAATAGACATTCGAGGTGATATCCGGTTGAAGCTAGATGCGAAAAGGGCTATATAGCAGGGTTAAGCAGCTTGTCTGCTATAACGAAACTTATGCCCTTGCGGTATAAACTCCTTTCACCTTTGCCCGCCGCATTTCGTTCGGGCGGAGAAATATATTTACTGAGGAATATGTAATGACGGATGTACGAGTACGATTTCCACCAAGCCCCACAGGTTATCTCCATATCGGCGGTGCCCGAACCGCCATCGTGAACTGGCTTTTCGCCAAAAAACATAATGGCAAGCTCATCCTGCGTATTGAGGATACCGATGCGGAAAGGTCTACAGAGGAATCAATCCAGGGAATTATTGACGGATTAAACTGGCTTGGCATTGACTGGGACGAAGGACCGTATTTCCAAACTGAATTTTCAAACGACCATATTGCCGCTGCTAATCGCTTGCTTGATGGGGGGAAGGCCTATAAATGCTTTTGCACCAAAGAAGAATTAGAGGCCAAAAGAGAGGCAGCTCTGGCTGCTAAAAAAGATATTAAATATGACGGCACCTGCCGCAATCTTTCTCTTGAGGAAGTACAGGCGAAAGAGGATGCCGGCACCCCCTTTGTCATTCGTTTTAAAACGCCACAGCAAGAAGGCATTGTCTCTTTTGAGGATAAAGTCCTTGGCAATACCGGACGGGCCTATAGTGATATCGAGGACTTCACCATTGTACGCTCCAACGGAAAACCTCTCTACATGCTCTGCAACGTAATTGATGACATTCGAGATCGCATAAGCCATGTAATCAGGGGGCAGGACCATCTCACCAATACACCCCGGCAAGTGCTTCTGTATGAAGCGTTGGAGGCACCTGTACCGGTTTTCGCCCATATGCCCCTCACCCTTGATCTACAAAAGAAAAAAATCTCCAAGCGAAGTCACGGTGAAATTGTTGCTGTGCAATTCTATCGCAAACAGGGATTTATCCCTTGGGCCTTAGTCAACTTTCTCGTTCTTTTAGGTTGGTCCCCGGGTACAGACCAGGAAATATTCTCGCAAGAAGAGCTCATTGAATCTTTCACTCTGGAGAGAATCAACAAGTCAAATTCTATTTTTAACCACCGTATTGGGGATGAAAAATTTTTCACAGACCCAAAGGCATTAAATATTAATGGCCATTATATACGGACCATGGATCTTGGAAAACTTGGTGAACTGGTCAAAGCTGAGTTATCAGCTGAAGGATTATGGGATGATTCCTACGATGGAGACCAAAAGGATTGGTATTTAAAAACTTTGGATATGATCCGCGAGCGTTTTTTCACCATCAAAGATTTTTCCACCCTTGGTCGAGCCTATTTCAGTGATGAATTTGATATTGACCCTAAAGCCCTCAAAAAGAACCTCTTGAAGCATCCTCAGCTCGAGGAATGGCTGCCCATGTTGGCGGATCGATTTGATACTTTGGACGAATTAACTGCCGAAGCAGCCGAACACATTGCCAGGGAATTTGCCCAAGAATTGGAGATCAAACCCGGTATTCCCATTAATGGCTCTCGTGCCATACTCACCGGGCAGATAAAGGGCCCCAGCATGTTTGAGCTTTATGCGCTCCTTGGAAAAGAAAAAGTGGTTCGTCGACTGAAAAACACCGCTCGTTTTTTTCAGGAATCTTGAGACATAAGTAAGTAACATTTTTAAGAAAATATTCTTCAAACAATTTCATCCGCAAGTGGGTACAAGTACCCACTTGCGCCTTTCCAACATCCCGGCATTTTTCCTTATAAATATGCCCCAACATCCTTTAGATATAAGGATAAACTACACATACTAATCCGCAATATCGATTTCCCCTTCATTGTAGAAATGTATTTTCGTTACGTCTTTCCTAAAAAATTTCTAAGCAATTACCCTACAGCGTGATATTATGGTGTAATTACAGTCAATTCTGGAAGGTGTCCTATCATCGTCTGCAGGTAATGCATAGGGCTTCAAAGCTGAAAGCAAACGCCGAGGCTGTTTATTTTTGCCATGACCGAAGCAAAAACTAAAAACCAGGTTGAAATAGAACTGAGAGAGGCTGTGCTGGATAACTATCTTATCCGTCGTGCCGGTCGACACGGAGTTCCTCAGTCAAACATTCTTGGCTACAAACTCATCGACCAAACTGCTCATTGGAACAACATCGTCTATTCTTACGAAACATTTCTCGTCAAAGATAGAGATTTACGGCAGCTATCGCCTGCCAATTTTACGCAAGGTGGAAATATACAAAAGAAAGATGCTGAAAAAATATTTTTTCATCTTGTTGAAAATGAAATCATCCACCTGAAAAATGATAAATATTTTTACAATTTAAATTTCAAAAATATCCGGTTCCTGCAATTACAGTCATTACTGACCGAACTAGATAAAAAATCTATTTTTTCTAAACTGTCCTCACGGTTTTCAGATTCGGACAAACAGAAAATATCAGATTCCAGAACTGTCAATTTCATACAAAAAGTACTGGACAACTCCATAATCAAAAAAGAAAAAACCGTTGTTAAAATCACTCTCCTAGGCGAAGCCAGACTCAGCAAATCCTTTGTCTTTCGGATAATTGAAACTGCAGGAAACTATGAAGTTGTCAAAGTCGACCCAAAACCGACAACCTGGATAAAGTACGTCCTGGACTTAACCAACCAAAGAAAAGTTGCCACCGAATTAAGCAAAGATATCAACATTCTCGTGCCAGGCGTGACATATGCTTTGGCAGGAGTAAAATATCTCGACACACCAAAATACAAACGCCTCATTTCTTACCAGGGTAATTTATCACCCAAACAACAAGATAAACTTTTTGGGGATCTTTTACTGAAAAAGGCAGACAAGGATGAAAATTTAAAAAAGTTTCTCCAAATTGGAGACCGGTATGGATATTTCATGCCATACATGGAAGAAGGCCTCCTCTCCGATTACCTCAACAACATTCACGGCTATGTAGAAATCCCTGGATCAAATAATATACTGAGGATAAACCATGATATAGACAGAGAAATATCCATGGATTTCAGCATGTTAAAGCAACACGACTTCAGTTCCTTTATAATAAAATATCAATACGCCAACGAACACTTACTTACATTTATCAAGGACGAATTTTTTAAAAAACCACACTCCAATGCCAAAGATTTTTGCCAAGATCTCCACAGAGCCACCATTAAAAATTCAAAAGAAACAGTCTATGAACTTTATAGAAAAACCGTAGAAGTATATCTGCGTGATTTCAACCTGGACTCCATTGAAACGCGTAAAAAACTCTCACAAATTTGCTCAGCTTTACTTGAGCTTTTTACTTTGCTTCGGAATAGGGGCATTGCCATTCGAGATTTAAAAGAGGGCAATATTTTTATTTCCGAGAATTTTTTTGACAAAGGCATATTAGATCTGCTGGATTTTGAAACGGCAATCATCTATTCAAACCCTCATGGGGACAGAAGAATTCCCCAACCAAGGCTTGGTGGCACGCCAACACGTGCCACGCCATCCTTATGGTTCACCAATGATATTTTGTCCCAATACTATGGAGACCTGGACAGGTCCCTCTACCTGCCGGATCTCTATGCAATTGTAGAAATAATATACTTTGCCATTCTTCGTGAACCGCTTTTCAGAAAGGGAAAGGAGGTTCTGATTGATATATTCAGGGTATTGGAAGGTGAGTTGGATATGGAGTATTTCAGAATGAAAACCGCCACTACCGGGGTTCATCAGGATGATACAACCTGCGTTCTGGAATCAACATTATTAAGTGATAAAACAAGAACAACAGAAGAGCCAGAAGATGACATGCTGGAAATGTATAAAATAATCAACCCATTGTACTGGGAAAAGGTGATGGGCGAATTTCAGACGCAGTTAAAACAACATAAGTACATACTAAAAAATATTACTATCAAGATACCACCAGAATTCACAGCAATTCTCAAGGAGGAAATCCAGGCAAATTTTGAACTTATTGTTGCCCAAATTGCCCAATATCCAAAATCATCTGAAAAACTGGTAGCGGAACTGAGCCGACAACAAGATCTCCTAAAAATGCCTTTGGAAGAAATGACAGCCTATAAACTTTTACAGTTACTTTTTCTGACCGTGGCACTCTACATGAACAGAGTAGCCTAAGCCACTCTGGATTTCATTATTCCATAGCCTACATTTTACCAGCCAGAAACTTCTCAGCCTTATCCACATCTTCCTTACTCCCAATGACCAGTGGTATTCTCTGATGGAGGTCTGTGGGCTCTATATCAAGAATATTATTGCCTTCACCGTCGATGGCGCGTCCACCGGCCTGCTCGATGAGATAGGCCAATGGAGAGGCTTCATAGAGTAATCGTAACTTACCGCTTGGTTTTTCAGGATTCTTGTTATCTTTAGGGTAAAGAAATATACCGCCAACGATGAGATTACGGTGAAAGTCAGCCACCAAAGAACCGATATACCTTGAACTGTATGGCCGACCAGTCTCTTTGTCTTTATCCTTGAGATATTCTACGTAGCGCCTGGTATTCTCCGTCCAGTAACGCTGGTTACCCTCATTAATGGAAAAATATCTACTTCTTTCAGGAACTGTTATATCCGGATGAGAGAGAAAAAATTCACCTACACTGGGATCTAAGGTGAAACCATTCACCCCATTTCCTGTGGAAAAAACCAGCATGGTACTGGATCCATAGATGATATATCCGGCAGCGACTTGTCTTTTACCAGGTTGCAGGAGGTCTTGGTCAATACCATGACCCTCTGGAGAAACTCGACGGTGGATGGAGAAAATGGTCCCAATTGAAACATTAACATCAATATTCGAAGATCCGTCCATTGGATCGAAGGCGAGTGTGTAATGTCCGTCGCACCCACATTCCTCTGGAATAGGGATAATCCCCTCCTCTTCCTCAGAAGCCATAACACAGAGATATCCACACTGAGCCATGCGGCGTTTTATGGTATTATTGGCAAACTCATCAAGTTTTTGAACCTCTTCTCCCTGGACGTTGACTTTGCCGGATTGTCCCAGGATATCAGCAAGACCCGCCATATTAACTTCTGCAGAAATGGTTTTGGCGGCAACGATGAGCTCGGACAAAAGGCCCGAAAGATCACCGGTTGCCTCGGGATGAAGGCGCTGATCGTCCATGATGTGACGGCTGACGGTAATCCCAAGTGGTTTCATTTGCTCCCCTTCTGGAAAATATATTTGATAAACTGTAGAATTATTTAAATCATCTGAGTGTCCTGGAATATTACGGGAGATGACATGCAGGGTCAAACAAAATCATGCTAATTTAAAATCGAATTTCAGCGCCGCGTTCCAGGAGCAACAATAATGTGTAGAGAACATACCTTTTGAGTGTTCAAGATAAAAATATTCTTCCCGCCAATCAACTTCCGGTCCACGACTGGCGCTCATACCGTACCCTGTTCCGGGAAAACCGCCAATTTGGACGCCTCTGGACAGCTGGTGTAATCAGTCAAGCCGGTAACTGGTTTAATTACATTGCCATTTTCGTTCTGCTCACCAAACTCACAGGTTCAGGCAATGCCGTGGGCTGGTTCCTGATTGCCAAATTCCTGCCCACTACCTTTCTTGGACCTGCAGCAGGTGTGGTGGCCGACCGGCTTCCAAGAAAAACAATCATGATCATCAGCGACCTTGTGCGGGCTGCTATTGTTTTAGGCTTCCTTTTCGTCAGAAGCCCTGAGCAGGTTTGGATAATTTATGTGCTTGCCCTGCTTCAAGAAACCATGTGGACCTTTTCCGACCCGGCACGTCGGGCCTCCATTCCTAATCTCTGTAAGCCTGAAGAACTCAATCTCGCCAATGCCCTTGGTGGTGCAACCTGGTCCGTAATGTTGGCCATTGGTGCCGCCCTTGGTGGTTTCGTTACGGCTGCCTTGGGGTGGGAAGCCGCCATCATGCTCGATTCACTTACTTTTCTATTTTCCGCCTTCCTGCTGCGCAAACTTACCCTGCCCCCACCTCCGGGAGGAAAAAAACAACATCCAACCTGGAAGAGTTTAACCGGAATATCAGACCTGGCAGAAGGGGTAAAATACTTGATGAATCACCGGCATGTGGCCGCCTTGTTGTTGGTTAAAAGCGGCTGGGCATTTTCCGGCGGTATTTTAGTTGTACTCACCTATTTCGGAGAACAGGTTTTTTCTATTCCAGGAGAAGGAAGTGGTAGTGGAATCCTCTATTCCATTCGAGGTATTGGTGCCGCCATTGGGCCAATTCTTGCCTGGCGCCTCATGGGGGAAGGGAAATGGGCCATGTATCGGGCCATTGCCATGGCATTTTTTCTGGCCTCGGTATCGTATATGTTATTTAGTATAACACCAACCTTATGGTATGCACTACCCTGTGTCTTTTTCGGTCATGTAGGAGGTTCCGTGCAGTGGGTTTTTTCCACCAATCTTCTTCAACGTATAGTACCTGATCAATTTAGAGGTCGGGTGTTTGCCGCTGAGATGGTCCTATTCACTCTGATAATCAGCCTCTCCACCTACTTCACCGGAGCAGCCTTGGATACTGACATGAATCCCCACTCCGTCGTTTTCACTCTGGGATCTCTTTTCCTTATTCCAGGAACTCTATGGACTGCATATTGCTGGTTTACAAGAGAAAATAAAAAATAAATCAAATGGCTATCTTGGATTCATCACTTTTCAACTTTTATAGTCATGTTCTGTTGCAAGTGCCAAATACTTTTCTCCCTCCTCCTTTTTTTCATGCTTAATGCAACCTTCACCATAAATTCGGCTTTTAATAACCAATTCATCCCTGGCGAACTTGGCCTGTTGTTGAGAAAGATCACCAGATTCCAAGAGTCGAGCAAGTGAGCCAATACGCCAGCGATCCATGCCCACCCGGTGAATGACAGAGACCTGATCGGGACGACCACCATGCTTAATAGTAAGAGGGTGTTCAACTAATAAAAAAGGCAATCTTGCCCCGGCCCGGACCCAGAGATCATAGTCTTCGCAGCAGAGCATAGCTTCGTCAAAAAAACCTATTTGATCAAAGAACTCCCGTCTTGCCATGACCGTGGACATCCCAACAGCACAGAGTTTCAGGCTTTGGGAAAAAATATCGCCATGGGCCTTTTGGTGTATTTTTTTCTGATTGAGATGTTTTCCCCGCCTATACCAGATTTCTTCGGTATGGGAAATAAGATAGGAAGTTTGTTCTGTCATTGCCGCAAGCTGAATGGCCAGTTTCTGTGGTTCGAAACGGTCATCGGAATCCAAAAAGGCGAGCATTTCATATTGTGCCGCTTTGATGCCTGTATTCCTTGCCGCCGCTGGGCCTTTATTATCTTGTTTTATAATGGTAATTCGAGGGTCAGAATAGCCCTTTAGCAGATCATCAGTATGGTCAGTGGAGCCATCATCCACCACGATTATTTCAAAATGAGGATAGGTCTGATCCAGAATGGAATCCAGAGCTCCACCGAGATAATCGCCTCGATTATAAGTGGGAACTATGACACTGACCGGTTCACTCATCGAATAAACACGTAAGATAAAAAGTTATTGTACCAACGAGTGTAGCCATTCTGATGCGCCATCTATTTGGACAGGTAAGCGAGCCTGTTCAAAGATGGGGTGCAGCAGAGTGGTTACTCAATCGAGATAAATGATCTCCCCCGAATGTTCCACCAAAGGCACCGGGGTCTCATCAACCTTCAATACTACAGCTCCGGAATCATCAATCGCTTCCACCTGTGCTTCGAATTGTGGCCGTTGCTGTACATCAAATCCAAAACTCACACGATGCCCGACCGAATCGCATAGTTCCCGATAGCGAGCCATTAACAATGGATGCCCTTCGGTCTCCTCTTCTCCGGATTGCAGTTGCAAATCTTCCTCATAATGGAGAAGGCCGATATTCCAGGTCAATTTAGCCAGGAGGCGGGCAGTGAAGTCGTGTAGATCCGTAGTTTCACCAAGAAGCTCTGTCATGGAACAGGCAAGGCCGGATAATTCATCAGGAAAACCAGTATTATTCACATTGATCCCCATCCCCATAAGGATATATTCCTCCCCAAATTCCTTGCTGATCAAAGACTCTGTGAGCACCCCGGCTATTTTTTTTCCACCCACGTGGACATCATTGACCCATTTGATCCTGGCTTGGGGAAGATACTGTTGGATTGCCTCACAGCATGAAATGCCAACAGCCAGAGGATAGAACCGGGAAGATGACGGTAAGAGTGTATTGACAAGAACCAGGGTCATCCACAGACCACCCTCGGGCGCGTGCCACCAGCGCTTGAAACGTCCTTTACCTTCAGTGAGTGTATTGGCCAGGATAACTGATCCGCTGGGAAAAGATCCTCCGGCTATTTCACAATTGTGAATCCGTTTACGGGCCTCATCCATACCACGACTAAGCTGATCAAACTGGGAAATAGAGGAGCCAACTACCGCACCGTGACGAAAAACTTTCTCCGCAACCTCACGACTAACAACGCCACAACGCGTTGTCATTTCCTCCTGCTGGATAATTTGCTGAACAAACTGAGGGGAAAGAGCTACTCCCATTCGGCTTTTACTCTGGTGATAATCTTTTGAATCAAAGGAAGCGTATCCGGTGGGCAAATACCTATGAGGGGTTCACCTTGTTCAACGGAAACACCTGGTTGAAAATAGACGGAATGGATAATTCCGGGCTCACCGGTATAATACACCGGGATGTCACGTTTCATGAGAGACATTGTAAAGATCTCATCACCGGGCTCGATGGTCACTGAACGTTGGCCAAATTTTTCTATCCTCGCTTGAATATCCATGGAGAAAAAATACTTTGCCTTCTCAGGAGCCTCAAAATTATTGAGAACTTTACGAAGAATTGATTCGATAATTTCCCGTTTGGTGAGGGGATGTTTAATGGTCATTACCGTTTCGTCCGCTTCAACGAAATTACCTTCAAGATCTTGACGTAAATCGGAGACAACCCCATTGGTAACAGCATGAATGGGTTTGGAATTTCTCTCGCGGGACAAAACATATAACAAGGAACCTGGGATATGATGCCATTCGCCCGAAACACCTTTTACTTCATCGCCTTCATTTACCTTGAATCGAACCCGCCCTGTGTGGCGCGTAACAATATCCACATAATCATACGGATCTGAGCGATAATTTCCCAGAATGGCGTCAAAGTCTATATCTTGATTCATGCTTTTTTGATCCATCACTAAACCAAATAAAATTTCCAACCTATATTGTAACTGTTCAACAGTTAACGATAGTAGAGATTTCTGCCACCCATAGTCATGAGTGATTTATACAAATTCTGCCTGAATTCACGACGATCCCAAATGCCCTGGATATGCCCCCGTCGCAGTGCGCTTTTTGCACTGTGATAATCAGGTGGGATATCCTCTCCGGTGGTCTCCCGGATTACCCGCTGCCCTGCGAAGCCAATGCGGCAGGACCGAATGGCAAATTGATAAGGAGAACAGCCAAGGAAACTAGCCACCGGGCCGGCATAAGAGTTATTGTCGTAAACCACCATATACAGACCGCCGGAATCTACATATTCCCGGACTGCCATGGTGCATTTAGGCATCTGTATCACTCCCATGGTCCCCTCATGGATGCGAATACCACCGGTGGTGTGAACATAGGCCAAAAGCGGTCGTCGTCGCAGTTGCGCCCGATCACAGGCCTGGACAAATTTCTCTCCTTCAGCTGCTCCAACCGTGCCGTTTCTAAAATCGCTATAGAGCATGGCCACGGTCAAATCAACTCCCATGACCGAGGCATCAAAGGTAATTATTGCGGATTTCCTGCCGGTATGATCACGGGCAGACTGCAGCCTCGCATAATATCCCTTATAGCCGAGAGGATCAGCGGAACTGATATTGGAATTAAATTCCCGAATGGAATCAGGATCAAAAAGATGCTTGAGATACCATTCGTACTCCAATGGGAAATGATGCCCGCAATTCTCACAGACCCCACAAAACTCACCATATAAATCAGGCACCCAGAGATCTCGACAACCGGACTTATCCGAATTGGGACAGGTCACTGTCTTATCTTCATTGGCCAATGGACTCATATAGCCATGGACATATTCAAGGCGCTCCTCCGGTGAAATGGGAGGCCGAACCACCGCAGGTTTGATGGGCTTTCCATTTGGTTTACGAACAATAAAATCATACGCTTCACTAAAGGGGCGGGCCAATCGTTCAAGAAATACTGATCCCTCGCCAGAAACATCTTGAACCATCTTCAAGACCTGCTTCTGTTGGTTCTTCAAGAGATCATAGCGGAAACTATAATAGGTTCGGGCTGCCACTTTTTCTAGTTTACGCCGTAATTCCGTGGTAGAAGTAGGCTTGCCATCATAGGCCGCCGATGCCATCTCACGATATTTTCTGGAACGGTAGGCAAGAAGCCTTTTGATCTCATCTCTATGCAAATCCCAGGAGATATCAATATGGGGTTCTTCGGCTGCTGCTGCGGCAGCTTTTTTCCTCTTCACTTCATAGGCTCTAAAGGCCCGTAAACTCTTGGTTTTAAGAACCACCTCATCGGTGGCCCGAATCACCTCAAATTTGATCTGGCGAAAAAATGCAAAATCATCACGACGGGCGCCAAGAATGGGCTCCTGAATAATCCGGTCTATACTGCCTAAACGCAAATTATCGTCTGCAGTTATACAGAGTCGTTCAGCACACGCCTCAACCAGCTCTTTGGGTACTTTTTCCCCTTCACGAATCTTTCCGTCAATGGCCGCTGCTCCCTCGGGAGAAATAACCGAGTAGTAGCCATGGGAAAACATCATGCGAAAATCCGAGAGTCCCACTGCTTCGGCACCACCGGAACCACCTTCGGAGATTACTGAAATCATGGGTACCCGCAGTTTTGTCATGGTATAGAGATTGCGGGCAATCTGCTGTGCTGCGCCAGGATACTCTTCAACGGGGAAAGCACCGGGAGTAAAGTCGTAAAAATGAATCGGGATACCCTCGGTTTCGGCAACCCGCATATATCTGAGAGCCTTCTCATTTCCCCATGGTTTACTTGAGCCGCCGTTGCGGAACTCCTCACCATGACCCTTTTCATGGCCGATGACCATAACCTGCTGGGTCAACACCTTATTTTTAACCCGGCGCAGGATATTGGCTTTGGCCGCCACCATGGATGGATCGATATTGGCCTCTTCTTCACCCCCCAATTCCGTGTAATCCTCATAAACATTTTCCAAAATATCTTTAAGGGAAAAACGTTGGGGATTACGGACAATACGCACCCGTTCCATGGAGGAAAGATTCTCTTGAAATCTCTCTTCAAGAAAGGCCACCGAATCCTCAACTTTGCGAATCTCTTCGCCCAGCTTGTCATCGGTATAATCGTAGAACGCCTTTTTGAAATGCTCCAGTTTTTCAGTCAGGGCTGAGAGGTTTCCCCACTCACTCCCCTCTTTAAGCTGAATCAGGTAACTGAGGCGCTCCTCGATTTTCAGCAGTCTTTTTTTAAGGTCTTCCATAAATCTGTATTCTCCTGCCCATTAGAAAGTGAGCAGTTTGTCCAGATGAGCTTCTAAATAAGGGAGATTGGTGAGCATGGGCTCGCCGGCTCCATTCTCGCCTTCTATGCCAACTTCAGCCAAAAATTGACGGCCACGCTGTTTCGCCTCTTCCATTGAATCACCCCATACAATGGCCAAAGCCAGGTTGGGATCAAAATCACTGGGAATGGGATAGGGCCGGTCAAAAGGTACGTGGGTATAGACAGCAAGCCAGTCGTGGTGTGGAAAATCGAATTTATTGATGGTACCCACCCATGGTGCAAAACCCCGATGGGTATCCTCGGCAATGATCCGAAATTCAATACTGGAGCCACGGAATTCTATATCATTTTGGGAATAGCCTATCCGCTCTCCCAAAGCGAGGCGGATCTGCTCCTTAATCAGAAAGGGTTGTTCACCATCCACATAGCTGATCCTGGCAGACACATCGTTCTCAACTTGTATTCGGGTATTAACTTCCAGAAGATACGGCTGGCCGCTTCGTGAGACAATCCATTCCCAGGTACCCACATTATCGTATCGTACATGTGCGGCAAGTTTCAGTGAATACTCAACCACCTTGTCCAGCACTTCCTGGGCATTAAAATCATAGGAAAAACAACTATCATCAAATCCCGGTGCTGCCTCTAAACGCTTCTGCCGCCCGGTGGACTGGATGGTACAATTACGAGTTCCAAAATGAACCCGCTCGCCGTGCCGGGAACAGAGCAGTTGTACTTCCAGGTGATTATAATCGCGCAGACATTGTTCAATGAGTACACCACCATCACCAAACTGGCGCTTGGCATAATTCTGTACTTGGCGATAAACGCGGCGGAACTGCTCCACCTCGTGCACCTCTTCAATGCCCATACCACCGCCACCGGCCGCTGCTTTTACCAATATAGAAGGATTTTTAATCTTCTGGTCCTTCTGCTCAGCCATGATCTGTTCAGCGTATTCCTCAGCTTCCATTTCATTATATATGGGAGCATCGGTGCCGGGGATGGTGGGAATGCCCAGGCTATTGGCCACTTTTTTGGTATTGATCTTATCACCGAGATCTTTAATAACCTCCCAATTAGGACCAATAAATGTAAGGGGCCGATCACGGACTGTCACCCGACGGGCAAAACGAAAGTCCTCGGAGAAAAACCCATAGCCGGGATGAATAGCCGTGCAATCGGCATGATCGGCTACAGCGAGGATATCATTGGGATCTGTATAGCTGGCAACCCGAAAAGCATTTTTTCCATTGCCTTGATTTTCTAAATTGGTGCGAACATGTTCAGAATCTTTATCCGCATCCGTATAAACTACAACATAATCCAGGCCAAGATCTTTACAGGCATTTATAATCCTGAGAGCAATCTCGCCACGGTTTGCGATTAGTACCTTCTCCTTCAAACCCAACCTCAACCAACTCTTTATTTGTGCTTATTCTATAAAATCCTACTTTTTGAACAAGCGGTCAGGAATCAGCAGCCAAAATTCATACCACTTATAGCTCTGAGCTGATTATTTCTTTTTGAAACCACACCTTTCTGAAAACACGGCAAACAAGCAATGCGACACCGTGGTGCCTGAAAAAATGCAGCTCTCACCGTTATTCCCTTTAAAACCAGGGTAAATGTCTCATACCATATACTCTAAAACGTTCCGGGTGTATACAGATTTTCCCCGATGAGGTCAAATATTTTCTTTTGTTTTCCATGGCGGAACAGGAGTTATTCAAGTAATATGGGCCCAATCAAATGGTGTTTGCTCTCCTTTTTCTTTTTGAAATTTCGAGTAAGCATGAATTATTAACATCTAACCTATGTTTCATTTTTCATTTCATAATGGACAAAGAACCTACCAACGGTTCAAATGACCAGTCGCTTTTCAAAAGAATCCTTCAGTTTTTTGGCGTGGGACGTCCCCATGAATCGGCCGAAGCACTGGAACAGGAGATTCAAGAACTCCGTGACGAAGGTGAAGAGCAAGGTCTGATCACTCCCCACGAAGGGAAAATGATAACCAGTATCCTGGAATTCGGGGATACCGTTACCAGAGAAATCATGACCCCTTGGGCCCAGATAGCCTGTGCTCCTGTTGATGCAAAATTCAGTGATCTCATCGGCCTGGTTACTGAACGCGGTTTCACTCGTATCCCCATTTACGAAGAATCTCCAGACCATATCATTGGCATTCTGCATGCAAAAGACCTTTTGAGATTCTGCTCCACCGATGATGATCAATTCCCATTGCGTGAAATAATCCACTCTGCCTGTCTGGTCCTGGAATCACAGAAAATCATCGATCTTCTTAAATATTTCCAAAATAGAAAAATACATATGGCTGTGGTTACCGATGAATTCGGTGCCGTTCGCGGCCTTGTCACCCTTGAAGACATTATCGAAGAAATCGTCGGAGAGATTGTTGACGAATCGGACAAAGCGGAAAACCACCTGCAAATTATCAATGACCAAACTGTGTTAGCGGATGCCCAGGTTGACCTGGAAGAAATTGAATTTCACTTTAAATATACATTGCCGGAAGGCGATTTCGATTCTTTAGGAGGCCTGATTATTACCGAGCTTGGCCGCTTACCCAAGCCAAATACCGTTCTGACTATCGGCCCGCTGCTCTTTGAAGTATTGAGCGCAGATGAACGTCGCATTCATCAGGTTAAAATCAGCAAAAATGATTAAAAACCACGGGACCACCCAGTTTTTTATGGCTGCCGTATCAGCCATTCTTTTGCTCATGGCAACTCCTGGTACGACGGAACTCTCATTCCTTGCTTGGTTCGGCCTGGTCCCGCTCCTCTGGGTAATACAATCAGCCACCCCGAAGCGCGCTTTTGTTGTGGGCCTTTTTTTCGGTATTGCCTTTTATACCGGATTAATCTTCTGGATCACTGTGGTTCTGGGGCATTATGGTCAGTTGCCCATCTGGATCACCATACCGGCCCTTTTCCTACTCGTTACATACATGAGCCTGTTCACAGCCCTTTTTACAGCGGCAACTTCCTGGTCCGCCAGTCATCCTTTTCTGCTTTGGGGTACACCTCTTTTCTGGGTGAGCCTGGACTATCTACGTGGCAAACTATTCACCGGCTTTCCCTGGTTTGACCTTGGCTATAGCCAATGGAACAATCAACTAATCCTCCAGACTGCCGACCTTTTCGGACACCACGGTATTACCTTTCTCATTGTCTTGATCAATTGTCTCTTGCTGAAAATGCTGAAGAGACTCTTTGCAGAAGAAAAAAAGCCGACAACCCGATTCAAAGAATTAGCCTCTTTTCTTCCCCTGGTATTACTGTTGGCGGCCCATGGATACGGTTTTGTTCAGCTGGATAAAATGAAATCGGCCACTGAAGGCTACGAAAAAATCTCCGTCACAGTTGTGCAGGGAAATATTCCCCAGGACGAAAAATGGCTCCCGAAATTTCAGAGAAAGACTGTCGACACCTATCTTCGACTCTCCAATTCAGCACTAACAAAACAACCGTCAGACCTTGTATTGTGGCCGGAAACCGCCCTGCCCTTTTATCCCCTGGAACACAGTCTGTTTAAAAGAGTAACCCGACAAATAATCGGAGAGCAAAAAACAAATTTGCTGACTGGTGTACCCCATCGGGAATTATCCAGCCCATCTCTGGATATTAAATACCTGAACAGTGCCTTTTTGATCACGCCCGAAATTCCTGCAGAAAAGACCGGCCCAGGATACTCCCTTGCCGGACGATATGACAAACAGCATCTGGTTCCGTTTGGAGAATTCATCCCTTTACGGGGCATTCTTCCCCTGCCCGGGCCTGTGGTTGAAACCATGTCTGATTTTTCGCCTGGCTCAAGCAACCAGCCGATTAAGAGTTGTAATGCTTCTCTTGGTGTGCTCATTTGCTTTGAATCCATCTTCCCCGACATAGCTCGCCAACAAGTTAATAACGGCGCCAACCTGCTGGTAAATCTCACCAACGACGCATGGTTTGGTAAGACAAGTGCTCCATGGCAGCATCTCTCCATGGCCATTCTTCGGGCGGTGGAAAACCGCCGCGGCCTGGCAAGGGCTGCCAATACTGGTGTAAGCGGTTTCATAGATCCGATGGGAAAAACCCATGCCTTGTCTCCTCTTTTTGAAACCTATACAGCCACAGCCGAGCTTTCATTGGTGGAGGAAAAAACCCTTTTTTCCCGCTTTGGCTATCTCTTCCCACACCTATGCCTCTTTTTACTTGTACCGTTCACTCTTTCAGTTGCTCAACAAAGAAAAAAAGAGCGCATTTCCCATTGACCTCATCTTGAAAGGTTCTATCTTATGGAAAGATTTTTTCTGTCAACGAAATATAATGTGCATATCAAAGCGCACTTCAGCTTAACGTCAGCATATTCATTTTAAGGAGCATAACCATGTCAGCGGAACTCAAGCAAAAACTCAAGGATGTAAAAGCTCGCCTCCTCAGCCTGCGGGAGCATCTTTGAATTAGATACCAAGATAGAAAAAATACAAGAACTAGAAAGCCTCACCATTGCGCCTGATTTCTGGAACAATGCCGACAAAGCCAAGAAAATCCAGCAAGAACTCAGCCGATTGCAAAATCCTGTGGACGGGTGGCACCAATGCCAGGAAAGTCTGGAAGAGGCGGACATTCTGCTTGAACTCGCCCTGACCGAAAAAGATCAACAGACCACCAATGAAGCTGCGGCACTGTTGGAAAATTTAAGCCAACGCCTGGAAGCCACCGAACTTGAATGCATGTTTTCCGGCGAACATGATGACTGTAATGCCCTCCTGGCCATTAATGCCGGTGCTGGAGGTACTGAAGCCCAGGACTGGGTAAGTATGCTTCTCCGTATGTTTCTCCGCTGGGCAGAAATGAAAGGCTTTAAGGCAGAAATTCTCGATCAACTTCCCGGCGATGAGGCCGGTGTCAAAAGCGTTACTATGATGGTGCAGGGTCAATATGCCTATGGATATCTCCGCTCAGAAATGGGTATCCACCGTTTAGTCCGCATTTCGCCCTTTGATACAGGCGGTAGACGACATACTTCCTTTGCCTCAGTCTTTGTTTTTCCAGAACTGGACGACACCATCGAAGTGGACATTAATGAAAAAGATCTGCGCATAGACACCTACCGGGCCAGCGGTGCCGGTGGACAGCATGTCAACAAAACCAGCTCCGCTATCCGCATTACCCATCTGCCAACCAATATTGTGGTCCAATGCCAGAATGAACGCTCCCAGCATCGCAATAAAGAGATCGCCATGAAGATGTTAAAGGCTCAGCTCTATGACCGGGAAAAAAACCTGCAGAAACAAGAACAGGAAAAACTCACCGGCGACAAAAAAGAGATCGCCTGGGGTAGTCAGATCAGGTCTTATGTTATGCAGCCCTATCGCATGGTCAAAGACCATCGGACAAATCATGAATCCGGCAATGTCGATAGTGTATTGGATGGGAACCTTGATCCGTTTATCAAAGCCTATCTTTTATGGCAAGGAAGCGCCTGAAGTGTAGCTCAACAAACCAGAGAGAATAATGTCAGATAAGACGGCAGGAACAAATGGGCCATTGACTCAACAGCACGGCGACTCGATTCCTGCCTCCTTCGATCCGCACCTCGATCATACACTTACAGAGGATGCAACCATTCCTGAATTTTGTGCAAGCTGGCTCACCATTCTCAGCCAGATCATTGAAGGTACTCATTGCAGTGTAGTTTTCTTGCCTCATCATGAAAAGGACCAGCACCGCCCTATTGCCACCTGGCCCAAAAAAGACAGTATTGACAGTCGTTTCGTTGACATTACCAAGCGGGTGATGCAAAGCAAGAAAGGCCACGCTCTCTTTTTTGGAGCAGGGAATATTGGCAAGACAGAAGAATATTCAGCATGCCACATTGCATATCCATTCAAGGTTCCTGGAAAAACCGCAGGAGTGGCAGCCCTGGAACTCACTCCACGGCCTCAGGAAAAAATACATGCTGCCATGCGCCAGCTGCAGTGGGGTGCGGTTCTCCTGGAAAATCGTATTGAACAATCCGACAACCATACAGTGCTACCCCACCATTTGAACCTGGTGTTCGATACCCTCAAAACGGCCCTGCAGGAACAATCCTTCCACACCTCCGCTACTTTGGTTGCAACAGAACTGGCAACCAAGCTCCAATGTCATCGGGTCAGCATAGGTTTTTTAAAAAAGAACCAGGTGGAGGTGGTTGCCCTTTCCCATAATGCCCATTTCGACGGCCAGATGAACATCATTCGCACCATTGGTGCAGCCATGGATGAAAGTATCGACCAATGCGCTGCCATTACATGCCTACCCTCCACAGATAAGAAAACCTCTGTGCATCGAGCCCATGGGGAATTGATTCAAGCACATGACTCTACCGCGATCATAACGGTTCCTTTCCTGCATAATAACGATGAAGCGTATGGGGCAATCACCTTTGAATGGCTTGCCGAACAGGAACCGGACAGGAATATAGCAGAGCAATGCCAAGAAGTAGCGACGCTGCTGGGTCCAATTCTAGAAGAAAAACGGTGCAATGATCTACCCATCTATCTAAAAAACCTGGAAAGCCTGAAAAAGCTCACCAGCACAATCACCGTTTCCGGACATTGGCTCGCCAAACTGACCATGGGGTGCTGCCTTGTGCTGGCGCTGTTTTTCACATTCGCCGTAGGAGAATATCGAGTTTCAGCCTATTCCACCTTGGAAGGCACTGTCCAACGTGCTCTCATTGCCCCCTTTGACGGATATCTTCATGAGGCAAAGAACAGGGCCGGAGACATTGTTGAAAAAGGTGAGCTATTGGCCTCTTTAGATACCAAGGATCTCACCCTCCAACGTCTTCAATGGGCCAGCCAGCGAAATCAACATACCCTTGAGTATCACCAGGCTGTAGCCCTAAACCAGACAGCAAAGGCCAAAATTATTCAGGAGCTCATCAAACAGACGGAGTCACAGCTCGCCCTCCTGGAAGAACAGATAAGCCGATCTGAAATCCAAGCTCCATTGACTGGCCTGATAATCAGTGGTGATTGGAGCCAGTCCATTGGCGCTCCCATAAAACGCGGTGACATCCTCTTTGAAATCGCCCCAGTGAATTCCTATAGAATAATGCTGGAAGTGGATGAAAAAGACATTGCCCATATACAAAAGAAACAAAAGGGTACGCTGGTGCTCAGTGCTCTTCCAGGCTCGTCTTTTCCCTTTCAGGTTATGAAAATAACCCCGGTATCCACCGCAAAAGAAGGCAGAAATTTCTTTCTTGTTGAAGCACACCTTATGCAACAGTCACATGAGCTTCGTCCTGGCATGCAAGGGTACGGTAAAATCCACACAGGACAACGTAAATTGATCTGGATATGGACCCACAACCTGGCAGAACATCTTCGACTCTGGTTGTGGTTCAGGATCCCGTAAAACCCTCTTATGGCCAAAGTATATTACAAAACAACCTGGGACAGTGTTGCCAAAGGGCGGCCCCAGATAAAAAAACACATCTATATCCACCGCCGTACTTATCGTGGTGAACAATGGTATGTCCTGCAAGACAATGTTACCGGTCATTTCTACCGTTTTCCTTCCGAAGTATATGAAATAATCGCCATGATGGACGGCACGAAAACCGTCCAGGAATTATGGAATATTGCCCAATCAACCTGTGGCGAAGATGCCCCAAGTCGAGATGAGATGATACAGCTGCTCAGTCAACTGTATTCAGCCGATATACTCCTCTACGACGTTTCACCGGACAAACAAAAACTACTTGTGCGGAACCAAGAGCGACAGAGAACAATGTCTGGCAGGAGTATACCCAGCCCATTATTCATTAAAATCCCCCTGTTTGACCCTGACCCGCTTCTTGCAAAAACCATTGCCACTGTTAAGCATTTTTTCAGTTTACCGGCTTTCCTTGTATGGCTGGCCATGGTCTGTACCGGACTAATAATGGCCTGGTTCAATTGGTCGGCTCTTTCGGTCAATATTGTCGACCGCATTCTCACCAGAAACAACTTATTCATCCTCTGGCTGGTCTACCCTTTCGTCAAAGGATTCCACGAATTGGGCCATGCGTATGCGGTGAAAAAATGGGGTGGTGAAGTTCACGAAATGGGCATTATGTTTCTGGTTTTTATGCCGGTTCCCTATGTAGATGCCACCGCTGCCACAGCCTTTCGCAAAAAAAGACAACGCATCATTGTCGGAGCAGTCGGTATTGCAGTGGAATTATGTATCGCTTCTCTGGCCCTCTTGTTCTGGACAATTCTCGAGCCCGGCTTATTAAGGGCCATTGCCTTCAACATTATTCTCATCAGTGGCGCATCGGCCTTGTTGTTCAACGGAAATCCATTACTTCGTTATGACGGTTATTATATTCTGTCAGATCTGCTCGACATACCAAACCTTGCCCAACGGAGCCTCACATACCTGGGTTATCTGATCAACAAATACATTTTTGGAGTACAAAAGGCACTTCCACCCTATTGTGGACCAGGAGAGCGTTTCTGGTTTTTATTTTATGCACTACTTTCAGGTGGGTATCGTCTAATCATCTATACTGGCATTATTCTCTTCGTTTCCAGCAAATTCTTTTTCATCGGGGTGCTGTTGGCTCTTTTAGCCTGTTTCAATTTCCTCATCTTTCCGCTGGTTAAAAAAATCCACTCGTTGTTCTCCTATGTTGTGTATCAAGAGCAAAGAAAGCGAATCTTTTTTACTCTGGGCGCATCCATCTTAGGCTTTTTGGGATTTCTCTTTCTCATTCCCCTGCCGCATCTCAGCCAAACTGAAGGTGTAATATGGGTACCTGAAAAATCTATGGTCCGGGCCAGAGGCGACGGAGTTATCCATCGTATAGCCTCTCCCAGCAATCAATGGGTAAAAAAAGGAGATCTGCTCATAGCTTGCCAGGATCCCTATCTCCATACACGTATTGAAATAATCCGCTCTCGTCTGAACGAGTACGAAGCACGACATCAAGCACTTGCAGGCCAAGACCAAGTGCAGGCCAACATTGTGAAAGAAGAAATTGGCAATATTCAGAAAAGACTCACCAGGGCAGAAGAACAATTGCAAACTATGGCAATAACCAGCCCAATGGATGGTCTCTTTGTCCTGCCCCGCGAGACTGACTTGCCAGGAAGATTTGTCCAAAAAGGTGATGTCATAGCATATATCCTTGATGATCTGAAAACTCGGATGCGCATTGTTGTCCCGGAGTACGATGTAAACCTTTTCAATGAAACACCACGAAAAATAGAGATACGTCTGGCAACCGATATCAACAACGTATATCCGGGCAACATAATCCAGGCAGTGCCGGCAGCGGTGGAGCGCTTACCTAGTAGTGCTTTGGGGAATCTTGGTGGCGGTAAAATTACCGTGGATCCAGCTGACAGCAGCGGCACCAAGACCCTCAGAAAAATGTTCCAATTCGACCTGGAAATAGACACAGCACTCGACCACACCTTTGCCGGTAGCCGAGTATATGTGCGCTTTCATCACGGCAATGAACCCCTTGCCTTCCGCAGTTATCGACGACTACGTCAACTCTTTTTAAAACTGTATCAAGGATAACCCTCTCCACGTCCTCCTCACTGGCTCACCAATTGAGAAATGAAAGGAGCAGCCCGTCAACCAGGAGCAAGGGACACAAACAATAGTGTTCGTTGGGTTCAAAGCCAGTTGTAGTCATGTAGAGCAAGATATTATCCCGATTATCCCGGTGACACATAATGCCAAATTACAAATCCAGGTTTTCCAGCGGGCTCGACAGACGGGAGATATCTTTATCCATCACATGGGTGTAAATCTCTGTGGTCTTGACGTTGGCATGTCCTAGGAGTTCCTGAAGAGTACGAATGTTTGTCCCATTTTCCAGCATGTGAGTTGCAGATAGCGAACAGAGTGAGACCTTCGAAACTATGTCGAAGTGTATGGCACGTGACATGCTTGTCAATTCCGGCCTTACGTGCAGCCCTTTTAACTGCTTTTTGTAAACCTGATTCCATCACATGATGACGCCGCACTACTCCCGAACGAGGATCAGTCGAACGCTTTTTTGCCGGAAAAACATATTGCCAGCCCCACTCCCTGGCGGCATTCGGGTAT
>CAYUCH010000032.1:0-33345 GCA_964443295.1 uncultured Desulfobulbia bacterium | reverse complement strand
TTCAGTCTTCAGTCTTCAGTCTTCAGTCTTCAGTCTTCAGTCTTCAGTCTTCAGTTGTTGACACAGTTCTATAAGTATCTCAAAAAGCTTTCGACTCTTCTGCTTAAATGCTTTCCGGCTGAACATAGGTTGCCAGGGATCTCGCCATACCTCATCGGAAACCAGCAGGACACTTGCAAGTTTAACAGAGCGAAAGACTGCCAGGTTTGAGAGGGCGCTGGTTTCCATATCAACCCCAAGCACACCTTCTGATTGGTATTGATTGACTTTCTCCCTAAGCTCACGATAAGGCGCGTCAGTGGTCCAACAACGTCCTTGGCATACAGATCCATCAAAATTCACTAAATGGTCTCTGAGGGCCTTTAAGAGGCCTGAATCGGGTTGAATTGGTCCTTCCACAGGATAATGGCGTGAGGTGCCTTCTTCGCTTACTATTTCAGTGGGCAGGAGAATATCTCCCACCTTAAGGTCTGGAGAGAGGGAGCCGCACCAGCCAAGGGAAATAATTTCTTGTGCTCCCAAGGCAATGAGCTTCTCAAGGGTCATAACTGCCATTGGAGCGCCTATTGCCGGACCGGCCACAAAAAAAGAATCGTCATTTACATAGAGGTTGCTGTGAAACAAAAAATGACGTTGCCAACCAGCTTCCTTGGCGTATTTCCCAATCAGCGCGGCCTCGGATGGATTGACCAGGAAAAGGCCCTTTGCAGGTAGCTGAGGCTCTCCCTTTTCCCTTTTTGGTGTAATAACCACTTCGGACATGGAATCTCCGTAACTCATCATGGGTATGCGTCAATGAAATACTAATACTCTGCCCTGAAAACGCTCGCAAATTTCCAACGGAAAAAGGCCACAAGGGAATACCTTGTGGCCTTTGATAACCAACTTACAACAGAAGGAAAACCTTCTGTGTACCACGACTCTTAGCCGAGCAGCGGTTTAACAAACAACAGAAGAATGGAGATAACCAGACCGTAAATGGTCAGAGACTCGATGAGAGCGAGACCGATGATCATGGTTACAGTGATTTTACCGGAAGCTTCAGGATTGCGAGCGATACCGGAGCAAGCGCCGCCGATACCGGTACCCATACCGATACCGCAACCAAGGGCCGCGATTCCTACGGACAGAGCAGCCGCGATACAGACAATAGCAAGGCTCATGTCAGAA
Source organism: uncultured Desulfobulbia bacterium (assembly GCA_964443295.1). Taxonomy (GTDB): domain Bacteria; phylum Desulfobacterota; class Desulfobulbia; order Desulfobulbales; family CG2-30-60-27; genus CAYUCH01. The sequence goes on along the minus strand of CAYUCH010000032.1, from coordinate 32,175 downwards.
GCAGCTGGTACAGCAGCCTCGGCAGCACCCTCGGCAAATGCCAGGGTGGAGAATCCAAGTACCAATAAAAGGGTCCAAAGAGTGCTTAAAGTGATCTTTTTCATACTAATTTCCTCCTAACAGAATGGTTTTTTACTAGTGGTTTTATTTGGCCTTCTTCAAAAAAATCTTAAAGTTTTTTTAACTCTTAATGTGCGTGTTCCATGGCTGCTGAAAAGTACAGGATCGAGAGGAGCAAAAATACCAGGGCCTGTACGATGGAAACAAATACACCTAAGCAAAGTATTGGTAATGGTGCAAAATACATACCTGCTAGCATAAACATTACTCCAAGCAGATTCTCCTTTGCCATGATGTTTCCGAAAAGACGAATGGACAGGGACAGAATCCTGGCCAGGTGACTGATAATCTCAATGGGAAGCATAAGAGGAACAAGCCAGGGAACGGGCCCCATGAAATGTTTGATATAGCTGGCCCCGTGAAATTTTAGGCCCAGGATATGGGTGGTGGTAAATACGATCAAGGTACAACCAAGAGTGATGTTCAGGTTGGAAGTGGGAGACATGAAACCGGGCATAAGGCCGATCATGTTGGCTACGAGAATATAGAGAGCAAAGGTGGCCAACATGGGGAACATCATTCGGGCTCCCTCTTCTCCCATGTTTTCTGTCATAAAGGTTTCCAGCCCGTCAATGATGACTTCCCAGAAATTTTGGGCTTTACCCGGCACAAGTTCCATTTTGCTCAAGGTGAGCTTGGGAACAAGGATGAGAAAGATCATCACCAACCAGGTATAGGTCATATGGGGTGATGAGAGCTTGGCTGCCAGGCCTTCGCCAACAAAGGTGTGGGGAACCGGCGCGCCCAGCATCTCCAGAATTACCGAGATGAATAGTATTGGATGTTCCATCTACAAAGCCTCCTTGGCACTAAAAAAAAATCGTTTCGTAACACCTGTCGCGTTGAGCAAAATGCTTAAAAACACCGTTGAGAGCCCGATTAAGAGCCCTATGGCGTGCACCTTCCCTGATTTAATCAGGAAAAAGAGCAGCACCGCCACCACAGTCAGGCGAAGATAATACTTTATTAAAAACCTAGCCTTTACCGCACCCAATGGACCATCAAGTAATCGCAGGAGGTCTCTTTTGAGCCGGGAAAAACTCACATTGGCTAAAACGCCGCCTATAAATATCGATACTGCAACCGGCCATGAGTGAAGAAAATAGCCAATCCCGGTCATGCATATCAACAACAGCCAGTTGGTTTTCTGCACTGAAGTCAATGAAATTTCATTGTGCTGCTTGGAATCCATTACAAATCCTTACTTCATAAATCCTTTCTGCGGGCCATCATAAAGAGATTCTTAAAGGCGGCTGCCACACCCAGGCCGAGAAAAATAAGAGTGAGCCAGGGTTTTGTCTGCCCCCCGAATACTTTATGGTCCAAATAATAACCTATCCCAACCCCGATAAAGATGGAAAATGCCATGGTCAGCCCAATGGTGCTGAAATCTGCCAGCAACTTCATGGCTTCTTTACGCTTGCTGGACAATGACACCCCCTTCATCCAAACTTATGATGGTAAGCTATACAAAAAGGACAGAATTCTCTAGCATGGCACCATGCCAAAGTCAACGATTTTTTTAGGAATTTGCTAGTTTTTTGAATGACCATTCAGTTTTTTCCAGAGCAAATTCAAGGTCTTCCTTGCTTTGGGCTGCAGAAATAAATGCCGCCTCAAATTGGGAAGGTGCAAGCCATATTCCCTGGTCGAGCATGTTGCAAAAATGGCGCCCGTATTTTTCGGTGTCAGCTTTCATGGCCGAATCAAAATCGGTCACAGGATCCGGTGTGAAAAAGGCGGTCATCATGGAACCCACCCTGTTCAATGTTGTTTGACCGGGTAGATGCTTTTCTGCCAACTGAGTGAGAGAGTCGGCAAATGCAGCTGCTGTTTCTTCCAACTGATCATAAAAGCCAGGTTCTTTGAGAGCGGTGAGGGTGGCGATACCGGCTGCCATGGCCAAGGGATTACCGGACAGGGTTCCGGCCTGATACACAGGTCCATCCGGGGCAATCTGGTCCATGATCTCTTTTTTGCCGCCATAGGCACCCACCGGCAGGCCACCACCGATGATCTTACCCAAACAGGTGAGGTCCGGGGTGATGCCGAATTTGCCCTGGGCACCGCTGAAGTCGAGTCGAAAACCGGTGATTACCTCGTCAAAGATCAAAACAATCCCCCGCTGGCTGGTCAGCTCACGTAACCTTTGTAAAAATTCCATATCAGGCATAACCACACCCATATTGCCGGCCACAGGCTCCAGGATGACACAGGCGATGTCCAGACTATCGTCCAGAAGAGTTTTTTCCAGGGTCTCAATGTTATTATATGGGATGGACATGGTGTTCTTGACAATGTCCTCGGGTACGCCAGGGCTGCCGGGAATGCCAAGGGTAATGACACCGGAACCCGCTTTCACCAGGAAAGAGTCGGCATGTCCGTGGTAGCAACCATCGAATTTGAGAACTATATTTTTACCTGTAAAACCCCGGGCCAAACGTATGGCGCTCATGGTGGCCTCGGTTCCCGAACTCACAAAACGTACTTTTTCAACGGAAGGCAGCGCGTCCACCACCAGCTGGGCGAGCTCCATTTCAGAAGGGGTCGGCGCACCGTAGCTACTGCCCTTTTCTAGTGCAGTTCGGACCGCATCGGTAACCGCAGGGGGATTATGTCCGAGGATCATGGGGCCCCATGAGCAGACAAAATCAACATATTCATTGCCATCCACGTCGTAGATCTTAGCTCCATCGGCACGATCCACAAAAACCGGGCTGGTGCCAACGGATTTACAGGCTCGCACCGGGCTGTTTACACCACCTGGAATGACTTGCTGGGCCTTTTCAAACAAGGCTTTGGAGGTATCGGTCTGCATGACAATTCTCCCTATTGGATAATTTCAAAATTCACTGGGATATGCTTCCCAATGTGCATTTTTCATAAAGGATCGTGACTATAGCATGGAGAAAAAGGGAATGTCAAAGAATAGGGTTGGTCATCAACTCGTTAAAATATTCGATGGATTGAAATTGCCTGGAATGACGGACTGGAGACTTGCTGCTAGGCCTTGCCACATAGACAAGAAAACCAAGGCCAAATCTGCGGGCCGATTCCAGCACCTCTTCCGTGTCATCACAAAGAAGGGTTCGTTTGGGATCAAAGGAAATGAAATTCTGCAGGCCGGTCCAGAAGGCGGTGTCTTCTTTGGCAGTGCCTACCTCCTGGGAACAGACAATGCCGTCGAAGTGTCCTTCAAGGGCGGTTTTTTTCATTTTGATGGCCAGAGTCTTTGAGTGGGCATTGGTGACAAGATAGACCCCTTTCCCTATATCCTTGCAATATTCAAGAAAGTTCACCACAAAGGGATGAATCTGGATAAGGTGTCCCACCTGTACTTTCATGGCTGGAATATCCAGGTTCAACTCCTTTGACCAGAAATCAAGGTCCGTCCACTCCAAAGTGCCTTCCCTGCTTTGATATTTTTTCATTAATACACCGTGGGCCTGTTCAATGGTCAAATTGTTTTCCAGGGCATAATTTTCAGGAACATATGTCTCCCAGAAATAATCGTCAAAATGTTTATCCAGCAGGGTACCATCCATGTCCAGGAGGACGGTGTCGATGTCATCCCAGTTAAGTTCTGTTTTGGTTTTTGAAAGGGACGGGATATTGCTATTCATTGAAAAAGTCCTGTAATGTCAATATGTTGTGTGGTTTGAGCAGTTGGCTTATTTAGAACGGAATTTACTCTTCTTCCATATTTCACCAGCCAGAATACGGGGAATCAGGCGTGAAGCTAAGGCCGTTAAAAATGGGGCGATGACCAGGTCGTCCAAAAAACCGTATGGAATTAAAAAATCAGGAATCAGATCGCGGGGCCAGGCGATATAGACAAGAGCAAGGCCAAGTAATCCTTTCACATACCATGGGACCGATTTATGAAAAAGAGTTGCAAAGAGAAAGCGAATTATTCTAATGAGTTGCACAATGAATTATACCTCGAGGGTGCCAATAATTTCCTGTACTGCTGCAATGTCATTTTGCGAGAGATAGTCGTCTATTCCGGTAATAATTTTAGTCAGCCTGGATGGATCAATGAAATTCGCGGTTCCCACTTGAACGGCCCTGGCACCGGCAATGAGAAACTCAAGGGCATCCTCCGCCGTTGTTATTCCTCCGATTCCGATTACCGGGATGTTCACGGCCTGGGCTACTTGCCATACCATTCTCAGGGCCACCGGTTTAATGGCAGGCCCTGAAAGGCCACCAATAACGTTGGCTAAACGAGGTTTCCTGGTATTGACATCAATTGCCATGCCAATAAGAGTATTGATGAGTGATACTGCGTCAGCCCCAGCCTCTTCCACAGCCTTGGCCATGAGAACAATATCCGTAACATTAGGAGAGAGCTTAACAATGACGGGAAGATTGCAGTTTTTGCGAACAGCCCTGGTCACCTCTGCGGCCATGCCGGGGACCGTGCCAAAAGCAACACCACCCTTTTTTACATTGGGGCAGGAGATATTGACTTCCAGGGCAGCAATACCCTCTGCATCACTTAACTGGGAAGCCAGTTCGCTATAGTCCTCTATACTATCCCCCAGGATGTTGACAATAACCGTGCAACCACGTTTATGGAGATAGGGTAGTTTTTTCTCAACAAAATCACATGCTCCGACATTCTCCAAACCAATGGCGTTAAGCATGCCGCAGGCTGTTTCAACAATTCTTGGCGGAGGATTCCCTGGCCTTGGCTCAATGGAAATCCCTTTTACCACAACAGCTCCTAAGGATTCCGGGGGAACAAAATCAGCAAATTCAGCACCATAGCCGAAAGTTCCTGAAGCAGACATCACCGGATTTTTAAGGGATAATGTTCCGAGGGATACGGAAAGGTCTGGAGATGATTTCACCATTGTAACTCCTCTGCCTTAAAAACCGGGCCATTTTTGCACACATGCAGGTACGTCTTTTCCGAATGGGCGGCGGGAACAGCACAGCTTAAGCACGCTGAAATTCCACACCCCATCATGGTCTCCATGGAGACATAACAGGGCCAATGGTTTTCACGGCAAATGGAGGCAATGGATGCCAACATGGGATGTGGGCCGCAGGTATATACCATGGTTGGCTGTTGTGCTTCTGGCAAATCGTGCAGCAAATCGCCAATAACACCATGGTGTCCCAGTGAGCCATCATCTGTGGATAAACGGGGAATAAGGCCCAACTTTTCGAATTCACCAGCTAAACCTTCTGCTTCCTGCCTATTACGGGTTCCAAGCAGGACTTGGATTGTAGTTTTTGGTTGTACATCCTGGATACATTTGGCCAGAAAGAGTAAAGGGGCAGCACCTACCCCACCGCCAACCAAGCAGACAGGAGAATCCTTGGGCATGGGAAAGCCATGACCTAAGGGGCCTAAAAGGTTGATGGTTTCACCAGCCTGCAAAGTAGATATTTTTGAGGTAACCGGGCCAATTACTTTTACAAGCAGTTGGATGAGTGTTTCGTTGTCAGCATAGTGGATAGAAAAAGGGCGGTTGAGAAGAGGATCGATTTCATTACCAATGCGAGCCATTAAAAATTGGCCGGGTTTTGCTGCTTGGCTAATTTCGGGAGTAATTAGAGATATCTGCACAAGATCATCGGAAAGAAAAGAAACCGATTCCACAGAAGCCTCAACCTGATGCCTGTATTTTTGAATAGTGGTGGTCATTTAAACGGCCTTTGATTGTGCGCTTACGGGAGGATAAGCCCCAGTAGCCTCTCAAGGTCATCAGGAGAATAATATTCAATCTCTAATTTTCCCCTGGTACCATTTTGAACGATGCGACTCTTAGTACCAAAATGACGTACAAGATCGTTTGAGAGAGATTTGCAATAGGATTCGGGCAAACCATGCGTTTTGCTTTTGGGCTTTGTGCGGTTAGGTTTTCTTTTTAAAGATCTAACCAATGATTCAGCCTGACGAACTGAAAGCCCTTTTGAAACAATTATGTCTCGTACCTCTCGTATGATGTCTTCATCTTTTAAACTAAGAAGAAGGCGGGCATGGCCAGTGCTGAGAATGCCATCCGTGACATCATTTTTAACGAAGCGTGGTAATTGTAAGAGTCGTATGGAGTTGGATATCGTTGATCGTTCCTTGCCAACTTTTTGAGCAACTTCTTCCTGGGTAAGCCCGAAATCTGCTGCCAGTCGATGGTAGGCTTCAGCCTCTTCAATAGGATTCAGATCCTGCCTCTGGATGTTTTCGATAAGTGCAAGTTCTAGGCGGTCCATTTCTGAAACATCTTTGATGAGCACTGGAACGTCGGTCAGGCCAGCCATTTTAGCGGCACGCCAGCGACGCTCACCGGCAATTAACATATAGCCTGGATCGCTACTATTTCGTTTACATACAATGAGGGGTTGAAGAATGCCCTTTTCCTTTATAGATGCGGCAAGTTGATTTAGACCATCTTCTTTCATTACCTGCCGAGGTTGATAATCATTTGGTTCAATTGAATCAAGTGAGCAGAGAAAATAGGGACGTCCGGTATTTTCAGCATTCATCTGATCCTCTTTGCCGGGCAAAAGGGAGTTCAGGCCTTTACCAAGAACATTACGTCTTTTCATCATTGCACCATGTTATTTGGGGACTGCCTGCGGAGAAATTCCTTTCCAAGGGCCATATAGCTTGTCGTACCGCTCGCATGTTTGTCGTACACCAGGATAGGCTTGCCATGGCTCGGTGCTTCACTTAGCCGAACGTTGCGTGGAATAACAGTATCAAACAGACGGTCCTGAAAATGATTAAATACTTCTTTTTGTACCTGGAAAGTCAGCCTGTTTCGTCGATCAAACATAGTGAGCACTAGGCCTTCAACAAATAAGTTTTCATTGTAGGCGTTTTTAACGAGGCGAACAGTGCGAATGAGTTGCGATAATCCCTCCAGAGCAAAATATTCGCATTGCAACGGGATCAAAACAGAATTTGAGGCAGTAAGGGCATTCAGAGTCAACAGGCCAAGTGAAGGGGGGCAATCTATTAGAATATAATCATATTTTTTTAGAATCGGCTTGAGAGCCTTGGCAAGATGCCTTTCTCGCTGGCGTGCATCCATTAACTCAACCTCAACACCTATGAGGTCCATATGGGTCGGCAGAATGTCCAGGCCCTGGATATTCTCAACAGTACGGATAACTTTGTCTACCTTGACTTCATTCAAATAGCAATGGTAGAGATGGTGTTCCAGGTTGGCTGAATCAACACCAAGGCCGCTGGATGTATTGCCCTGGGGATCAGAATCAACAACCAGTACTTTGTTCCCCAATACTGCGAGCGAAGCGCCAAGATTGATGGCAGTGGTGGATTTGCCGACACCACCTTTCTGGTTGGCCAGCGATATTACTTTAGCTTTTTTCATGGTAGTTTCATGCTGAACAGAATGATTATTTTAAATGTAGAGAACAGATGTTGCCCCAAATACAGTTGTATTTGAACCATGTTTTCCGTAACCCTGCAATAATTAAATGTAATATTTCCACATCAACACAAAGAGGCCTGAGTTCAATTGGCTCAAACCAAATCACTTGACCTGAAAGAGAGCGATTGGTACAGTGTTTCACGTGAAACATTTACAGTTTTTCCTATTATTTTAGAGTGTTATGTTCACTGGTGTCGTGTAGTTTTAATCAGATTTTGATTTGAGGCCATAAAATGTCAAGGTTTACGCCTATTCTCGTGTTCTTATGCATGGTGCTATTTTTTAATGTCGGCTGTGCATCAAAAGTTCCAAAAACTCGAATAATGGAAGTAACTGCATATTGTGGTTGCGGTGAGTGTTGTAGTTGGACCAGGGGGAGTTGGAAATATCTCAAACTCGATTTTTGGAATCGTTATGTGTCAGCGGGTCCTTCAAAAGGGAGGTCTTATTCGGGGCTTACTGCAAACGGCTCTAAGCCACGAGAACCTTACCCGGGATTATTCTCAATGGACAGTCTACAGCGTCCCTGGATGATACCTCTCCGAATTATATTCTTCCCGTGGCTCCTTCTACCCCAGGATGGAACCATTGCAGCAGATACAAAGTTCTATAAATTCGGTACCCGTATATATGTCCCTGGCTATGGTATGGGCGTGGTGGAAGACCGAGGTGGTGCCATAAAAGGACCAACCAGGCTCGATTTATATTATGACTCCCATGCAGAGGCGAGGGAATGGGGGCGTCGTAAAGTTCGCGTAAAATTTGACGACTAAAGGGAAGATTCATCAAGCATTTCTCGTTGACAGTATTGCCACAGCGTGGTTAATGTTCAGGTCCATTCCTACTGTTCATCAAATAAGTGTTTCTGGAAGGAATGTTATGCGGCGTAGATGTGTAAAAAAGTAATGTGATAACAGTATGTTGTCCTGTTTCGTGACGGTAATTTACCTTTCGGATTATTTATATGCTTAGCACAACTTCTTAGCGTGGTTTGCAATACCTAAGAAGTGTTTTTTATCAATATCAGTCCGGATTTTACTACTCACAATCTCTATAGCTTCTGAGTTTTCCGGGATAAAAGAGGAAATACAATGAGTATCCGTGAAGACGCCATCAACAATATCCAAACGCCCTTGTTTGAAGCTTGTGCAGAACATGAGGGCATTTCAATCGAAACTCTAATATCCGGTGTTGCTCAAGGAACTATCGCAATACCTAAAAATGTGAACCACCATTTTGAAAAGATTATGGCCGTTGGCAAGGGCATAAGTACAAAAATTAATGCTAACATTGGTTCTTCTAAGGATTATCCCGGCCCGGAGCAAGAGCTTCAAAAACTTTGTGTAAGTCTGAAAGCCGGCGCCGATACTATGATGGATCTCAGTATGGGGGGGGACTTGAATGAGGTGCGGACAGCAATTTTACAAAATTGCCCGGTTCCCCTAGGAACGGTACCTATCTACCAGTCAGTGGCTGAGACAGTTGAGCGTGATGGCAAGAAAATAGGTGAAGTAACAGTTGATCATATTTTTAAGACCATCGAGCAGCAAGCCATAGATGGTGTTGATTTCATGACCATTCATTGCGGAATCACCAAGAATTCCGTTGAAAGGTTGCAAGGACACCAACGCCTCATGGGAGTCGTGAGTCGTGGTGGATCATTTACAATTGAATGGATGAGCTATAATAATCGTGAGAATCCCCTCTATGAGCAGTTTGATGATTTGCTGGCCATCCTAAAAGAGCACGAAGTTACCTTGAGCCTTGGTGATGGAATACGACCTGGATGTCTTGCTGACGCAACAGATCGGGGACAGGTGCAGGAGCTTATCCATCTTGGTGAGTTGACTCAGAGGGCTTGGGACGCTGGAGTACAGGTAATTATTGAGGGACCAGGCCATATGCCTCTTAATCAGATTGAGGCCAATATTATGTTGCAGAAGAAACTCTGCCATGGTGCACCATTTTATGTTCTTGGTCCCCTTGTAACAGATATTGCTCCAGGTTATGATCATATAACAGGAGCGATCGGTGGTGCCATTGCCGCAACCGCCGGAGCGGATTTCCTCTGTTATGTAACGCCGGCTGAGCATCTCAAGTTACCTAATTCTGACGATGTACGTGAAGGGGTTATCGCTTCAAAAATTGCCGCGCACGCAGCAGATATTGCTAAAGGTCTTCCTGGAGCTTTGGAGAAGGACATTGCCATGGCAAAATGTAGGAACCAATTGGACTGGAAAGGCCAAATTGATCTTTCTCTTGATCCTGAAAAAGCGCGTAGCTTTCGCGAAGAGGGTGGTACCTACAAGGGTGATGCCTGTAGCATGTGTGGCTCTTATTGTGCTATAAAAGTATATAAGAAAGCGGTATCACCACAACGCACAAGTCAATAAACCGGAGGTGAGGGATGTCGGAACTATGGACAAGTTTTGTTGAAGGCATTGAATCCACTCAGGTCTTTGAGCAACTCGAAACCTTTGATTCAATAGGCCTTTTCACCAATCCTTGGTTTCTAGTCCCTTTTATCGCCCTTATTATTTATTGGGTTGTCACCCAGCAGATAAAAGAAATTGCCATTGTTGGTGTGGCAGTCATGGTTTTTGTTTTTATGGGAAGTGGTTATGTTGACGGTTTGATAGATGCACGGGGGAATATTCAATTGAATAAAATTCTCCCCATTATCGGTGTAGGGATTGGTGCTATAGCAATTATAATTTATCTTCTTTTCATTCGATCTGATTAAGCGGGGTTGCAGTAAAACCCAGCCAAACATGGCCAGCACATTAGAGGAAATTTACAACCGCCTTTTAAATCATTTTGGTCCTCAACATTGGTGGCCCGGTGACACTCCCTTTGAGGTAATGGTGGGCGCTGTTCTTACCCAGAATACAAACTGGGAAAATGTCAGCCGAGCTATCAACAATCTCAAAGATGCCGATGTTCTCACCCCTGAAAAAATGGGCAACTTGCCAATTGCGGCCTTGGCGGAATTAATTAGGCCAGCAGGCTATTATAATCTGAAAGCCCAACGATTAAGCAACCTTCTCTTTCTCATTGACCAGCAGGAAAATGGTCTTAAAGATTTATTGTCGCTCGACACATCGTACCTGAGAGAGTTACTTCTGTCGGTTAAAGGAATCGGCCCGGAAACAGCAGATTCAATTTTGCTTTATGCGGCACAAAGGCCGGTTTTTGTGGTGGACACTTACACGTACAGAGTCCTTTCTCGTCATAACCTTATAGAGGACGAAACAGGGTATTATGAGATGCAAGATTTGTTTATTGATAACCTCCAGGAAGACGAGGCTATTTTCAATGAATACCATGCCTTGCTTGTTCAAGTTGGGAAAAAATATTGTAAAAAGAAAAAGCCAGATTGTGCAAGATGCCCTTTGGACACTGTGTAAAGAATGCAGATCCATTATTCCCTAAAAACAAACGTTCAGCAACTCTCTCCTTTTCGCCCAACCACTCTGCAAAAAAACGGCTAATTTTTCTTCCACTAATTTGATATACTCATAATCAGATTCCATTGGAGTCGTTTATCTCGCTCAATAATGACCAAGACAGCAATAAGTTCAACAGAATGCACACTATTCTGTGGTGAATTCAAAAAGGAATCAGTCCAATTCTTATGACCTCATTTACATATTCGCCAACATTTAAAAACACATCTGACAGTACAGAATACCGACTTCTGAGTACCGACTATATAAACCACCATGATGCAGCGGAAAAATCGATTCTTCAAATAGATCCTGCAGGGCTCAGATTTCTGGCCGGGGAGGCTTTCAAAGAGGCCGCTTTTTTTCTACGCAAAGATCATCTCCAGCAACTTACGAACGTTCTGCATGATCCTGACGCATCTGCCAATGATCAGTATGTTGCATCAACTTTAATTAGAAATGCCGTGGAGGCCGGTGAGGGAATTCTCCCCATGTGTCAGGATACAGGCACAGCAATCATTGCTGCGTATAAAGGCGAACTGGTTCATACCGGTTGCGATGATAAAGAGCATCTCTCCCATGGAATTTTCGATACATTTACGAAAGAAAATCTGAGATACTCGCAAATGGCCCCCTTAAGTATGTTCGAAGAGGTGAACACGGCAACGAATTTACCAGCTCAGATTGATATTTATGCGACACAAGGGGATGAGTATCATTTTCTGTTTATTGCCAAGGGGGGAGGTTCTGCCAATAAGACCTTTCTTTATCAGGAGACCAAATCTCTGTTAAATGAGGAAAGTTTGACGGATTTTCTTAAAGAAAAGATACCGACTTTGGGTACGGCAGCTTGTCCACCTTACCATATTGCGGTGGTTATAGGAGGGTCTTCGGCCGAGACCAACCTCAAAACCGCTAAATTAGCCTCAACCCATTATTACGATAATTTGCCCACTACTGGCAACGAAGATGGCCGTGCTTTCCGTGATCTTGATTGGGAAGAGCGGGTGATGGAAATTTCACGGCAGACAGGAATTGGCGCGCAATTCGGAGGGAAATACCTCTGTCATGATGCGCGGGTTATTCGTCTGCCCCGACATGCTGCCTCGAATCCTGTCAGCATCGCGGTGAGCTGCAGTGCCGATCGAAATATCAAAGGCAAGATTACCAGGGATGGGATATTCCTGGAAAAATTGGAAAAGAATCCTGTGCACTATCAAGAAGCATTTTCAAGTCCCGGTGTAGAACCAGTTGCAGTGGATCTGGACCAACCAATGCCTGAAATTTTGAAATTATTAAGCCAGCATCCAGTAGGTACACTACTCCATCTTTCCGGTTCTATGATTGTGGCCCGTGATATTGCCCATGCCAAGGTAAGTCAGCTTCTTAAGGGCGGGCAATCCATGCCGGATTATTTTAAAAATCATCCGGTGTATTATGCCGGGCCTGCGAAGACACCGGAAGGAATGGTCTCCGGAAGTTTTGGTCCCACCACCGCAGGGCGCATGGATGTGTATGTCGATGAATTTCAGCGGGCTGGTGGCTCAATGGTCATGATTGCTAAGGGCAATCGTAGTAAAGATGTCACCAAAGCTTGCCATCAACATGGAGGCTTCTACCTTGGCTCCATAGGCGGTCCGGCTGCAACTTTGGCGAAAGAGTGTATTGAATCCGTTGAGGTCATAGATTTTCCAGAACTTGGTATGGAAGCGGTCCGGAAAATATTGGTTCGTGATTTTCCTGCATTCATTGTCTGCGACGATAAGGGCAATGATCTTTTTGAGCAGTTTTAAAATCAGGTAAAGGGAGAGAAAGGAGAGTCATGTCATCAATTTTTAAAAAGGTGTTCATGGCCTTGACCGGCATAGGATTGAGCCTTTTTATTCTTGTTCATGTGGTGGGCAATTCAACAACTTTTTTTGGCAAGGAAGTCTTCAATACCTATGCCCACCATCTGCACAGCCTGGGCGTATTGATTCCAATCTTTGAATGTGGTCTTCTTGCTCTCTTTCTTCTGCATGTGTTTTTGGGGATTGTACTCTTCTTTGAAAATCAAAAGGCTCGTCCTCAAGATTATCATGCAATGGAGAATGCCGGTGGCAGGACCTTGGGATCGCGAACAATGCCTTACACCGGGGCATTCATTTTTCTTTTTATAATCGTCCATCTGAAAGATTTTCATTTTATTGATCAAGGTGCACCGATTTCAGAGGTGGTCCGAGAAAGTCTTGAGCAGCCAGTTATGGCAGCTTTTTACATTTTTTCTCTTGTTGCCTTGACGCTCCATGTGAGTCATGGGTTTTGGAGTGTTTTTCAAAGTCTGGGCCTGAATCATCCCCGCTACAACAGACTTTTACAAAATGGGGCTATCTGCCTTGCTTTGGTTACCGGGATCGCCTTCATCTGCATCCCGATTCTGGCCATTATTTCTAAAAACTTCTTAACATGAAAAAGTTACAACTATGCAATTAGACTCCAGAGTACCCAGCGGACCTTTAGCCGATAAATGGGATACCTTTCGTTTTGAGAATAAACTGGTGAACCCGGCCAATAAAAGGAAATATACCATTCTCATTGTAGGAACAGGATTGGCCGGAGCTTCTGCGGCCGCAAGTCTTGGGGAGCTTGGTTATAACGTCAAATCATTTTGCCTTCAGGATAGTCCACGCCGCGGACATAGCATTGCCGCCCAGGGTGGCATTAACGCAGCAAAAAATTACCAAAACGATGGAGATTCTATATGGCGGCTTTTTTACGATACTATCAAGGGTGGAGATTTTCGCTCCAGAGAGGCCAATGTTTACCGACTTGCTCAACTAAGCAATAATATTATTGACCAATGTGTTGCCCAAGGAGTGCCCTTTGCCAGAGAATACGGTGGCTTGTTGGCCAATCGTTCTTTTGGGGGAGCCCAGGTTTCCAGGACATTTTACGCCCGTGGTGAGACTGGCCAGCAATTGCTTTTAGGGGCCTACGGAGCCATGATGCGACAGGTTGGGGCTGGGAAAGTAGAGCTTTTTCCTCGCACTGAAATTATGGATCTGGTGGTTATCGACGGTAAAGCCAGGGGAGTGATTACTCGAAATATGATCACTGGCAAGATTGAATCCCACGCCGGTGATGCGGTGGTCCTCGCCACCGGTGGATACGGGAATGCCTATTTCCTTTCCACCAACGCCATGGCCTCCAACGTCACCGCCTCCTGGCGTGCCTATAAACGGGGGGCGGGCTTTGCCAATCCCTGTTTTGTTCAGATTCATCCTACCTGTATACCCGTGCATGGTGAGTATCAATCAAAGCTCACCCTGATGAGTGAAAGTTTACGTAACGATGGCCGGGTTTGGGTTCCCAAAAAGCAAGGTGATACCAGACCCCCGGGACAGATTCCTGAAGATGAACGAGAGTATTACCTGGAAGAGAGGTATCCAAGCTTCGGTAACTTGGTCCCGCGGGATGTTGCCTCGCGAAATGCCAAGGAAGTCTGTGATCAGGGCAAAGGCGTCGGAGAAACCGGTCTGGCAGTGTATCTTGATTTAGCCGATGCCATTAAAAGGGATGGCCTGGAAGTCATCCAGGAGAAATACGGTAATCTCTTTGAGATGTATGAAAAAATAACCGCCACCGACCCATCCACGCATCCCATGCAGATCTATCCGGCAGTACATTACTCTATGGGAGGACTCTGGGTTGATTATGGACTTATGAGTAATATCCCCGGCCTTTTTGTTCTGGGAGAAGCCAATTTTTCCGATCATGGCGCCAATCGTCTGGGGGCAAGTGCTTTGATGCAAGGGCTGGCCGACGGCTATTTTATTATACCGGCCACCATTGCTCCCTATCTTGCTGGAGAGCCGGGTGGTATGACATCAACGGACCATCCTGCTTTTAAAGAAGCAGAGCAAGGAACAAAGGACCGTATTGAAAAACTCCTGGCAATCAACGGCAAACGCACAATTGATGATTTTCATCGACAGCTGGGATTGCTTCTTTGGGATCAATGCGGCATGGCAAGAAACAAAACAGGTCTCGAAAAGGCTCTCTCTGAGATTCCATCGATCCGAGAAGAATTTTGGCAGAATGTTAAGGTCTCGGGCAAAGGTCTGGACCTCAATCAATCCCTTGAAAAAGCTGGTCGAGTAGCGGATTATCTCGAGTTTGCCGAACTAATGGTACTGGATGCTCTGAAAAGGGAAGAATCCTGTGGCTGCCATCTGCGAGAAGAAAGCCAGACAGAAGAAAATGAGGCCAAGCGCAATGATCAGGAATATTCCCATGTCGCTGTCTGGCAACACCAGGCTGACGCCAGGGTCCCTTCTTTTTTTAAAGAGCCTTTATCTTTTGAAAATGTGGAACTCAGCCAGAGGAGTTATAAGTGAGTACCATTAATTTAAAACTGAAAATATGGCGCCAGTCCGGAGAAGAAGGAAGCTTTCAAGAGTATGAGAGCGGCCCTGTGTCCACGGATATGTCGTTTTTGGAGATGTTGGATGTTTTGAATGACCGGTTGACCCTCGAAGGTGAGGAACCGGTGGCCTTTGACCATGATTGCCGGGAGGGAATCTGTGGCATGTGTGGTGCAGTTGTAAATGGCCGTGCCCATGGTAAGGAAAAAGGTACCACCCTATGCCAGCTCCACATGCGTCATTTTAATGATGGTGACACTGTTATAATCGAACCATTCCGTGCCCGTGCCTTTAAAGTAGTCAAAGACCTGGTTGTTGATCGCAGTAATTTTGACCAGATAATAAGCCATGGCGGTTTTATCTCGGTGAATACCGGTGGTGCACCGGATGCCAACACCATACCCATTGCCAAAGAAAAGGCCGATCAATCCTTGGATGCCGCCGAATGTATAGGCTGCGGGGCCTGTGTGGCTTCCTGTCCCAATGCCTCGGCCATGTTGTTTGTCAGTGGCAAGGTTTCTCAGCTTGCTCTTCTTCCCCAAGGCGACCCGGAAAGGGCCAAAAGGGCAAAGACCATGGTTACCATGATGGACAGCCTTGGTTTTGGAAATTGCAGCAATGAAAGAGAGTGTGAAGCCGCCTGTCCAAAGGGGTTATCCATTCGAAATATTGCCCGGTTGAACAGGGAATATATAAAGGCGATTCTTTTTGGCTAAAGGGAGATGCAAGTTATTGACCAGGCCCGCATTCATTAAACCCATGAAAACCCAGGTGAGGTGCTACCATGGAAATTCAAGATCTGGTCCCTGATTATAAGCTTGATTACCTCGGCCTTCGGAAGCTTGGCCATGTGTATTGGAATCTTTCCACCTCGACTCTCTATGAATTTGCCCTGCGCAGGTTTGAGGGCCAGATGGCCCATCTCGGGCCCATGGTGGTTAATATGGGGCAGCACACAGGCCGTGCTGCAAAAGATAAGTACATTGTTGATGAGCCAGGTACAAGCGGTGACGTGTGGTGGAATAAGGTTAATGTAAAATACCCGGAAGAGCGTTTCGAAGCCCTTTTCAAACGGATTACCGCCTACCTGCGGGGCAAAACCCTTTTTGTTCAGGATTGTTACGCCGGAGCTGATCCGGAATACCGTCAATCGGTGCGGGTGGTCACGGAGTACGCCTGGCATAATCTTTTTGTCCGCAATATGTTTATCCGGGGCGAAATGAGCCAGGAAAACCACAAGAGTTTCAAACCGGATTTTACAGTCCTGCAATGTCCGAACTTTCATGCTGATCCAGAAGATGATCTGACCAGAAGCGGTACATTTGTCGCCATCAATTTAAAACGCAAACTGATCATTATAGGTGGCACAGCCTATGCCGGGGAAATAAAGAAATCTATATTTTCAGCTTTGAACTTTCTGTTGCCCAGCCAGGATGTGCTTTCCATGCATTGCTCGGCCAATGTCAGCAAAGAGAACCCCGATGATGTAGCCATCTTTTTTGGCCTTTCAGGCACCGGCAAGACAACCTTGTCTGCTGATCCGCATCGTTCACTCATTGGAGACGATGAGCACGGTTGGGCAAATAATGGTGTTTTTAATTTTGAGGGTGGTTGTTATGCCAAAGTTATCAAGCTCTCAAAAGAAGCAGAGCCTGAAATTTATGAATGTACTCGGAAATTCGGTACCATCCTGGAAAATGTCGCAATGGACCCGGTGACCCGAAGACTGGATCTGGACGATGCCAGCTTCACTGAAAATACCCGGGCCTCCTACCCCCTCACACATTTACCGGATTTTGTCCGCTCCGGCATGGCTGGGCATCCCGGCAATGTCATTATGCTCACCGCTGATGCTTTTGGTGTGCTTCCTCCCATTGCCCGGCTCACTCCAGACCAGGCTATGTATCATTTTATAAGTGGATATACTGCCAAAGTCGCCGGCACGGAAAAAGGTGTCACCGAACCTTCCGCCACCTTCAGTGCTTGTTTTGGTGCTCCTTTTATGATGCGGCATCCATATGTTTATGCCCAGCTTCTTGAAAGGAAAATTAATGCTCATAATGCCAAGTGTTGGTTGGTGAATACCGGTTGGACTGGCGGTCCTTACGGTGTGGGAGCCCGAATGAATATCGGCCATACCCGCGCATTATTGAATGCTGCTCTCGAAGGCTCGCTTGATGATGTCGAGATGAAAATGGATCCTGTGTTCGGATTTGAGGTGCCGGTTTCGGTACCCGGGGTACCAGCTGAGATATTAAATCCACGGACAACATGGTCCGATCCAGCCGCTTATGATACCCAAGCGAAGAAGCTGGCCGGCCTGTTCCAGGAGAATTTCGTTCAATTTAAAGACATGGCCCCAGAGAATGTCGTTGCTGCTGGTCCTCTATAAGAGAGACAGTAGTCGTGTGCAGTGAGATGAAATGTTTGTTATGTATGCATTTATCCTGTGAAATTGCTTGCTCCTCCCATATCACATTTGGATGAGCTTGGAGGAGACTCTTGATGAGCTACGATGCCATTGACACTCGAATACCAGTCCTCGGTCATGCAAATATTGAATCGCCTTTGAGTTCACAAGAAAAGGCCGTAAAAGCCAGAAGTTTTGTGGCGGAGAACAAGCGAGTTGTTATCGAAGTCGATTCAGAGCGTCTTTTAGATCTGTGCAAAAAAAATAGGGCCTTACCGTCATTTGAATTGGCTGGTCCAAGAGAAAAAATTTATTTTAATCCTGATCAATTGACCTGCGCCATCGTCACCTGTGGAGGCCTGTGTCCAGGCTTGAATGATATTATTCGCTCCATCGTTTTAGAGTTGCATTATAGTTATGGAGTTCAGAATATTCTTGGAATTCCCTTTGGTCTCCAGGGATTGATTCCGGACTATGGCCATGAAATACAGCGTCTCACCCCGGAGTCGGTGCTCAACATCCTCGACATGGGTGGCTCAATTCTTGGTTCATCACGTGGTGCTCAGAATGTGGAAAAAATTGTCGATAATCTCGAGAAGCTGGATGTCGGTATTCTCTTTATGAGTGGTGGCGATGGCACCCTAAAAGCCTCCAATCTCATTGCCGATGAAATATTGAGGAGAGATCTTAAGATCAGTGTCATTGGCATTCCCAAGACCATTGATAATGATATCTACCTGGTGTCCCGCTCCTTTGGTTTTGATACAGCAGTTGAAGTGGCGAGCCAGGCAATCCGGGGAGCCCATAATGAAGCGGCCGGTTATCCAAACGGCATCGCGCTCATCAAGCTCATGGGACGGCATTCCGGCTATATAGCGGCAACTGCTGCCCTGGCCCGGCAGGATGTCAATTTTGTTTTGGTTCCTGAAGTGGACTTTGATCTCCATGGAGAAAACGGATTCCTGGCTGCTTTGGAAAGACGGATTTCATCCAGGAAACATGTGGTGATCGTGGTGGCAGAAGGTGCCGGGCAGAAATTCTTTGAATCCATGGATGATGAGCAGGACGAATCCGGCAATGTCCGCCTGAAAGATATCGGTATCTTTCTGAAAGAACAGATTGTTTCTTATTTTAAAGATAAGGGTATTGATATTTCCCTGAAATATATCGACCCCAGTTACACAATTCGGAACATACCAGCCAATGCCAGCGACCGTGTGTTCTGTGGTTTCCTTGGATGTGATGCCGTGCATGCCGGCATGGCAGGCAAGACCAAGATGCTGGTGGGCCACTGGAATAATCACTTTCTCCACATACCCATGGAAGCCTCGGTTGGCAGACGGAAGCATATCGATCCCAATGACAAGCTTTGGCGCACAGTTCTCGAGATCACCGGTCAGGGGAGCATAAAGAATTAGTCTTTGATTGATGGTCTGTTTTTTCCCTATACTATAGAGGACAGCCCAATAATGAAAACACCAGCCAGGGGAACATTGTTTCTACTGCTGAATATATGAAACCTAGCGATGATGAAAAACTCTATATCAGACTAGTTGGGCATGCAAATGCCCACTATAAGGCAATATTATTCGCCAATCTGATAAATTCCATTATTGTGGTAATTGTCCTTAGGAATGAAGTATCACTTTCACGACTGGTGATCTGGCTTGCAACACTTGTGGTCATCGTTACTGCACGAGCCGTTAACTCGCATTTTTTTTCACCTGGCACCTATGCCCAGGCCAGAAGAGAGGGCCGTATCTTTGTGCTTGGTCTGGCCTTGACAGGCCTGACCTGGGGGATGGCCGCTCTCTTTTTATTTCCTGAAAACTCTTTTCCCCATCAAATATTCATCGCCTTTATTATTGGGGGGATGGTCGCCGGCGCCTCTGTTTCGTCCGCTTCAATACACAATGCATTTCTTGTTTTCAGTATTCCTGCCCTTTTGCCTCTCATTGGCAGACTCTTTTTCATAGGAACTGAAATTACCTATGCCATGGGATTAATGCTCCTGGTTTTCTTTGTCAGTCTATTGAAAATATCATGGCAAATATACGCAGCGTATACCCAGACTATTTGGGCCGACTTGGAAAAAGAAAAGGAAATAGATATCCGAAAAAATGTGGAAAACAAACTGAGAATACACCAGGAAGGTCTTGAAAATAAAGTTGCGAACCGGACAAAAGAATTACAGGAAATCAACCTTGACCTTGCCGAACAAATCCAAGGACGAAAACAAACCGAGCGAAAATACCAGGAGATTTTCCACTCCACCACCGATGCTATGTTTATCCATGAAGCATCAACAGGAAAAATCTTAGAAGTCAATCAGGCAGTGCTGGATATGTTCGGATATTCCGATGAGGAGATCGCTCCTCTGGAAATTGGAGACATAAGCGCCGGCAAACCACCTTATTCCCAAAAAGAGGCAGAAGAGAAAGTCCGAGCTGCCCTTACGCAAGGTCCGCAATTTTTTGAGTGGCGGGCGAAAAAAAAGAGCAAGGAATTATTCTGGGTTGAAGTGGCTCTCAAACACACAGAATTCGACGGAAAGGACTATATTATTGCCGTTGTTCGAGATATTGAAGCTCGTAAAAAAGCAGAAGAAAATTTGCTAAAAGTTAAAAAATTGGAATCCATTGGCCTGCTGGCAGGCGGTATAGCCCATGATTTCAACAATATCTTAACGGCCATACTGGGCAGCATTAACTTGGCATTATTTGATAAAAGTATCAAAGGTGAAACCCAGGAGGTTCTTTGTGAAGCTGAAAAGGCAACCATTAGAGCCAAAGCTCTGACTCAGCAGCTATTGACTTTTGCCAAGGGGGGGGGAACCTGTAAAAGAGACATCTTCCCTGGAGAGAGTTATCAAGGATTCAGCAGGATTTGTCCTCCATGGTGACACTGTTGCCTGTCGCTATGAAATCCCTGAAGATTTATGGCTGGTGGATATTGACAGGGCACAGATGAGCCAGGTCATCCAGAATATTGTTCTTAATGCCAGCCTTTCAATGCCTGAAGGGGGAACTATCAAGATAACCTGTGAGAATATTGCCTTTAAGGGCACGAATACATTGCCTCTATCCAAGGGCGGAGAATTCGTGAAAATAGCCATACAGGATAGTGGCATTGGCATTCCAGCCAATGTGGTTGAAAAAATATTTGATCCGTATTTTTCAACAAGACAGGAGGGAAGTGGGCTGGGCCTGGCCATATCACAATCTATAATTGCAAAGCATCATGGTGAAATTTCAGTACAATCTACAGTTGGTGCTGGCAGTACTTTCACTCTTTATCTCCCTGCCTCACATAAGTCGGAAATACAAGAACAAGAGTGTCTGGCGGAGAGCAATACATCCTCTCAAATGAAAATTCTGACCATGGACGATGAGGATATAGTCAGAACGGTAATCCAGAGGATGCTGGCCAAATTGGGACATGAAGTCGTTTCTGCCGTAGATGGGGAGGAGGCACTCGTCTTATATAAGGAGGCGATGAAATCTGACAGGCCTTTCGAAATAACAATTATGGATCTGACTATTCCCGGTGGGATGGGCGGAAAAGAAGCAGTCAAGGAAATCCTCAAAATTGATCCCCACGCGAAGGTCATTGTTTCCAGTGGGTATTCCAATGACCCAATCATGGCAAATTTCAAGGATTATGGTTTCTGCGCAGCAATTGTAAAGCCGTATCAACTTCAGGATCTGTCCCAGGCAATGAGTCAGGTTGCTGAGTAAGGAACAAAAATGCTAACTCGATTTCTGGTAGTTGTCTTTCTCTTTTTTGCAGCAATATGCTTCAGTGGGTGTTTGGTAGACAAAACAGTGGAGCTCACTGATAATTCAACCATCCGACCAACGGTCATAGTTTCAAAACGATTTACAGACAGGTTGGGTGTCCAGGCAAGTGTGTATGGTACGGAAGGAACCTCTCCGTTGAATTTGAATGAAGATGAGCGAATTACAATCGAAGAGCCACCTATTCAAGGTCCGATTTTCATGGAGGGGGATTTTACTCTGATCTCCGGCAATCTTGTATTTCAATTCACCCTGCTTGATTCCCCCTATGTGGACCTGCATCTGTTTACCGGTTTCAACACTACCATCATGAATCTTGATCTCATTGCGGGAGGGAATCGCAGGGAATTTCGCACCACCAGCGCCGGTGGTACGATTCAATTCCAGGCAGACGCGAAACTCTCGGATAATATCACCGGCTCCATGTCCATAAAAGCCTGCTCTTTATGGGAAGATTCTGCCCTGTCCTACGAACCGAAAGTCACCCTTTCGTACTCTTTCTGTGATTCATTTGCGATATGGGGTGGCTGGCAATGGTGGCATTATGAGTACCGTGAACCACCCTCCGACGTCATCATCGACACCTCCGGCCCTGCCTTTGGTGTGCATGTGATTTTTTGAGGAGAAGTAAAAAGACAATTCAAAATACTTAAAAATAGAAAAGAAAAGAGGAGATTTACCTCTTGAAAAGCTTCACAATCTCTGCGCCGATTTCCTGAACAAAATCAATCAATGGCTTGATATTGTCCGTGAGGTAGAGGTATTCAAGGGCTCCTGCGATAAGCAGAATTGATACAATCAGAGTGATAAATCGTCGTCGCTTTTGTGCCTCACGGGCAGCTTTTTCCCGCCGGACTTTTTCAATGGCCCGTTTGGCAGCCTCCTCTTCTTTTTTTCGAATCCTGTCCCGCTGTTCTATGAGACCGCTAAGAGTCTTGATAATTTCTTCAAAATTCCCGTCCACCGGGCCCCGTTTGCCAATGAGCATGTTGGCCATGAGATCCTGGAGAGGTTTAGGGAGTTTCTTGAACCATTCCGGCGGATTGAGGTCCCGACCGTACCATTTTGGTAAGTCGCCGGTGAGCATCTGGTAAAAAATAACCCCTGCTGCAAAGATATCACCCCGCACCGAGCGTGGCATATTTAAGAGGTTATACCAGTTTTTCATGTGGCGTTCGGGCGGGTAATGCTCTTCCAGGCCAAAGTCGGCTATTTTTACTCGGCCTGACTGAGAAAACAGAATGTTACTGGGGCGGAGGTTGCCGTGGACTATCTGGTTTTTATGGGCAAAGGAGAGCCCAACGCTGATTTGGCGAGTAGTCTGCAGAAATGTATCCAGATCAAATGGTTTTATCAGCCGATCTTTCAGACTGCCACCGCTGAGATACTCCATGACAATGATGAAAGTCTTTTCACTTTTAGAGGCACCCAGAATGTTGACAATATGTTTATGTTTGAGCTGGCCCAATTTCTTGGCCTCGGCAAAACCGGCAATATTATCGGAACATTTCTTGATCACCAGGAGTTCGTGGTCCTGCCGGTTTTCATATAGATAAACCGTGCCGTATTCGTCTTCCTTGACAACATCAAGGAGGGCAAAGCCTTCCATGCTTGAAAGGGCCTGGCTTGCCTCCTGGCGTTGGGTGCTGCCAAGATGCGCGCCGCGTAGCATTTTTAAAAGAAGCTCTCTCACTTCATCTATCGATGAAAACCGTCTTTCCGCCTCAAGCTCAACGCAGCGCATAATAATGTTTTCGAGAGCTTCCGGAAAATCTGGATCAATTTCAGATGGTAAACGGAATCGTCCAACCGGTTTTTCGCCGGTGAAAAGCTCATACATCAAAATGCCGAATGAGTATTGATCACTCAAGGCTGTAACATCACCTGCGGAATATTGTTGCTCCGGCGACATATAGGGCATAGTTCCCATAATTGTGCCAGCTTGAGTATGCTCAATATCCTGGGTGTCATCGCCATAGAATTGCGCTATGCCAAAGTCAAGAATTCTGACATTGCCGTCTGCGTCGATGAGAACATTGGAGGGCTTAATATCCCGGTGAATGACGCCGTTTTTATGGGCATATGAAAATGCCCGGCACATCTGTAAACAGAGGTTAAGCTTCTGATTGAAGTTCAGTCCGCCCTTTTTAATCAATACTGAAAGGTCCGTACCCTCCACATATTCCATAATAAAATAGGGTTGCCCGCTCTTGGTAATGCCACGGTCGATTACATGGATTATGTGGGGATTGGTAAGGCGGGCGATAATCAGGGATTCACGGTTAAACCGTTCAAGGACTTCTGGGTGGGATGATAGTTTTTTAAAAGGACTTTGATGGCAACGGGACGGTTAAGGGATGTCTGGATTCCCCTGTAGACAAGGGCCATCCCCCCTTTGCCGATTTTTTCTTCTAGTGTGTATCCCTTGATTTTTTCCATTGCCTGTTAATCTAGCGTAATTCGCTCCGGAAAGTAAGGTCTATATAAATACATCTAACAGATACGCGGTAATTGTTCAGCTACTGGCATTTCCACAATACGCCGTGCTCCTATGGTGGTTTGCAGAGTCACCATACCCGGATGTTCGTCAACCACATGGCCCATTATAACAGATTTTTTCCCTTTGGGATGATTCTGCATGGCGTTAAGTACTTTATCCGCCTGGGAAGCCGGTACAGAAGCAATGAGTTTGCCTTCGTTGGCCACAAAGAGCGGGTCAATCCCCAAAACTTCACAGGCCCCCTTGACCTCGGGACGCACGGGAATTTTTTCTTCCAGAAGTTCAATGCCCACCTTGGAAGAGCGGGCAAATTCATTGAGGGTGGCAGCCGCACCTCCGCGGGTGGGATCACGTAAGGCATGTATATCAGGACATACTTTCAACATCTCCTGGATAAGACCAGCTAACTGCGCTGTGTCACTCTCAATTTGAGATTGAAAAGAAAGCCCTTTCCGTGTGGTGAGAATGGCCATGCCGTGGTCAGCCAGAGTACCTGAAACGATGATCGCATCTCCCGGCACCAGGCGGCCGGCGGAAATGTTAATATGGTCAGGAATGACCCCAAGGCCGGTGGTATTAATAAAAATTTTATCCACCCCGCCCTTTTCAACCACCTTGGTATCACCGGTGACAATCTGTACCCCTGCTTCCTTTGCTGCCTTGCCCATGTCTGACAAGACCCGTTGCAGGTCCGCCATGGCAAGCCCTTCTTCCAGGATAAAGGCGGCGGAAAGATATTGGGGGATGGCACCACTCATAGCTACATCGTTTACGGTACCATTAATAGCCAAATCTCCAATGGAACCACCTGGGAAGAACAGGGGGTTTACCACAAAGGTATCGGTGCTCATGGCCACCCGGCCCGGAGGCAGATCCAATGAGGCCTGGTCTTCCAAGGAGTCCAGAATGGTGTTGGTAAAGATGGGTAAAAAGAGTTTGTCAATGAGGTCGGCGGATAATTTTCCACCACTGCCATGGGCCAGCTGAATCTGGTCATGGTCCATGACCGGTAGAGGACAGGAAAAGGAAGTAGGATCGCTCACTATGTGGTGGTTCCCTGTTGATATTTATAGTAAGCGGCGCAGGCACCTTCGCTGGATACCATAGTGGCGCCCAATGGATGCTCTGGGGTGCATTCATTGCCGAATACACTGCAATGCGGTGGCTTCTCTATGCCTTGCATGATCAGGCCGCTGATGCATTGTTCTGGCTCGGAAACTGTAATGTCCTGGGTGTTGAATTTTTTCTCCGCGTCAAAAGCGGCAAAAGTATCGCGGATTGAAAGGCCTGAGGCCGGCAGCAGGCCGATGCCCCGCCACTGGGTATCGGAAACTTCGAAAACAAGCTCAATGGTCTTTTGGGCCGCTGGATTGCCTTCTTTTCGAACGGAACGGATGTATTGGTTTTCCACCTGGTGTATACCTTTTTCAAGTTGTTCCACCACCATGAGAATGCCCTCCAGGATATCCACCGGTTCAAAACCGGTGGGAACTATGGGTACCTGGAATTCCGCCGCAAGAGGTTCATAGTCCTTCCAGCCCATAACTGTGCAGACGTGCCCGGCAGCCAGAAATCCCTGCACTCTGATCTCAGGTTGAGAAAGAAGAAAACGCATGGCCGGCACAACCAGAACATGGCTGGCCAGTTCTGAAAAATTTGTCAGATTCTCCCGGGCTGCCTGGACAATAGCCATGGCATTCCCCGGGGCAGTAGTTTCAAAACCCACCGCGAAAAAGACTACCTGTTTATCGGGGTTTTCCCGGGCGGTTTTCACGGCCTCCAATGGAGAATAGACCATCCGGACATCGGCCCCTTCGGCCTGGGCCATGAAGAGATCTTTTTCACTACCCGGCACCCGCAGCATATCCCCGAAGCTAGTTAAAATCACGTCAGGCTGTTGGGCAATGGCAATGGCCCGATCAATTTTTTCAAGAGGAGTAACACAGACAGGGCATCCAGGGCCATGGACCAATTCGATTTCCGGTGGCAGGAGCTGGTCGATACCGTTTTTCATGATGGCATGGGTCTGGCCGCCGCAGATCTCCATAATCACCCACGGTTTGGTGACAGTGGCGTGGATCTTGGCCAGCAGTTTTTTGGCCATTTCAGGATCGCGATATTCGTCAAGGAAACGCATCTTATTGGTCTGATTGTTTTTTGTGAGCAGGTATAATGTCGCCTCCGTCAACGCCTGCAGCATCAAGGAGTTCAGCCCAGGCATCCAGGCTTTTCTGGGCTTCTTCTTCATTGATGATAGAAAGAGCAAATCCGGCATGGACCACGGTGTATTGGCCTACCTCAATATCCGGCACCAATTCAAGGCAGGTGGAATTTACCGTGCCATTATAGTCAATGCGACCCATTTTTAAGCCGCCTTCTTCTGTGATTTCAATGACCTTACCAGGAACTGCCAGACACATATGTATTCCTTTTTAGGTAGATAGGCTGAAGGCTAATAGGGTTGACGAAGATTTATTTAAATTCTACCCTTTTTCACTCTTCACTCTAAAAATTACCCTTCCTTTGGCTCCATGGCAAGCCTTCATTGTCGGTCTTGTAGAGTCCGTCTGCCAATTATAGCCTGTCCAAATGAAATACAACCATCATTGGTCGGTAAAAGGGTGTGGGTGAGTACTTGAAATCCTTCTCTCTGCAGTGCTTCCAGTAAGGCGGAAAAGAGGACCCGGTTTTGAAAAACTCCACCTGAAAGGGCAACAGTACTGATGCCGGTCTCTAATTTGGCCTGAATTGCAGTCTTTAATAAGAACTGGACCATGGCCAGATGGAAACGGCAGCTTATTTTTTCTATACCTTCGTTGCGTTGTACTGCCCTTGCCACATCACGAATAAGTGGGCCAAGAGAGAGGCTAAGACGATCATCACTTTTTACAATGTCATGGGCAAAGGGGCGACCAACCGCATGACCGCCTGCCTGCATAAATTCGATTGCTGCCTGCCCTTCATAATGTATTGTTTGGCAGCCTCCACACATGGCAGCTACCGCGTCAAATAAACGCCCGCAGCTTGTGGTTTTGGGACAATTCAGATCTTTGGAAAGAATTTCGAGAACCTGGTCCTTTTCGTGATGATTGCGTAAAAATGGCAAATCTGGAATTCTTTCACCAAATTCGGCAAACAGGTATCCTAAAGCAGCCCGCCATGGTTCTTTGACCGCAATATCTCCACCGGGTAATGGCATGGGGGCCAGGGAAGCATAGCGTTTGTATTCTGTGCAGTCACCGATGAAGACTTCTCCTCCCCAAATGGTACCATCAGTGCCCAAGCCGGTTCCATCCATCAAGAGACCAATGACCGGCTCATCATGATTGTTTTCCGCTAAACAGGCTGCCAGATGGGCGTGGTGGTGTTGCACAGCAAGGGTTGGGACGGGTTGCTCTTCAAGGGCCCATTTGCTTGATAAATAATCTGGGTGTAGATCATGGACGACCAGCTGCGGTTCTGTTGAAAAAATGGTGGTGAGGTGTCGAATAGTTTTTCTAAATAATTCATACCCCTCTAAATTTTTCAGGTCTCCCATGTGTTGACTGACAAAGGCCTGGTCTTCTTTTAAAAGGCAGATATTGTTTTTCAGTTCCGCACCAACAGCCAGTACGGGAGGACCTTGTGTTGATAAATGAAGTGGACGAGGCACATAACCTCTGCTTCTTCTTATTGGGCGATCATGGCCAGCGAGCCGGGTGACCACAGAATCATCATTAGGAATGAATATGTCCCGATCATGAACTAGAAACAGGTCGGCAATATTTCCAAGACGTTGTATGGCCTCATCATTGTCAGTGCAGAGAGGCTCTTCAGAGAAATTTGCCGAAGTCATTACCAGATTTGCCAAGTCTTCTCTGAAGAGGAGCTGGTGCAGTGGAGTATAAGGAAGCATAACACCAAGTAAATCATTGTTGGGAGCAACTGCCTTAGCAATACCAGGATTTTTTCTCTTTGGGGCCAGGACAATCGGAGCAGCGGAGGACGTCAGGAGAGCTTCTTCTTCACGGGTTAAACGGCAAAGCTTTTTAGCAATTTCCAGGTCGGCGGCCATGACTGCAAAAGGCTTCATCTCCCGACCTTTACGCTTGCGCAGACGTTCCACCGCCTCCTGGTTTGTGGCATCCACCGCCAGGTGAAAACCGCCCAGCCCCTTGACCGCCACAATTTTTCCTTTACCCATTTCTTCGGCAGCTAGGTAAGCGGCGGCTCTTTTTTGGACCAGAGACACTCCGTCCGGATCCAATAGGTCCAGTTGCGGCCCACAATCGTGACAGGCATTTGGTTGGGCATGGAACCGGCGGGTGTCGGGATCCTCATATTCGGCCTGACATGCGGGACACATGATAAAATGCTGCATGGTGGTAAAGGGTCGATCATAGGGGATATTTTCTGTGATGGTGTAGCGTGGACCACACTGGGTACAATTAATAAAGGGGTAAAGAAAGCGTCGGTCGCTTGAGTCGAGGAATTCAGCAAGACAGTCCCGGCACGTGGAAATATCGGGTGAAATCAAGGTGGCCATGGAGCCTGTCTCTGAGGAGGCTTGAATCTCAAAGGTAGGGTCACCGGTCAGGTGAAGCGCTTCCACTTCAACTTCAGAGATTGAAGCAAGGTTGGGCGCATTGTTGTGAATATTATCCTCGAAAGTATCCAGATCCGGCAATGATCCTTCGGCCTCTATGACCACTCCATCAGAAGTATTGGATACAAAACCCTTCAGATCATGTTCAGTGGCAATTCGATATATAAAGGGTCGAAACCCAACCCCCTGCACAATGCCGCGAACTGTAAAACGACGCCTTATGGAAGCCATAATTTATTATTGGAATGCCTTTTTATGGGACTCCACTACCCAAGAACACCAGTCATCCAGTCCGTTACCGTCCTTGGCGGAAACTTCGAAAAACTCGAGGTCCGGCTTCACAGATGTTGCATATTTTTTACACTGTTCAAGGTCAAAATCCAGATATGGCAGAAGATCTGTTTTGGTAATGACGCAAAGATCTGCTTCCCGGAACATGTAGGGATACTTGATTGGCTTATCTTCGCCCTCAGTGACACTTATGATCACCACTTTCATGGCCTCACCCAGGTCAAACATGGCAGGGCACACCAGGTTGCCGACATTTTCAATGAAAAGAATGGAGTCCTCTTTGGGCTCAATTTCATGTATGGCGTGATGGATCATGTCCGCATCGAGATGGCAGCCAGCCCCGGTGTTCACCTGCACAACATCCACCCCGGTAGATTCAATGCGCTCTGCATCATTCAGGGTTTGTTGATCACCTTCAATAACGGCCATGTGAACTGCATCTTTTAGATGTTTAATAGTTTCTTCAAGAAGGGTGGTTTTCCCAGACCCTGGTGATGAGAGAAGGTTCAGTGCCAGAATTCGTTTTTTTTCCAAGTGCTCTCTATTGTGCTGGGCTAAATGGTTATTTTTTCCAAGAATATCTTCCTGGACTTGAATAACTCTACCCTCAGCAGGTTTTTCCTCATTTGTTCCTGGCCTGGAGATAGTTACGGCATCATCAGGCTGACTGCATCCACAGGAATCACACATAGTTTACCCTTATGTTTTTTGATTGATCCTTTTTCACTCTACACTTTTCACTGCCCGAAGGGCTAATCCAGGGTAATTGACCTTACTTTCAGGTCTCGCCCCCCGGAAATATGAATCATCATCTCACCACATTCGGGACAGCCATCGGTCATGGATTGCACAGCGAAATGGGCTTTACACATTGGGCATTGTCCTTGGGCTTCCACGGAATGGATGGTGAGTTGAGCGCCTGCCGCAAGAGTATTTTTTGAGGCAGCTTCAAAACAAAATTCAAGGGATTCCACCATGACGCCTGCCATGGTGCCCACCTCCAGTTCCACTGCAAGAATCTTTTCAGATCCCTCTTGCCGGGCCCTGGCAGAGGTTAGATCAATAATATTCATTGCGAGAGACATCTCATGCATGGTGGTGTATCCTTCCTGTGTACACAGTCACTATTTGATAAGAATACATCCTAAAGAAATATAAGCGAAGAATGCCAACAATGGGAAAGTATTTTTACATCTTTTTGCCGTGCATCTGTCTTGTGCTTTCAGGGTGTTTTTCTAATGGGGCAGTTCTTTTCATGGAAAAAGGTTGCCAGGGATGCCACAGTTTTCAGGGAAATGGCGGGAATATGGGGCCTGATCTTACCGCGGTTGGAGCCCGAATGAACCAAGAGGAAATTCAACAGTACATCAAAAATCCATCCAAAATTAATTCACGGGCCAGAATGCCTTCATATGAAAAACTTACTTCTGCCGAACTCAAAGCCTTGGCCGTTTTTCTAGCTGGTTCTGAGAGAGATAGTCTTCATTAGATTGTGGTTTGAAAAGCCCACAAAACAAGGATCATTCTCTGTACTTTGCTATAAAAGTGTCATTCTTATCATCAGTAATATGATGTGTTTATCTTGTTTTTTGGAAATAGCGTTGAATCTCTTTCACGTTCAACATGAGTATAAATGGATCAACCGGTGATTCAGAAAAACCGTGGCGAAGATAAAAAGCTTTTGCATCCTCTGACAAAGCATGAACCAGTACAGCACGAATACCCACCTGGCCGGAGACAGTCAAGGTACGCAACAAAGCATTTTTTAGTAATCCTTTTCCTATACCATGTGATTGCCAACGGTTGTCTACCGCAAGACGTCCAAGAATCATGACTGGTATGGGATCTGGCATTCTTCGTTTGATTTTTCCGGGGGCTTGTTGTTGAGCAATACTCCCTGTGGCTAAAGCATAGTATCCAATGATCTCATCTTTATCGCAGACCACAAAGGTTCGGGAAGCTCCTGTTGCTTCGTTTTTAAGTGCATGCCTCCTGAGCCAATCATTGAGAGAGTCTATTCCGCAATCAAAATTGCTGACTTTGTACTCTGACGAGATTGGTCGTGGCTCAGTTAC
Source organism: uncultured Desulfobulbia bacterium (assembly GCA_964443295.1). Taxonomy (GTDB): domain Bacteria; phylum Desulfobacterota; class Desulfobulbia; order Desulfobulbales; family CG2-30-60-27; genus CAYUCH01. The sequence continues at coordinate 1,136 of CAYUCH010000032.1, read as the reverse complement.
TTTTCCCATGGAGCCTTACTTGCCAATAGCTCTTGGAGAGCGGGATTGTCAGTTACAGGCGAATCCAGCGCAGCCTGGAAAGCGGTAAACGCGTCACTATCTAGTTGAAAAAGCCTGTGATCAATTAAGACATTTTCAGCTTCACGACAAGCTGCCTCAAGCATAAAATCGGTTCGGTTTTTGTGTAAGGTAGCAGCAGCTTTATCAATCAAATCTCGCTGTTCCTGTTTCGCGCGAATGTTTATTGGTGCTGTGCGGGTTGCAACATGTGCCATAATATCACCTCAAATTGTATATATAATCAGTATACGAGCTTGTATATCTGTTGTCAACACGCTGTGCTTCTAGGAGTGAAACTCGAAAAAGATTTGGATCAGTTTTATTGTGCCAATTGTCTGTCCATAATTATGAGTATATGTGGCAAAACAATTAACATCTAACTAAATGCTGGTGCAAGTTTTTTATTACATGCGGTTAGGTGGAGACAGCCTCCATCGAATTGTGGCTTGCGTGCCTTATAAACAGGGAGAGTTCATGATTAGTTATTTAAAAGTACCATCAAAAATACTGCCAAATTATTTTTCCTATATGGAATTGGCGGTGAAAAATATTGAAGATCCATCCATTGAGTGATCAAAACATTTCAAGCAATTGGCCCACCAAACCTGCCTATTCAAAAGAGTCTGCTAGTAATTTGTATACAGATTTGAAATCGTTTGATCATTTAAAAATAAACTGAATATCTAGTTCAAAGAAACATCTCATGTACAATAACTATATTGATTTAGTGCTGAAAGTTAAATCACCAGCTGCGAATCATTCCTATTTGTCGTTATGTTTTTCCGGAAAACAGTCCAGATTCCGGGAAAGCGAACAAATTACTATCTAATCAATTCCTTACCTACCAACACAACTACCTAACATGTCAATATATTCAGATTATATCTTTGACAGGCATGGGAATTGCATGCTATTGATAGGATTAAATGTAAAGCTATTACGACATATGTTTTAAGTATTCTATGTAAGTATCGTTATCATTCTTTGAAGTCACGATTTCCAAAATAAAAAGGAAATATTAAATTGGGAGTTATAGTCAAATCTGGTGTTTCAGAAAAATTCATTTAAGCGACGTT